>NZ_JCAUAN010000022.1:0-124383 GCF_059691975.1 Paenibacillus sp. J22FR5 | reverse complement strand
GTGGAAGATTATATTTACTTTTATAACTACCAACGGTTTCAATCCAAACTGAAAAAACGCGCACCGATTGAGTATCGATGCGCTTTGGCAGCATAGCTTTTTTCATTTGTCTACTTGACAGGGGTATGACCAAGGGCCAGAGCTTTTTCAGTGGCCTCTTTCTTTTAGGCAAGTCCAGATTCTTCCTGGGAGTTAAGATACGAGCTATCTAAGTAGCCTTTAGGAATAGGCGGCATATTGGCAAACGTCGATTTCAACACAACGTGTTGCTTCGTCTCACCGCTACGTACAATACTGTGCAATATCTCCAGAGCATGATAGGCCATTTCCTTGTTCGCACGGTTCACTCTGCCCTTGCGCATGGACCACGCCATTTCTGCGACGCCAAGTCCCCGGCTCTCTCCGGTGAAAGCATGGGATTGCTGCATGACCATGGGCTCCGTGTAGCCCTTTAGAATAACCTTGACCTCGCCGCCAAAAAGGTTTGGATCGGACATGTACATGATCCCACTGGTGCCAAACAGGACAAGCGTCGGCTTCTCCGGAATAATGAATATGGAATTGGAGTCGAACAGCATGCTGCCGACCGTTCCACACTCAAATTGCAGCGTGCCGGCCATAATATTTTCACACTGTATCTCATAGGACTCATCGAGCTTTTCAATAAAATAATGCTTCCGTGCCTTGTTCAGCGTCTTCGAAATCCCGGATACCTCCGTAACGGGGCCCAAAATGCTCAGCATAGCGGTAATATAATAAATGCCAACATCAAAGCCAATGCCTGCACCAGGTTTAACGGCTAGCGGAGAATGCTCCGCAAAGAGGGAAATGTCCCTGTTCAATGCACAGTGGAAGGAAGTGACTTTCCCGATCATCCCGCTTTCGACCACGAATCTAGCGGTCTGGATGCTTGCTCCGAGAAAAGTATCTGGAGCTACGCCGAGATACAGATTTTTTTCATTGGCGATCCGAACCAATTCAGCTGCTTCCTCCAACTCAATTGCTAATACCTTTTCTGTATAAACATGCTTGCCGGCTTCGAGCAGCTGTTTCACGACACTGTAATGCGCGGTCGATGCGGTCAGATTGACAACGATTTCAATTGAATCGTCCGCGATAATTTCTTCGATGGAGAGTACTTTGATGTTATATTTTTCTGCGGCCCGTTCGGCCTTTTCAGGATTACGATCGCAGCAGCCAACCACCTCCAATATTTGGAAGCAGTTAACCATTGTGCTTAAATAAGCATCGCTAATCATGCCACATCCAACTACAGCAACTTTTATCGGTTTCACAGGTGCCATGCCCATCAATCCCTTCTACTATTTGTAGTACCTGCCCGTAAAGGAAGGTCATAACTCACATTTCTATCCAAGACTTGAACGCTACTGCTTCAGCCGATACGAAACAAAAGCGAGCTTACGGCTATCCGGCGCCCACGAATTGACATTTATCGTTCCCTGACCGCCGAACAACCTAGCAATCGTACGGGATGCTCCGCCCCCTGCAGGCATCAGACGCAGTTCCACTTGTTTGTTGGCCGGGTGCTCTCCGGGAGCCACATCTCCTATTCGGTATGCCAGGTAGGATACCCATTCGCTATCCGGGGACACATGCGGAAACCAGCAGTTGGCTTCATCAAATGTCATTTGCTCCGGATTCCCTCCGTCATAGCCCATACGCCAAATCTGCATCAAACCGCTTCGCGTCGAATTAAACCATATCCAGCGGCCGCAGGGCGAAAATTCAGGCCCGTCATCCAAACCGGGAAGGTCTGTCAACTGGATCTCTTCACCACCGCCCGCCGGAATGGTGTAGATATCGTATTGTCCGTTTCTTCCCGCACAGTACGCAATGGTCGAGCCGTCTGGAGACCATCCGTGCAAAAAGCTGGGACCGTTCGGCGTTACCAGTTCCGGTACCCCTCCCACTAAGGGAAGCACATATATTCTGGACAGTGCATCCTCTTCCGTGAAATGGCTGACCGCAAGTCGAGTGCCGTCGGGAGAAAGTACATGGTCATTATTGCAATCGACAGCAAATCCGGTCTCAATCTGCCTAACCGCTCCAGTATCCAACTCGTAAGTGTACATAAGGCCGTTACTGTTATACACCAGATATCGGCCGTCATTCGTCCAGTTTGGGGCCTCGATGACCTCATCGAATTCACGCAAAACAGTCCGTTCGCCCGTAACGATATCCAACGTTTCCAAAATGCTAAAAGAATCCCTTTCTTTTAATAAAGCTCTAAGGGTTTTGATGTCCATTTCATTCGTACTCCTTTGCAATTTGAATTGCTGTGTACTTTAATTTTCACTATAACTCCCAAAACCTATTTTATTTCATCCAATGGTTCTGAACTCCCTTGGGCAAGGAGCCGCATCAAATGGCGGTTGTCAGCCAGGTTGTTGATGCTAAGCTCCAATCCAAGCTGAGCTCTCGTGTCCACGTAGCTGTAAGAGCCTTTGGTAAAATAGCCAACATGGTACGGGAGTTCTGCTCCGATGTTGGCCAACGTCTGGTACATCGACTGGCGGTCATCTACGAACATGCAGAAATGGAAAACACCTTGTCCGTGATTATCCAGAAAGGTTCTCCATGGACTCGGAGATTCGGCCGGTTGCATAAGCTCCAGGATCAGATGCTCCAGTTCGTACTTGGCTACCTTGCATCCGCTGTATTCTGTAAGATTTCCATACGTATAGTGAAGCCCCCCTTCCGTCGTCATTGTCTCTACCGGTGCCTGTTGAACGCCAAGGACCTTAGCCCAATTGGCGCTGGCCTGTTCCGCATCATGGACTACAAGGCAAATCTGGGTAAGCATTGGTAGCGGTCGCGTCATCGTTCTTCCACTCCTTCTGTTATTGATTGAGTTAGCGCGGATTAGAGTACCCGAATATGAATACCCAGGCACTTTCATCGAGACTCGGCTCAATATGTTATCGTTAACACATCAATCAATATAATGTGTTAACGTTACCACATTAGTCATGAAACTAGGTATGACTTATTGACCGGATAGCTGGATGCTGATTCAGGCGAAGCACGAACCAGAATCGAATGCCAAGGGGCAAAATCAATTCAAAAGGATTCTGGTTCACGCTGCCCGGCCTAGTCGCCATGCCATTCCCGCACCGTATGTCGGTCCATCAGAAACGGGTCTATTCCGATTGTGCAGGATGGGGCTGTAATGTCGCTCATTCGCCGCAGAAGCAGTTGCAAAGCATGATCACCGATTTCTTTGAACGGTAAACCGACTGATGTAATCGGCGGAGACAGCAAAGCCGACAGTGTGTTGTCGTATCCGATAAGAGACACATCGTCCGGCACACGAAGACCGCGTTCATACAAAACCTGCATTACACCGCAAGCATAAATGTCTGAAGTCATAAAAATCGCCGTCGGAGGATGCTTAGCATCCAGTAGCTCACCAATTGCCTTCCGGCCAGCCTCCACCGAATACTCGGGCATGACCCTTACCCATTCCTCCTGAGGTGCGATTCCTGCCTCGTTCAGCGCATCAAGGTAACCCGTGTAACGATCCGTTTCCACTTGGTGCCACAGCTCGGCGCCAACAAAGGCGATACGTCGGTGCCCTTTATGCACCATATGACGGACGGCGCCTGACGAACTGGCGCGATCATTGACTACAATTCGGTCAACCGAGGGCATTTCATAGGTCCGTTCAATCATAACAACGGGTATATTCTGTTCGATTAAGCGGCCGATTAATTCCTTTGAAATGGCATGATACGAGGTAATAATAACACCGTCCACCCGGTGGCCGATCAAGTCGTTGACCCATTGCTCCTCCTCGCCAAATCCATGGTGGCAGGTAAGAGTCAGCAAATGATAACCGCTGATCGAGGCAGCAGTATTGACGGCGGAGCTTATCTCCTTAAACTGCATATTGGTGTTAAACAGCGTCAAATGCCCAATAATCTTGCTCTGACTTCTTTTCAGTCCCTGTGCAATCTTGTTTGGTATATAGCCCGTCTCTTTGATGATCCGCTCGATCTCCTTGCGTTTCTCCTCAGACACGTAGCCGTTATTGTGCAGAACCCTGCCGACGGTTGCGAGCGAAACGCCCGCTGCTTTTGCCACATCCGACATCTTAATATTCATAATCAGTCTCCAGAATTACATGTGTTATCGTTAACACACTAACACATTTTCTTACATATGGCAATGTGTCTGTTGACTCTCACTTATGACAAGAATTTATGTGCATAAATGTGAACTGACGGAATATGTCCTGTCTTTATAGCATCGTGATTACTATGCGCATTCATTCACATCCTTACTGTTTCACTAATAACCATTGTTGATTTGTGGTACCGTTATACGTCCATTGTTGAGTTTGCGTACCGTCTGCAGTAGAACCGCCGCTTACATCCATTCCCTTTCCACTATGGCGTGCTATTATCTTATAAAATCCGCTACCCACATCAACGATTTGCCATTGCTGATTGTTGCTTCCGCTATACGGCCATTGGATGATTTGCGCGCCGTCCACAGTGGAAGCACCGCTCACGTCCATGGCCTTTCCGCTGTTGACATTGATAATCTTGTAATAGCCGGTGCCAAGGTCAGTGATGACCCACTTCTGGCCGTTGCTTCCGCTGTCGGTCTGCTGTACAACCGCAGCGCCGTCGGATAAGGAAGCGCCGCTCACGCCAGCCAATTTGCCGCTGTGGCGCGCGACCATTTTATAAGTAGCACCGCTTGTTACCTGTTGGAAAATTTCGATTTCGGCAAACATCATCCGGTAATAATTCGTATCGTTCGGATTCGGCCGAAGATTGGTTCCCGTTACTTTGACATATCTGGCCGAAACGGGTGTGAATGTGAATGCTTGCCCGCTGTTAACGAACGGATAATTGGTCTTCGTGACAACGGTCGTCCAGTTTGTTCCATCTGTGGACACCTGAATATTGAAGTCAATCGGGAAACAAAAACCTCCATTAATCCCATCATTGCGTGGGAATAATGTTACTTGGCTGATCGTATTGCTCGCGCTTATATCTACCTGTACCCATTCCGTGTGATTGGCAGTCAAGGAATTGTTGCTGGAAAAGCCCCAAGCGCCGCTTACGGAATTTTCTTGCCCGTCAACCGCGTTCGTTTTAAGCCAACAGCAGCATTCAAAGCTGCTGCTCGACGTCACAGTTTTGTTAAGCGCAAGATTCGTGCCTGCAGTCGTATTGCTGGCCGTATTGCTTTGGGCCGAAACAACATCGGCGGCATCATAGGCTTGCACCGTGTAGCTGTAGGTCGTCGATGCGGAAAGCCCCGTGTCGGTATACGAATTCGTATAAGCCGTTCCTACTTGAACGCTGTTCCGGAAAATCTTGTAGCCGATAACTCCCTCATTATCCGTGGACGCTGTCCAGTTCAGCGTAATCTGGCCATTATTGTTTACGCTCGCCGTCAGGTTCGCCGGAGTTGTTGGCGCTGCCGATGAAGTAACCGCCGCTCTTTGAGGCAAGATGATAAACCTTTGGCTATCCGATGTTACGCTGCTCGCTGTAGCTGCGATTTGATTGGTGGCGTCAACATTTTCATATAAATTATTGGCATTGGATTTGAACGAATATAGCATATTGTTGTCTTCGCTTCCCGTGAACTTTTGCGTCGTACCAATTGTTGTGCTGTCGGCAATGAGGTAAGCCGAGCCGCCGTTGTTGGCAGAAACATACTTGTTATTGATTAGAGATTTAAACGCGTAGGTCTTACTTCCTTGATATTCCATCGTGAATGTTTCCTGTGTGCCAATATGAAAGGAACCGTCCGAGTTGAATCTGCTCACATTGGCAATTAATGGACTGACGCCTCCGCTAGCTGCAGTGACTACATAACTGATAAGATTTCTAGGGCTGATCGCAACGGTTGGATTCAGCGGTGCCGTTCGCGTATCCTGTGCGTTCAAGAGGCCTCCATACGAAGGGTGATCGGAAGTGAAGCCTTCCAGCTTTACGGAATTGATAACTTGTTTCGTAAACGGCATCGAGGAATCGGCAAGACCTACTTTGTTATGGAACAAATTGTACGCTTGTTCATACATCGGTCTGAATTCTCCGCGGTTTAGCGAAGAAACTTGTGTGTAAGGAGCTTTCGTGTCAGCGCTCTGTACTCTCGTAAAAGGTACGGGATAGCCTAAATTGTACTTGGCCGTATATTCCAACCCTTTCAACAGCGAATACGAGTTGTTGGGATAGGAAACCATGTCGGCGCCACTTACGTTGACCGAAGCTTGGTTAAAGCCTACTTCAGCGGCATCGGTAAGCATACCGACAGCTAATTGATTGTGGGCCTGATCTCTGCCTGCTTCTTGCGTTTGCCCGTCGCTCGTCTGGATGAAATGGGTGATGGAGCCGTTTCCTGCGCCGGTTTTGTAGTAATTGACGGCGGCATTATAGGCTGGATCGTCGTTGTTCCACACCCCGTAACAAATATTAAACAGGATGAGCAGCGCATCTACTGCACCGTTTCTGTCCAGGGCCGCGTAATTTTGGGTAATTGGATAAAAGACGTTCGTCATCATCGTAGAAAACTTGGTTATATCGGCTTGCTGCCACCCGGCGTTCGTATAACGGATGATTTCGGCCGCATTTAAAAATTTGTAGCCGTAAACACCCGCAGCAATGATCGCATCGCTGCCCTGGATGGAGGTCAACGTATTCGACCAGCCGTTTAAGAGAGCTATAGCCTCGTTGGCATAGGCTTGATTCCCGGTGATGTACCATTCCAATGCGTTAAAGTAAGCTGCCGTACCGCTATTTTTCAAATCGTCATTCCCCAGATCTCCATTTGTTGCGTCGTTCCGGTATACGATGCTGCGGTAGGTCGGAGTAAAGGAAGATGAGGCGAAGCCATTGTCCTGCAGCATGTGCCACTCATCAATCCAAGGGGACGCACTGGCAGCCACCTTGGTTTTCATCCGATCCAGATCGCTTTGGGTGTGAAGCATGCCCGGGTGGATATAAGTTGTTGCTGCGTGTACGGCGACAGGTCGGTAGCCCATTGTGAAGGACGCGCAGATCGCAATTAACATAATAAAAGTTAGAAATAATGGTAGTAATTTTAAATGCAGCACTTGTTTTGACATAATATAAATCCTCCTTATGAATTGAAGTTGTCAAACCTCTGATTGAATACACTTTCAACTGATGGTCAAATTGACCGCATCACCCTCTCCGACATCGTTTATCATTCCTATAAAAAATCCCTCTTGCGTGATTAGCAAAGCGTACTTGCTAAGATGTCGACACAAGAGGGATTTACAGGACTACGTTCTACTAAGACTATCGAATAGACAACAAGTATTCAGTATCCGGAGCAAGTAATTAGCAGCTTTCGCAGAAATATGATTTCCGCTCTGTCAGGTGCTGCCGCCGTCCAGGCTACTTTCCGTCACTAGTACGCTTCTTAATGATTTCCAGATTGATCATGCGGCACTGTGACGGTTACGGAAGTAACCGTTTTGTTGCCCGCTTTATCGGTTGCCGTGTAGGTGATCGTATAGATACGTGATTTTTCAGCACGTAAATTAAATGAAGTAGCGGCTGTACCGAAATTGGCCTGAATGTCGCCTTGACCGCTATCCGGCAGATTGCTCGTGATAGAGGTTAACACCACGGATTCAATGCCCGATGCAGCATCACTCGAATTCAGAGTCGCATTGACAGTCACCATTTTGTGATTTGCCGGCCAAATTGATGTCTTATCCAACTGAACAGATAGCGCTAGCGCCGTCTTGTCAACCTTAAACTCGACAGTTTTTTGGTGTTCGACATTGCCCGCCTGATCCTTGCTTCGGTATCCAAGCTTATACGTTCCTTCCCCGAAGGCAGGAATGGAACCGGTGTAGGTGATCCATGCACCGTCATTCACTTGGTATTCGGTTGTCACTGCTCCTCCGTATACATTGGCGTATACGGATAAGCTTACCGTAACATCCGTCGTATACCAGCTGTTCTTGCCGTTAGGCGCAGCCGGACTTAACGTTGCGCTGGTGACAGGGGCAATCTTGTAGATGTTATTTACGGTAATGCTGGTTACGTTCGATACGTTGCCTACGGCATCCATTCCTCTTGCATACACAGTGTCATTATCAGAGACAACGACTGGAGTGGTGTATGCTGTCCAAGTGCCGCTGTCTCCCACTTTGAATTCCTTCGCAGCCGCGTCAGCCGGATAGCTGATCATTACGGTGACACCCTGGTTGGTCGGCGCTATGGTATCTACAGCTAAGGTTGCATCCACCGGTGCTATATGATCGATATTGCCGACCACATAATTGGTTACATTGGATACGTTGCCTGCAACATCCGTTCCTCTTGCATACACCCTGTCGTTTGCGGAAATAACCACTTGGGCACCGTATGCTGTCCAAGTGCCGCTTGCGCCCAGTTTGTATTCTTTCACCACCGCATCAGCCGGATAGCTGATCGTTACGGTCACATCACTGTTGGTTGACGCTGTAATGTCGGCCGACAACGCTGCGTCCGCCGGCGCCGTCTTATCTAATCGTATGGCAACCGTATGCGCCGTTTCCACATTGCCGGCATGACCCACACTCCAGTAGACAAGCGTATGAGTACCTTCCTCCGAAACGGTTACTCTGGTTCCCGCCTGTTTGGGCCCGCCATCGAGCATGAAATAAGTTGCCTCAACGCCCGAGCCGCTATCGCTTGCCGTTAAATTCACCGTGACGTCGTGATTGACCCAACTGAGCGGGGCGTCATCAGTCGTTGTCGGCGCCTCCCTGTCCACGACCAGCAATCCATAAATCCCGTCCAGCATTACAGTCGCTGCATTCACGCTCGTCTGCGAGATATTCGGATCTGTTCGAAGCGATCTTGCCCCGGCAATATCCGAGCCTCGGTCGGACAACGCTTGCGTAAAGGCTTGCCAGCTTGCCGCCGTATACTTCCTCTCGTTGGCAAGATCGATCTTTTCGAGTAAATAATCCAGCAGCGATTTATCCGCCCCTATGCCGTAAAGCTTGATTTCTGCGATGTTCAGCCATTGACCGGCTTTAGCCTGGTACCGGATATACCGGTATGCAGTCGGATCTGTTATTTGAACCTCATTCCACTTCACCTCCGGCACGCCCGGAACAGTGTAAAGATCCGTCCAATTCGTGCCATCTATAGATCCCTGGAACTTGGCGCCTGGCATACGATCCGGGAAATTCCATCTTGGGTAATACGAAATTCGGCTGATCACGCGCTCGTTCCCGGCGCCCAGATCGACTTGCGTATATTTGTCGCCCGTATCACTGTCCGGCCACGTATTCGTATCTCCGTCCCATGCCAACTGTCCATTGATGGCCGAGGACGAGACCGAAGCGGCGGAGACTGCGATTTTACCGTCGAAAGGTTTCTCCAAAGCATCGAACGATTGCTGTACAGCCAGAATGGATGGAGGAACATCCGTTCCCGGTTCATTCGCGCTCAATCGATCCAATTCATCCCGCAGCTTCCGCACCGATCCTAACGAGTATTCGGCCGGATCGAAGGAGGCCTCCACGGCGTCGACAAAAGCGGGAATGTCGGCATACACATCGACCGTGACGAACGAATCCGCCGTTAACTCGCCATCGGAAGCGGAAACCTGGATCGTATGCCTTCCGGTTTGCAACGCGCCGGGCGTCCACGTCAGTTCCCCCGTGCCGGAATCCAACGTCACCCCGTCGATCGCGCCAGCCAAGCTAAGCGTCAGAGGATCGTCGTCCTGATCGGTCAAAGGCAGCTTGTGCGAGAAGCGGTATCCTGCAATTGCCTTCACCTGAACGTTCTCTGCAACCGGCAGCCTATTTGACGGCTCGACCTTGAAGGTCGACCAGTCGATATGCCCGGAAGCCGAGTCCGTCTTGAACACGAAGTACACCAAATACTCGCCCTGCATTGGCTTGGAAATTTCAAGCTCAACGGTTTCCCACCGGCCGTTCGTATTGGGAACATCGAACGTCCCGACCAGCGTGCCGGTATTTCCCCTGCCTCCTTCGCTTAAAGGATTGCCTGTGCCCGTACCGTCATACGACAACGTTCTTAGCTCGATATGTCCCGCAGAGGTTGTCGCCACCTTAACCTGGAAGGTTGACGCCGTCACTCCGAAATTAACCAACGGATAAGCCAGAATGGCGCCGTCCACGGCTCTAACACTTTGATGCCCCGCATCATCCGCATCACCTTCGGAGATGCCGCCTATGACGGCCCAATGATCCGCCGCCAAATACGTGTTATCAGGAATAAACGCAAATTTGAACGTATTCAGGGTCGCCGCCTGACCCTTGTAGACGAATACGATGTCATTGACTCCGGCAAGAAGGCTCGTCAGCTTGGTACGCACTTTAACGGCTTTGCCGCCCGTATTCGGCACCGCGATCGTTCCCAGCAATGCCCCCGAGCTACTCACTTTCCGCACCTCGATTGTACCGCCGCTGGTCTCGCTCGAAACTTCTGCGGATACATAAGACATGCCTTCTTCGAAATCCAGCGTATACGGCAAAACGGAACCGTTCGATAATGCTGCGCCTGCTGTCGTTTCTCTATTCGCGAAGTTGGAGGAAAACTGGAACCAGTCAAGGTCCATCAGCCAAGTGGTCGGATCTCCGCGGAATACCACATAGAGATTCGCTTTCCCGGTCGGAACGTTCGCCATATCGCCGTAAAACGTGTGGAAATAAGCCCAATCGCCCGTATAATCGAAGTTGACTTTCCCAAGATAAGTTCCGCCCGTTACGACAGGGTTATCTCCCTTGTCACTGAACGACAGCGTACCGTTGGTGACCGCGTAAAGCTCCACGTAATAATTGCGCGAAGCATTGCCTGTTGCCATCCGGAAGGCGACCGAGTTTAAGCGCGAGCCGAATCGCGAAAAATCAAAATCTTTATAAACAACATAGTTTCCGCTGCGCGTAGCGATCATGGCCGGATGGCCGTCGATTGCTTTGGTGGTCGGCACCGAATTGTCCGGGGCGCTAAGATCTTCGCGCCCTCCGGCGCTGTCGAAAGCTCCGGCGCTGAATCGTGTGCCCGTCAAACCGCCGATTTTCGCTTCAGTCACATACGCTTGCACAGGCACATCCTTCTCGGCTTCCTGCGAAGACGTAAGCGTCCCCAGCCCGATGTTGTCATGCGTAGCCTTTTCCGGGAAGAAGTTTTTGTCCTTGACCAGTTCCTGTAAATACCTGTATTTCGCGGGGTCTACCTTGGCCACGTTTTTGTAATAGTTGTAGACCTGCTCGTAAAAGCCGACGATATTCGATCTTCCGCGGTTAAAGGTTGAAATCGCGTTGTTATGATAGTTCCATGGCGCGTTATTCGTATAGCCGCCGGGCACTTCGCCTTGCTCCAGATCATAGCCCAGATTGTACCTTGCACCAAATTCCATCGCTTTCAGGACGAGATTGTCACCGGCTTCGTACAGATCGTTCGAGCCTTGCGAATAGGCGAGCTGCGCCAATGCGGCCAGCAAAGCGACGCCGCCCATGGCATGAGCCTGATCCCGATCGCTTTCCTTATTTTGACCCGTAATCGGATTAACGTTGAAGAACACGCTTCCGCCGTAGTAACCGATTTCTTCCCGCGTAATGGCAGGATTATAGAACTGGGCGACCGCCTGATTATACAAGTTGATGTCGTCCATAAAAACAGCCATCGAACCGAGCGCCGCATTATTCAAGGTGGCATGGTTATGAAGCAGATTTTGCAAAGCGACGTCGATCATGCTGTAGCCCGAGCCCGCCACGCCCGTTCCCGCATCGTCCGCCTCGAACATGGCAATCAGTTGATCCGTATCCGCTTGCGACCATCCTGAATACGAAGCTCTTAAAATTTCCGCGGCGGCCGGGAATTTCTGGCCGGGGCCGCCGTTGGACAGATCGGGCTCGCCGACTTGCAGCGTCGGGTATCCTCTCATCGTCTTGGCCCAGGTGATCATGACCTCCCTGGATTTTACGGCATAGCCCTCGTCCCCGGTAATATACCACATCAAGGCCAGATTGTACGCGGCATCGGCGTCGTTTCTGAATCTTGCTCCTTCCCAAGGGTTCGGAATGACCTTCATCGGCCCTTCCATCGCGTAGCTTTTGATCGCGTTGCCCGTCGCCTTCAGAGCCTCGTAGCCGCTCTTCCAAGGCTCAACACCCGCGAGAGCGTATGTCTTCATGCGATCCAGCTCTTCCTTCGTATGAAAGATCCCGGGATGCACGAATTCGAATGCGTTCCTTTTGTATGCGGTCGGAGGAACGTCGTATCCGAGCGGCCCCCATTTGGCATAAAAGTTCGTATTTTCCGTAACGGGCTTGGTCATATCTGCAGAGGTAGTCAGAGAGGCGTCGCTGTACCAGCCAACGAACACATATCCGCCTTTGATCGGCTTCCTCGGTTTTTTGACGGTTCCGCCGTACGGAACGACCTGGTTCTTGATCGCCCGTCCGCCATTGGCTTCAAACGAAACGGTGTACGCGTTGGCCGTCCATTTCGCAAAGACCATCGTATATTTCGAGATCAGAGCATTGAAGTCAAATGGGATCGTCGAGTCCGCGTTCGAATACCAGCCCGCAAACGTATATCCCGCTTTAACCGGCGTCGTGGCAGGCGGGGGCGCCGTTGCGCCGGCCGACAACCGTTCGCCCGGAACGGTTGAACCGCCGTCCGTATCGTACGCGACCATTAACGTCGATTCATATACGAGCTTCGATAAAACGGGGCGCAGCGACAGCACGGCCGCATTGATTTCAATTTGCTTCGTTTTTGCGTTCGCATTCGCCAGAACGCTTCTCGCTGCCTGGATAACCGATGCATAATCGGCTTTCGCCTGCTGAAAGGCGGCAAAGCTGGCAGCCGTATAACGCTGCGAATCGGCGTTGTCGAGCTTGCCCAGGGAATAGGACAACAGCGTAGTGTCTACCGGCGTACCGTACAGCTCGACTTCCGCGACATTCAGGTAGGAGCCCTCGGGTCCTACCACCCGCACATACCGGTAAGGAATCGTCGGCGCTGCCAGCTTGACCGTATTCCATCCGACGACGGGGATTGACCCAACGGTATGCAGCGTTGTCCAGTCCGTATTATTGTTGGAGCCCTGGAATTTGACTCCAACCATCCGATCGGGAAAATTGTACCGGGGATAATACTTGATGACGCTGATCGATTTGGCCTGTCCCTCTCCGAAATCAACGCCTGAATACCGCTCTCCGGGATAATCCGGCCAGGTGTTAATATCTCCGTCCCATGGCAGCTTGTCTCCGCCGGAGCTTACGACTGCCGCGTCGCCAATATAAGATACGGCGATATCCGACGTATTCCATTTTCCGTCGGGAGCCGGCTTCAGCTGATCGACCGCATTATGTACGATTTGCTCCGACATGCCGGGATCCATAAGCGATTCTCCGACAGCCCGAATCAGTTTAAAGGCATCCGTAAGCTTCTCGTAGCTTCCCATCGAATAATCCGAGCGCTTGTAAGCGTTCAGCGTGCTTGCAATCAAGCCGCTGAATGCGCCGTTCGTATAGTCTTCATTCGACCAAGGATTTTCGATCGGGACATCCGTAACCGTGCCATATAGCTCAATTTCACTCATATTCAGAAAGTCGCTTTTAGGCGCTTCGTATCGGATATAACGATAGGGGCCCTTCGAAGAAGCCAGCTTCACCGTTGTCCAAGCAGAATCTTGTGGGACCGCTGTAATTTTCAATAATTCATCCCAGGTTATACCGTCTTTCGATCCCTTGAATGTTCCTCCCACCGCTCTGGCAGCCCAGCCGGGACGAGGGTAGCAGCGTATGCCGCCAACCGTTATTTGTTTAAACTGGCCAAAATCGACCGCAGTCCAATGCGTGTTGTCCGCAGTAGCGTCATTGATGTTATAATCCGCAAAGGTGCTCGTATCTCCATCCCAAACCTTGACGCCATTATGCTGGAGACCGTAGTCGCCCGAAAAGACGCCAGGAGAGGAGAGGTAACTCACGGTGCTGCCGGACGTGTCTACTTTAACTCCCATGCCTGCTTCAAGTGTGCCGTATAATTGTATTTCCGCTACGTTCAAGAAGGAGTTTTGCGGCGTTTCATACCGGAGATACCGATATGGGCCGCTTGCCGGGGTTATAGCAACTTCCGTCCAAGCTACACTCGGCACTGATGTTATTTTGTAAAGCTCTACCCAGTTAACGCCGTCCAGCGAGCCTTTAAAGACGCCATTTACCATCCGATTCGGAAAATTCGAACGGGGATAAAACTTGATCCCTCTTAGCGTCACATTTTTCGCCCCAAAATCCACTTGGGTCCAGTAAGGTCCGCTTCCGGTGACGAAATCGACAAAAGTGTCCGTACTGCCGTCCCATGCTTTTGTCCCGTCATGATCAGAACTATATGAACCAACGGAGCTGCTGTAGGAGACTGCTCCGGCGGACGTATCCATCATATTTCCCAGGTCTACCGCCAGTGTGCCGTACAGCTCGATTTCCGCTACGTTCAGGAAGGAGTTTTGCGGCGTTTCATACCGGATATACCGATATGGGCCGCTTGCCGGGTTGATGGCAACTTCCGTCCAAGCTACACTTGGCACTGACGTTACTTTGTAAAGCTCTACCCAGTTGACGCCGTCTAGCGAGCCTTTAAAAACGCCATTTACCATCCGATTCGGAAAATTCGAACGGGGATAATAGCGAATTCCGCTAAGCGTCGTCCGTTTCGTCCCTAAATCGATTTGTGTCCAATAAGGACCGCTTCCGGTGACGAAATCGACAAAAGTGTCCGTACTGCCGTCCCATGCTTTTGTTCCGTCATGATCGGAACCATACGAGCCAACGGAGCTGCTGTAGGAGACTGCTCCGGAGGACGTATCGATTTTCGTTCCGGTCAATGTTGCTGCTGCTGCTGCTTTCTCTACGGGATAGATCACACTGTTCGGAAATGTATTCACGATAATTGCAAAGAAAAGTAAAAAAATCATACATTTGCTCAACATTCGTTTCTTATTTCTTCTGTTCATATGATTTCAACTCCTTATAAATGCCTTTTTATTGCCAGTTATACACATTTCCGTATACGCTTTCAATAGTTCAGCAAAACTGATGGCAATAACCATTTTTGGGAAAATGCCGACATCGAATCGATGCCGGCATTTTCTGCTAATCATTAGACTTCGGCTTACTTTCCTCCATTATCGAGAAAAGCTTGCACCTGCTTGATCAGTTCTTGACGAACCTTCTCCAATCCGTAGTTTACCATTTGCTGATTCGTTTTCTCAGCCGTTGCTTTCCAATCCTTGTCCAAACCGTTATTCAAGATCGGATCGCGAACAGAAGTAACTGGGTTAATCTTGGCCATTTCCGTCTTCACCGGTTCAGCGTTGAAGACGAATCCGGACAGCGGCTGCAAATAATATGTATCCGGTTTCGATTGGTAATTAAACAGCTTCAGCGTATCCGCATCGTTGTCCGCATTGATTCTGGACATCGTTGGCGACCACGTGAGTTCATAGCCTGGGAACAAATAGTTAGTCGTCTTGTCCGTCATCTTGTAATTGCGATCGCCGTCTTTCGTCCAATGCTCGCCTTCAAGGCCGTTTTCGAACAGATCGTGATTTTCCTGGCTGCTGAACAACCAATCGAAGAACTTCATCGTACGGTCCACATTTTTGCTTGTAGCCGGAATAACGATATCGTTCCATGCTTTATAATCAGTTCCGATTGCGCCTTTCTCCATGTTGCGAATATGAGAGTTGTACACAAACATTTCAATATCGGCCCCAGGAACAGCCGCTTGCAGCTTCTTGCGGATTTGAGCAGCGCCGTTGATTGTTCCTTCATTGGCAGCCGATTTTCCTGCAACAAACAGGGCTCCAGGATCTTTCTCGGAAAGAACGTCTTTCTGAACGAACTTGTTCCACTCAACAAACTTGTCATATTGCGGATACAAGAAGTAAGGATTGTTGTAAGGAGCCGGCAGGTTTGCAAATTTATCGGCAGAATCTCCGAGCGTCGTTGCGCCTAGCACTTTTTTGCCGTCATCGGACAAGATTACGTTGAATGCAGGAGATGTGCCGGCAACCGCTTTGACGTTCGTCAGTTTATCTTCCAAACCGAACATTTTGAAGAAGCCGCGATCATTTTTGAGGGCGAAAGGAATCATACTTTTTTCCGATTGCTGCACTTTCTCCAAGTAAGCCTTCAGATCATCGTAGCTTTTAATCGGCTGCAAACCGTATTTTTCGCGCAGATCTTTGCGGATGAACACAACCTCGATATCGTAGAATGCATTGGTTATCGGAATTGCGAAGATGTGCCCATTAATCGAATTGGCAGTAAGAAAATCTTTTGGAAACGCTTTCTTTAAACCTGGATATTCGTCGTTATTGAAATACTTGTCGAGTTGCTGGTAATAACCGTTCGTCACGTTCTGGTTCAGGCTGCCCCACGGAGCATCAAACGCGAAATCTACCGACTCTCCAGCCGTAATCTTCAGATTCAGCTTCTTCTTGTGATCATCGAACGGGTTGTATTCAATGTCCAACTTCGTGTTCAATGTACCTTTGGTCCGCTTTTCGAATTCGGCCAGCATCTTGTCCATGTCGATCGGCCTGTCGCCGAACAGCATGGCTTTCAAGTTGATCGGATCAGGAGTCTTGGTGGCTGTTGCCCCGCTGTTTGGGGAAGGGCTGGCCGTTTCTGAATTACCGCTTCCCGACTTACTGCATGCCGCTAGCGTAGCGACGAGCATCGTCGCTACTATCAGCGAGGACGTGCTTTTCATAGATATGACTTTCATTTTCTGTTTCCTCCCTATTTTTGTTGAATATCTATACCAAACCGCCAAATTGGCGAGTCCAGACACTTTTGAATCAGCCTTTGACGGCTCCGACCATGAGTCCCTTAACGAAGTACTTCTGTAAGAACGGATACAAGAAAATGATCGGGCCGATGGTGACTACGGTTGTAGCCAGCCTGGTCGACAACGTCGGAACAACGTAGTTCGGCAACGAGATTTTGACCGAGAGCTGATTCGCGAACTCTGCATTGCTCATGATCCGCATGATCAGATATTGAAGCGGGAATTTATTCTCATCGGAAATGAAGAGCATGGCTTCGAACCATTTGTTCCAGAAACTCATCGCATAAAAGAGTCCAACCGTGGCCAATGCCGGCATCGAGATAGGCAGCACGATCTTGAAGAAAATATACAGGTCGTTCGCGCCATCGATCTTGGCGGATTCCGCTAGAAACTCATCGACCGATTTGAAGAAGTTTCGCATGAGAAACATGTTCCATGGGCTGAGGAGGGCAGGAATAATCAGAACCCATATCGTATCCTTCATCCCCAAATATTTGGAGATCAGTAAGTAATTCGCGACCAGCCCGCCATGAAACAGCATCGTGAAGTAAACGTAAAAGTTAATCCCATTCTTGAATTTCAGAGCGCGGATGGACAACGGATACGCCAATGCGCACGTGACCAGCATGGCCAGCGCCGTGCCGACGATAGTGACGAAGATCGTCACCCCATAAGACCGATAAATCGTAGCATCCTTGAAAATGAGCTTATAAGCATCCAAAGTGAATTCCCCCGGCAGAATCGAATATCCATCCTTCAAAATCGACGATTCGGTGGACAAAGAGCTGCTGACAACGGTTATAAACGGAATGAGGCAATAGATGGCGAAGACCGTTAACACGGTATAAATCATGGCTTTCAACAGCCTGTCGCCACTGCTTTCCTTGATCATGACTGCACCTGCTTTCGTAAGAATTAGAAGAGCGCTGAATCCGGGCTGAACTTGCGCGCCAACTGATTGACGGTGATGACGAGAATGAATCCGACGACCGATTGAAAGACGCCGACGGCTGCCGCCATGCTCATATCGCTCAAATCCATAAGCGCCCGATACACGTAAGTATCGATAACATCCGTTGTCGGGTAGAGCAGCACGTTGCGGCCGACAAGCGCGAAAATCATGCCGAAGTCCCCATAAAAAATACCGCCCATCGCAAGGAGCATCATCAGGATAACCGTCGGTTTCAGCAGCGGGAGCGTAATATAACGAATTTTCTTCCACCGGTTGGCTCCATCAATCGATGCGGATTCGTAGATTTCCGGGTTAATACCCGTGATAGTGGCCAGATAGACAATCGAGCCGAAGCCCGCCCCTTGCCATATCTTGATCAGCACCAGAATGAAGGGCCATATTGACGGTTCATTATAGAAGGAGACCGGCGCGATGCCGAAAGAAGCAAGCCATTTATTCAGCATACCGGTATCGCTGGATAACAGCGCCGTCACGAACATTGCAACGACCGTCCACGACAGGAAGTTCGGCAGCGTGACGAGCGATTGGACGATCCGTTTGAACCATTTGCCGCCGAGCTCGGAGAACATGACCGCAATACCAACAGATGCGACCGTGCCGAATACGATAAATAGCGCGTTCAGGTAGAGTGTGTTGAAAATGACGTAAATAACTTCATTGGACTCAAAGAAAAATTCGAAATTCTTAAACCCGACAAACTCGCTTCCGGTTATGCCCTTGATCGCGTTAAAATTTTGAAAGGCTATCACAATGCCGCCCATCGGGAGATAGGAAAATATAAATATCAGCAAGATGCCAGGAAGAGTAAGCAAATACAATAAACCATGCTTGCGTATTTCGGTAACCAGTACGTTCCATATTCCTGCGTTCTTTCTAGTAGGATCGGTTGACTTGGACTTTAAGGCAACTGATTCGATCATCCGGTATTCCTCCTCTGTTTTTTGCAAAATCATTTGTCGATTGTTTGCTGTGGGTTAACTTTAACAAATTTGAGCCGCAGCTTGAATGTGCCTTTTTAAGTTTTGTTTATCCTTTTTTAAGCATAAAAAAGACGCATGCCGTTGTGCTCATGCGTCTTTTTAATATCATTTTCACGTTCATGTTCCGCCCGCGTCCAGATAAGCTTGAATTTGTTTGATCAGCTCATTTCGAATTTTCTCCAGTCCCAAACCTCGAAGCTTCACGTTCATTTGGACGACGGTAGAACGCCAATCGGGATCGAGCCCGTTTCGGATTACTTGCAGCGCTTGCTCCGTAACCGGCCGCACCTTCGCGATTTCCATTTTGACCGGCGACGGATTAAAGCTAAAGCCGGCTAGCGGAATCTTGTAATAGGTTTCGGGGTCAACAGAATATCGTAACAACTCGATGGCCTCCGGAGTTTGATTGGCATTGATCCGCGACATGGAAGGATTCCATGTCAATTCATAGCGGGGAAATAGATAGTTCGTCGCAGCAGGTGTCGGTGTAAACATCTGATTCCCCGCTTCTTTCCAGTGCTCGCCCTTCATGCCGAGCTCGAATAAGTCATGGTTTTCCTGACTTCGGAACAACCAGTCCAAAAACTTCATCGTATCGTCGGCATGCTTCGAGGTTACCGGGATAACCAGATTGTTCCATGCTCGAAAGTCGGTTCCGATGCAGCCCTTCTCCATTTTTCGTTGGCAGGAAGAATAAACAAAAGCTTCCAGATCGGAGCCCGGTATGGACGTGATCAGTTTCTGACGGATTTCGGACCAGCCCGATAACACGCCTTCGATAGCAGCCGATTTTCCGGCCTGGAAAAGGAGCAGCGGATTCCGCTCGTTCAATACGTCTTTATTAATATACTTATTCCACTTCATAAAACGATCAAACACACCGTAATAGTAATCGGGAACATTCAACGGGGCTGGAAATGCCTCATAAGCGGTCTGTGGATCACCATAGGTCGTTGCCCCCAGTACCCGCTTACCATCCTTGGAGAGCACAACATTGAAGTCGGTACCCGACCCTGAAATAAAGTAAGGACCCGTACGATAATTCGGTTGCTTGTCTTCATTGGCGAACAGCTTAAAAAAACCGCGGTCGCCTTTCAATGCTAACGGAATCATTTCCGGATACTCACTGTTGACGGCTTGCAAATACGCTTGCAAATCCTCATAGCTTTCAATCCGCTTCAGTCCGAGTCTCTCCCGCAAGTCCTTGCGAATATAGACGACTTCGATGTCATAAAACATTTGGGTGAGCGGTACGGTATACAAATGCCCGTTAAGCTTGTTGGACTCCAGATATTTCTGGGGAAAAGCTTTTTTCAAGCCGGGATAATCGTCATTGTTGTAATAATTGTCGAGCTTTTGATAATAGCCCCGTGCTACATTTTGCTCCAAACTCATCCAGGGAGCGTCGAACACGGCGTCGATTTCCTCGCCTGCCGCAAGCTTCAGGCTTACTTTCTGCTTGAATTCTTCCGGAGCGTCCCATTCCATATTGATTTTCAAATGAAGAGAATCCTTCGTTCTTCTCTCGAACTCCTTAAGCACGATATCCAAATCCGTAGGTTTGTCCCCGAAAAACATGAACTTTAATTCCCTAAGCTCCGATCCACTTCCATCGTTCTTGACATTCCCCGGTTGGGATTGCAGCATATCGCAAGCGGATAGTAAGAACATTACGCAAACAAATAGAAACAAGGCTCGTTTTTCCTTCACCAATACCTCACCTCCTCAAATCATCTGCTGACATATTTGACTTACAAACAATTAGTACTTTTTTTAAGATCTTACTGCACTTTTTTTAGAATTGGAACATCCCTATGTTCCAACAAAACATCCCATTCCCGATCCGCCTCTTTCATGGCCGTTTCCATGCTTATTTTACCGGCCAGCCATTCTTGGACCGTCTGATAGAACCAATCATTGAAGGAAGAAGGAGGCATATTTCGCCCGGAGAAGTCATCCATTGAGGTAGATTTTCCGGTTTTCGGATCGTTCATAACACGGAGCACATCGAGCATGGCTTCCGGCTGCGGATAGCTGACTTCTTCCCGAGTGGCCGGGATTCCGTTAAAGGCCTGTAAATAGCGGAGATATTGATCCTGGCCGTAGAAATAATGAAGAAACTGAGTAATCGCCTCCAACTTGGCGGGATCCGCAGCTGCTGCGGCAGAGATCGACCACCCAGTCGGCATCGGCTCCACTGCTGCGTTTATTTTCCCTTTATCATCCGGCAGCGCAAAAAATCCGTATTCGAAAGAAGGATCAGCTGCCTTGATTTGATTAAACATCCAAGGACTGGAAAACAGCATAGCCGCTTGTCCCGAGACGAGGATTGAAGCCGTTTGATTTTCAGCCGTCGTCAGAGATCCCCGTGCCACATACCCATGCTCCCATAGGGAAGCCAGTTTGTCCATCGCCTTCATGGGCCCGGGGTCGGTCCAACTGACCTTGCCTTCGCTCCGCTCGGCGTACCAATTCGGATGATCAATATAAACTTCGTCAATTAGAAACTTGTTGATCCAATACCTCATGTTTCCAATGTCTTTACCCCCGACGACTAAGGGGTCTATACCAAGCTGTTTGATTTTTTCGCACGCCTGCATAAATTCATTGAACGTCTTGGGCGAAGCAACAATCCCGGCCTTACGGAAAACGGCTTTGCTGAAGATGATTCCTTGCGGGGCGGCAAGGTCTAACGGCATTGTATAAATGAGGCCGTTTACTTTCGGAACGACTCGAAGCAGGTTTGCCAAATCACCCGGAATTTCATGAAGCAAGCCGGCGTCAGCGAACAACTGCGTATCGCGCATTTCCACTAAATCCGGAAATTCCCCGACAGACACCTTCATTTTCAAGTACTCGCCATAAGATCCGGACCAGGTTTCATTGACTTCATCGATCTCAAGATGCGGATGCGATTTCTCGAATGCGCCGATAATTGAGGCAATGCCTTGCTTATGCGACAAATCGTCTTTTGCATACGCAAGCGTAAAAGAGAGAGGCTGCGTTAAATTATGGTCATCGACAGCGGGACGGTTCCCTCTTAATATCCCACACGATGCAAGTATAATCAGGCTTCCTATTATGAGCAGCACAGCTGAAATCCGCAATCGCTGCATGGATGTGACCCCCTAGTGATCCATTAGGCAATCGTCTGCCTATGGATGTATCGATTGTTTGTATTCGAGAGGCTGTTTGCCGTACCGCTTCTTAAACATTTTGCTAAATTGCCGAGCATTATTGTACCCGATCCTGTCCGCGATTTCATACAACATCAAATCGGTTTGCATTAATAAGCTCAACGCATGCTTCATCCGCACCTCGGTGAGGTACTCCTTGAAGTTTACGCCCGTATGCTTTTTGAAAAAACTGCTGTAATAGTAAGGATTCATAAAAGCAGAAGCAGCCATCGATTCCAGCGTAATATTCTCTGCAAAATGTTCATCAATGAAAGCTTTAACCTCCATAATCTGCTTTAATTCCTTATTGCCTATTTTAACGGCAACATCACGGCGAATCTCGGCGATTACGGCGTAAACATATTCGGACATTTGATCGAACGTATGAAACCGTTCAAGCCTCGCGAGAAGCTCGTGGTCGTCCAGATCGGTCGTTCCCGCAGAAATGCCGAAATCCGCCAGTTCCTTCCGAATGCGGATGATTCCCGCATAGACAGCGATGACTACCGCCTGTTTGCCGTCAGGCGCAAGCGTACGCAGCACCCCCATCAGTTCGCTTACCGTATCCTCTGTATCTCCATGAGCCGTCGTGACCATAGAGGTTACAAGCTTCTTCAGCACATCGTTTATTCGGCTTTTTACCTCCGGATCCGCTTGCGTCTGCTGTCCCTCAATAACACAATTCCATCCGGTAAAAAATCGGACTTGCAGGGAGTGCATCGCAGATTGTGCGGAAATGTGCGTCTCCTCCAGCTTTTGTACCGCTTTTCCGACACCCAATGTAAAGTTCGTCTTGACATACTCATTCACCTTATCGTGAAAATCCCGCGACAGGGATAACGCTTCATCTAAACGGTCATGCTGGAGAAAAATGCCGTGCAGGTCCCCTTTGCGAAAATAGATGCCGGAGCATGTCTCCGAAATGGATTCGGCAAGAACATTGGCAATGGCAAAGTCGAGCAATTTTCTCTTTTTTTCCGAACTGCTGCTCCCGTCGTTCTTCATGCCATCCAATTCACCAAAGCACACTGTAATATAATTGCTGCGCGAGACGACACCCATTTCTATTAATTGGGATGATGCACCTTCATCCCCGTTTGTCATTCTCAAAAGCACTTCCTCAATGAGATCGGTTCGCTTTTTCCGTTCATATCGTACCGCCATTTCTTTCTCGCGGACTCTGTCCGACTGGTCTCCGATAAGCCGGATCGCCTTCTGAACGATTTGCTCCAATTGATCGATATCGACAGGCTTGACCAAGTACCCGATCGCCCCGTACTTCAGTGCATCCTGGGCATAGGCGAAGTCGCGAAAAGCGCTGATAAACACAACTTTTATATTCCGATTCGTCTCATGGATTTCGCGGATGATATCAATGCCTGTGTAACCGGGCATGCTAATATCGCTTATAATCAAATCAGGCGAGGTTGAATCTATCATCTGCCGCAATTCTTCCCCGTCATAAGCTTCACCGACGATTTCCAAGCCAAGCTCATGCCAATGCAGCAGCTTGCGCAGCCCCCTTAGAATGATCGGCTCATCATCCGCGAGCAACACTTTTAGTTTTCTCATATCGCCGTTCCTCCCTTTGCAGCGGATATAGCATTTGAACCGAGGAACCGATTCGCGGTTGGCTCTCGATCGTAATTCCATACGGCTCCCCACATGCCAAGCGAATCCTAGCATGTACATTTTTGAGGCCGATGCTTTTCCCCGTCACGCTCTCTCCCTCTTCCAATTGACGTTGAACCCGTGCCTGC
Organism: Paenibacillus sp. J22FR5; assembly: GCF_059691975.1. Classification (NCBI taxonomy): domain Bacteria; kingdom Bacillati; phylum Bacillota; class Bacilli; order Caryophanales; family Paenibacillaceae; genus Paenibacillus; species Paenibacillus sp. J22FR5. The sequence continues at coordinate 100,650 of NZ_JCAUAN010000022.1, read as the reverse complement.
GTATCGGAATCCATCCCAATGCCGTTGTCGAATATCGTAACAGCCAAACGATCCTCACCCGAATTCTCTATTGAAACAAGCACAGTGCCTTTCCCTCCTTTGGGTCGGATCCCGTGCTGCACCGCATTCTCGACAAGCGGTTGAATGGACAGCTTCAGAATAAGCGCATCCATTAAGTCCTCATCCACGGCTACTTGCAGATCGACCCTGCGATCAAACCGCACTTCAATCAAGTGAAAATAATGATTCAAGTGCTCCAGTTCCCGCTGTACAGTTACCCACTCTTCACCGAAGTCAATCACATATTCAAGCTGGTTGGACAAAGAGTGAATCATTTTCGCTACGCCCATAGCATCCTCGGCTACGGCGCTCATACGGATCACTTCCAGCGTATTATATAAAAAATGAGGTTGAATCTGCGTCTTCAGCGCATTCAATTCCGCTTGTTTGCGTTTGATCTCGGCCACATAAGCGTCGTTGATAAACAACTTGAGCCTTTCGATCATCCGATTGAAGCTTTGTGCCAGCCGACCCATTTCATCCTTGCGCGTCGTCGTGATTCCGGTATCCAGATGTCCCGACTCAACGCGAGCCATCAATCGCATAATATCAAGAATCGGCCTAGTAAACGTCTGGGAAAATAAAGCGCCCAGCGCGAGAAGCGCGAGAAGGCAAATTGCGGAAGCAATCATCACGTTCGATCTGATCTGAGTGAGCGAAGCGTAGAAATCTGCCTTGGATACCAGCCCTATAACTTGTCCGCCGATAAACGGGACCGGCTCTGAGTATAAGAGCTTAGTTCCGCTTCTTCTGGCGGCCAGCTCGTCGAACCGCTTCCCGAGCTTGTCTTCTTGATTGGAATACAGAATATAACCGTTTCCATCCACGACATGCACTTCATCCCTGCGATCAAGATCAACCTTTTTGAACAGGTTTTCGAAGATATCAAGATCAACGTCAATATACACCGTGCCAAGCACCTCTGTATCGGGACCAAGATTGCCGGAAGTATCGTTATAGTTGCGCGCAAACGTAATCACGGGTCTAGTCGACTTAAAATAAGTTTCTGGATGAGGCGGAAAAATAGCAAGCTGCCTCGGTTTTCCAGATAACGTATAGGACCAGTTGACAGGTGGATAAGGTTCATTCGAATCTAGCATTTTATTCGTGCGCGACTGGTTGTAAACGACTAAATCGGATTTGCGCACGAATAAAGCGTTTTCAATGTGGGTGTCGCTATACAATATCGTTTTCAAGAAATCATCGATCGTCATCCTATTGACCCTGCCGAAGCGGTTGAATTCTTGTCCCAAAGAATTGCTACTTTGACGATCCGCGATATCTATCGAATTATTATACATGCTTTTCGAAATAATATTGTAGTTACGTAAAATGTCATCTGCATTTTTAGCCAGATAGAGCACCATTTGTTTATAATTATTCTCCGTGTTTCGTTCAACCTGATCGGTAAATTGATTGAGCGACAGCGCACTTAGCACAAGAAGAGGAATCATCCCAATCATTAGAAATGCCAAGGAAAACTTGAAAAAGATGCTATGCCGTATTGTCGTCCATTTGTTCATGAAATCGTCTCCCAATCCCGGTGTGCAAAAAGGCATTCTCTATGATTATAACAGATTAAGTTTCTGTGCAGAAAGTGAATAATCTTGCTATTTCAACTAAATCGCACAAAAGACCACCTCCAGACCGTTTGGTCCGATGATGGCCTCTGTCCGTTTGCTTAAACGGGTATTGCATGCTGTCCGCATGCGGTTTCCTGACGGATTGTCACCCCGTCCGCGCCAACCTCTTGGACAAGTACGGACAATCCGTCTCCATCCTTGTCTAGATCGGTCACTTTAATGATCTGAACTCTGCCATCCGACAGTTCTACACGAAGTTCATCAGCGGATGCTGCCGCAGCTTTTGTAATCATGGCTGTTTTCTCATAGGTTTCGATAACAGATATGAAACTCGCGCTTTTACCGACAGCGCGAGCGCATAACATTTTGCGCCGGTACGTCTCATCGCCCAAGGGAAAATCTCCCCCGATGGACGCGACGAAGCGCACCGCGTTTAAGCCTGACAACTCTACGGTAATGACGCCTTCTCGGCCCAAATCCGCAGGATTAGCCGGTACTGCCAAGTCATACTGTTTGCCCATAAGCTTAACGGGACCTCCCAAGTAATCGACGCCAGCCCCGTTTCCTTGATCGGTATTGTGAAAGCGTATAGGCAAATCCGATAAATACCGGATTTCGCCGTTCTCCGTCACGACATAAGGATCACCCCAAAAAATCGTCTTTTCAGTCGTCTTATTCAAAAAGCCATGCTCGCCGTATGCTTCATCCGTTCGAACCCGAAGCTCCAACATCGCTATTCCCTCCACGGAAATGTCCAGATCGTCCCTTCCCAAAATCCACGCTCCGAACTTCCCTTGGGTAAGCGTTTGCCCGTCGCCCACCACCTCATAATGAAGCTGTTTTTGCACATGGAAGTATTCGGGGTCCGTGCCGACGATCATCTCCACCTCAGGCGGCCATACCGTATAATGATTCATGTTTAGAGGGCCGTCCTCGTTGTGCTCCGTCCGGTTTCCTCTATTGTCGAAGCCCGGTCCGAAGCCCATCTCGAACTCGGCTATAACGGTTCCGGACGTGTCGTACCAATCGCAGTCGGTAATGAATTGGGCGCTCCCCAGCGGATCGGCGCTGAACTGCTCCGTATGTTGCTTGTGCCGCTTGCGATCCGCTTCCAGTCCGACCAATCCTTTGCAGTGAAACAAATAGTCATAGGTATGCTCATCTTCACCGCATAAATAATCAAACAAAACCACATAATCGTCAGTAACAACGGTCAGTCTGCGCTGCAGGACCGGTTCCGTGAAGTCTGTTCGTTTCGAGTATTCCGGAATTTCTTCAGGAATGGGCACATATCTGCCCTCATTCCAAGTCCGTTCCTCAAACGTCTTATCTCCGTTAACCCGCCAACCTCCGTAGGGGGGATAGGACCAGCGGGCTTTGTTCTCCACAGCGCAAGCTTGGAATAACCCGCCGCTATGAAACAAAAGCCTTCGCCCTTCCGTCGGGTCCTGAAGCTTCTGATCCACGACGACCATATTGTGGGTAATGGAATTTTGCACGTAAAACTTGTACATAAACGTATGATAGTTGTACCAGATGCTCTCCGGGTTGTAAAAGCTTTTTCCATAACGCATGATGGATAACAAGCTGACCCTGTCGTAATGGCCGTGAGCCCCGCCGTGAGAGCCGTATTTCACAACGGCTTGAATCTGTTCGCGGGGAGCTCTGCCTTCGGTTTGCGAGCGAAGGACGGCTATGCCGGAATTGTCCGCATAAGCCGAGGACAGAAACGGCTTGGATTCGCTTGGTTTCAGGGCTGGAACGGCGTACAGCAGATCCCGATCCGCAAGACCGCAAGTCAGAAGAATATCGGCATATTCGGGTCGACCGTAGAGGTAATAAGCGAGATCGAAACGGGCATCCATATAGCCTCTTGGTGAAATGCCTGGAAGCTTGGATTCGGCGGAGTCATTAATGCCGAAGAGTACGCCACGATAGTCCGCGAAAGGCAGCAAGCTGTCCCAGAGCTGGGTGATCGAACGGTAGTTCCTGCGGCTTGGCCCCCAGATATCGACGCTAAGGCCGTCAATGTCCGGCTTCTCACCGGGAGTCACCTGGTCGTAATAATGGGCCGGTACCCATACGTCGGCTAGATTAATGCCCCAAGGCCGACAACTCTGCGATATCTCAGAGAACAAGCCAGCGGCCATCAGGTTGTAGCCGACCGAGCATTCATACCACCAGCCGTCGTCCAGAGTGCCTTTGGACAGATGATCAAAGAAGCCGCCGGTCCCGTAAAGAAAACGAGTCATCCGTTCATAATCCTGAATCGACTGGCTGCAATACAGTGCACCGATCATTTCAGCCAATGTCCAGTTGGATATTCCCCCTTTGCAGAGCGCCCAATCAATCAACTCGATAAACAGGCGGAAGGTTTGTTCCACATGAGTATGGTCTTCCTCGGACAGTAATCCTGAATCGTAGAGCAAATCATAGACAACCGCAGCATGCTTGAACAATTCGCCTTCGTGAACCAATTCCTGATGGCTGGCTCTCCGCGTTGCCGGATAACCCTTCGCCGGATCGACGAGCCGGCGAAGAAACATCGCCGCTTTCTCCGCCAAATCCCGTCTGCCCGTCACCTTCCAGACGATGACCGCATTCTCGGCTTCATGTGAGTGATGGGTCTCAAACAAATAAAGACCATCATGGAGTTCGGGCACGATCCACTTGTCAGCCCGTTGTTCATACATGTCCAGGAGCTCACCGGCCCATTCATGACTTTGTACCTTCTTACGCACTTCTTCCCATTGCGAGTCGATCATTTTCACATAGGGATGGGACAGTGATCGAAGGGTAAACAACTCCAGAACATCGGCGGCATCCCCTTGCCCGTTGGGAATCGCCGTAATTTTTTGTCTTTCATGTCCGCCGGGAGCGACCTTTTCCGGGACATCCACGCTGATGCAGAGCCTCCTGGACTCCCAAGGTTCCAATAGGATAAAGGGTGGGTCCAGTTTGACGGACATCGTTTCCCATCCGTATTTCTCGCAAACAAAACTTACGTATTGTTTGTGGTTCGTACAATTTTGAACCGTCGCTTCATATTGGCCTGTTTCCCCCGCAGGCACGGCTTTAGAACGAACCGGGGCGCAGAAATGAATGGCCTGCCTGCGTTTCAGTTCCATTCGCTGCAACTGAAAAGGTTCGTTCGAGCCCCCGCTCTTCCATTCACCGGAAATACGGATGCTCCGAACAAATTTCCACTTTCCCGACAATGACTTCTTATCGTCAAACTGATTCAAAGGGATGATGATGGAATGTCTGCCTTGTCCAGCTATCAGACATTGTGCAGTGGTAAATTCCACCTGTTCCGGCATAGGGCTTTTATTGATCAACAATCCGGCCTCAGCCTTCAGCTCAAGCCAACCGTCGACTGGCAGCTCCACTTCCAACGCAAGGCTGTGCCAATCTCTCAAATCTGCGCTGAAATCGTTTTTCTCCTCGAAGCCACGCAAATACCAGTTATTCGATTCTTGTACGTCAGGAAATTGAAACGTAACGTTGTCCCCCGGAGCAATAAAGATTGCCTCCTCATTCATCTCTCTTCTATTCGGATAACCGTCCTGTACAATTTCCCATTCCTTAAGGTCAATTCTCGCTGGCTGATTTTCCAAATCGTCCACCATCTTTCTCAGTAATATGCTATTAAAAGACTAGCACAAAGAGAATAACGGACATATGCTCTTTTTTATGAGTCTTAGGTGCTTTTTTTGTAAGTTATGATGAACGTGAGACAGCTCCGAATTTTTTTGGAATCGTAAGTTAAAATGGGAAGCACTATCCCGCACACGCCTGAAGCGCTGCGAAAACTAATTAAGCATTTGGGAGTTCAATAGTGTTATAATCGCCAACGAATTTCCTTATGATCGCAAGCACTCCGCAAGCCAATCAAAGGACTTACGTCCCGATATTTCGTGACTACCCGGAAAAAGATCCGTTTGGAAACAATCCAGTGCATTCATGCCATTATAAATCTCCTTAAGCTCCGCAACAGCCTCGCGTACATTCTCTACCGGAAAGATTGGATCGTTCTCGCCTGATTCTACAAATAAATTACGAGGGGCTATTAAGCCGATGAGCTCCGGTTGTTCGGCATCGAGCAGGATACCGGGCAAGTAATTGTCGATGCAGTGATGCATGGCAAGAATACTTCCCCGAAATGTATTCGTCCAACCGGCAAGTACAGTGGCCTTAATACGGTCATCAAGTCCTGCCGTAAATGCGCTGATCAGACCTCCTCCGGAAAAACCGAAAATCCCGATTCGGCTAGCTATGACATCATCTCGAGATTGTATGTAATCCAGCGCCCGGATAGCTTCGTAAACCCGCATGCCAGCCAATGTTCTACCGAACATCAACAATTGGGACGACAGTGTGCCGCAGGAGCTGTAGTTCGGATTCGCTTGGATCTCTTCCGCCATCCGACGCACGCCGAAACCCATGATTTCCGGAATGACCACAAGCAGCCCCCTCTTCACCAGTTCCACAGCAAAACGGTTATGGATTCCGGGTTCGTCCAACACGCTACCGTTCGGAGCCAGACCAACAGCGTCTCGTTGACCATTTCCATGTCCATGGCAAGCCAGAACCGCAGGCCATGAGCCTTTTCCATCTTTCGGTACCAAGACCATTACAGGGACATCTACGGATTCCATGGTTGTATATTGGATGTGCTCAAGATAATAGTCGCCGTAATCCTTCGTCTCCAGCACAATTGGCTGAAGTGGTGTTACCGTTCCGGGAAAGCTTCCCAGCGCTTGCCTTAATCGGCCGCATAGTTCCTGCCGATCTACTCTGGTAAGCTTCTTTCCTGACCGCAGCTTAAGTCGCTCATTCTTCGTTTCCTCGTACAATCGCTTCAGAAATTCATCCGTTGTCCATTTCATATTGCTTTCCTCTCTTCCAACACATCTATCAAAAGATACGGTGCTTCCATCCATTAATCTTCGATATCGCTTCCACATAATAATAATCGCCATAAATGAGCGAGACATCAATAAACGAAGTGCCGCTGCCAGTAGCATGCAGCAGAATGGCTTCGTGCTCCGGCTGATCCCAAGTCGCATAGTTCTCAGTCAGCGAACGCAAGATCCGCTCTGCTGCACCGGCGTACAACCTCTTTTCTCCTGGCGGCACGAAATCTGCAAGATCAAGTAAGGCTGAAGATGCAATCGCCGCTGCTGAGGTGTCCCTCGACATGCCCTTTTCCGATTCTAAGCGGAAATCCCAATACGGGACATGATCCTCAGGCAGCGCAGCAATGAAGTAATGCGCGATCCTCTTCGCTGTATGAAGAAACCGCTCATCCCCCGTGTGACGATACGTATTCACAAAACCGTATAATCCCCAGGCCGTACCACGGCTCCACGATGATTCCGGAGACAAGCCTTGGCCGCCAAAGTTTTCGATATAAGCGCCAGTCTCGGCGTCGAACGAAAGGATGTGCTTCGTCGATCCATCCTCCCGGATGCCATACGCCATCGTCGTCTCGGCATGACGAATCGCCATATGTTTATACCTAGGATCGCCAGTCACGTTGCTAGCCCAGAACAGAAGCGAGATGTTCAGCATGCAATCGATAATGACCCAGCCAGGTACTGGTTTACCGTCAGGTCCATTATTCCAGGCTCGAATATATCGCCCAACAGGATTATAACGTGCTGCTAGAAAATTCGCTGCTTCAATCCCTCTGCGGAATCCATCCGCATCCCCTGTTAACGTATTTTTGATAACAGCTGTTGGCAGAAATTGAAATCCTACGTCATGATGAAGCTCCTCCGTTGGTTTAATGAACCACTCTTCCAGAAGGCCATCCCACTGCCAGGCAGCCTCTTTATAGTAATCCTTGCCAGTCATATCATTCATGATCCACAGGATGCCCGGCCAGAAGCCAGTCGTCCACCAATCGGAGCCAATGTCGTCAAACTTGCCCTCTTCCCCTGCGAAATGCGGACATTTCGTACCCATTTGATCAATCGTGCGCGTAATTTTTCTATCGAGTCTTGCCATGATGTCTTGCCAATATGTTGTACTCATTATGAATACCTCCATCTGTTTTTTATCCATTATAGATCACCATTCCACGTAAAAGTTATGAAACATTATCAATAAATGTTCATATTTTGTCATATAGGAGGTAGTCTTATAAACCGGCTATTCGAACCTGTTATCTTTGATCATCAAGACATCGTTTGGGATTATCACCTTCGATCCGAACATGACTTCAAACGTACATGCGGCAATTCTACAAGTCTTAACAGCAAAACAATGGATACAAGGAATTGAAACGCTGCATATGATCAAAAAAGGGGCAGACCGAATTTAAACATTCGTCGCCCCTTTTTGTTGTTCCAATCATCCCTCAGTTGTTCGGTTTAAAGATAATCAGCTTGATTACCAGTAAGGCTTCCAATCTTTCACAATGCGAATTAATGCTTCAAAATAGAAATAATCTCCCCAAATGTTGCACTCGTTGATGCCCATTCCGCGTGGCTTATTATACACCGCGTGGATCAACACGCCATTTGACTCTGGGTAATTCTTGGCTGAGTAGTTTTCGTAAAGTGATTTCAGGATGTGCAGCGCCGCATTCTCGTAGACGTTTTTCAACGGGTCTAGAATTGGTAATTGTTTGGAGAGCTCGAGCAGACCGCATGCGGCAATCGCAGCCGCCGAGCTATCCCGCTCCTGTTCATTGCCTTCCAAGAAGATCAAATCCCAGTAACAGACAAGATCGTCCGGCAGACGGTTAAGAAAATAATTCGACAGCTTCTTGGTCAAGTCGAGCAGTTCTGTATCACCCGTATATAAATAGCTGAGCGGGAAGCCACTGATTCCCCAGGCTTGACCACGCGACCAGCATGTATCGTCGGCATAGCCTTGATGCGTTCTTCCGAATCTCGGCAATCCGGTTTTCACATCCATATAAAAAGTATGGTACGTCGATGCATCGTCTCTGATAATAAAGGCGGCTGCCTGCTTGACATGACTTCTCGCTGCTTCAGCGTACCTGGGTTCGCCTGACACTTCAGTCGCCCAATACAAAAGTGGCAGATTTAAGTTGCAGTCGATGATCATTCTGCCTTGTTGTTCGGGGTCGCTGAGTTCTCCCCAAGCCTGCACGATGCCTGCTTTATCAAAGTAGCGTTCCATTAATAAATCCGCTGCGAGCAAAGCTGTCTGCTTAGCTTCTTCATTGCCGGTTAGCTTGTAAGCAGCGACACAAGAAAGGGAATACAGAAAACCAATATCATGCGTATTTGTTTCGATTCGTTTCTCTACGCGTTCCTTGTAGCCTTGAAGTTGGCTTTCCGCGACAAGGCGGTATTTTTCATCCCCTGTATACTCGTAAGCAAGCCATAGCATACCCGTCCAGAAGCTAGAAGTCCACTCTACATTGTCAATGCCCGGATAAATCAGATTAACGCTTGCAGGCGCCGGAAATTGATGTGTGAATGCTTCCAGGTTACGATCGATTTGCTTAAGGATAAAACCAATGGCTTCCTCTGCAAATGATGAATCTATGACTGGGGGTTGCCCAAACTGCTCCAGACGGTTCAATGGTTCCAATTTAATCGCATGCACAGGTTATCACTCTTTCTTTTCATTGTAGACTATCTTCTCATTCTCACTGTTCCTGTTCTTCAAAAAAGAGCTCCAGCCCTTTCGTAAAAACTTCCGGCCGCTCCATATTGGAAAAATGACCTGCATCTGTGATATCCATTCTACGAGCGGATGGCACCAGAGCGAGCAGCTTTTCCGATGAACGGATGCTGCCCTCCCAGTCGTCGCCTCCGATGATGACAAGTATGGGCGTTCCGCTGCTTCGTTCGCGAAGGCCGCGAGTAAGAGCCGGACCGATCAGGCACTTGGGTTCTTGATGCCTTAGTGTCCACGCTGACCAGTCGCAGACCATGCTCCACAGCTGCTCACGGATTTCTTCCTTGTATGCTCCGCAGCCTTCCATCAAATTAGCGAACCACTCGTCTACCTTCGCCTGGATAGCCGGATCGCGACGGTCCAGTCCTGTCGATGGGGTCTCTTGGGCGGAATCGGCGTCCTGCTGCGGTTCTTTGTCCGACTCCTCCTCATCCGTATAGATGGCTCCGCCTGCAACAGAAACAGTCATCGTATGCTCCGGATACAGATGCTGAAAATCCAGCGCTACAAAGGCCCCCAAGGATAAACCAACGATATGTGCTTGCTTAACGCCCAGATGATTCATCAGCTTGTACAGGTCCTCGGCATGCAAATAATCTTCACCCTCTTGAGGCATATCCGAAAAGCCATAGCCTCTTAAGTCATAGCGAATGACCTGATAGCGGAAAGCCAAACTTGCAAATTGGGTATCCCACATTCTCCGATCTACGGAATGTGCGTGAATCAGGACGACAGCCGGTCCTGATCCGGAGACTTCGTAATACAGCTCTTTTCCGCCGATGTCGAGACGTCCTGAATGAACTTGAAGATTGTCCATGTTTATCCTATTCCTTTCGGTCATATCCGTTCACGGTAAGTAAAATAATCGAAATCGGCATGATGTCCGCCACCGCTCATATCCTGTGCGCATATGCCGACCATTGCGCCTGTAAAGCCCAGCTTTCCAGCGTATTCGTCGGAAAGAACGCCGAAATCAAGCGCAGGCCCGATGTTCGACCAACTGCTTCCGTCTCCGCTGACGGCAAACTGAAGCACCCCATGCTCAATCGTCACTCGCAAATAGCAGCGTTCCCAGCCATCGGCAATTACGACGCTTTCTAGAAGCTCTTCGTATTTACCCCCGACACTTTTGGCGACGCCAATATGTTTGCCCAAGCGTTCATCATGACTGATGCGCAGATAATAATAATCCAGTTCGTCATAGTAGCAAACGAGACCGGCCATATGGAAGAAAGACTGCGGATTAAACTCAACACATGTTTCCGCTTCGCACTCAAAGTGCTGCACACGACGCGCCACCATACTTTGTTTGTGCCAGGAATTCAGAGACTCCCTGCCGCGCAAGCGAAGATAGCCCGGACGCTTCTGCAAAGAGAGCCAGCTTTCATCAGCCGGCGTTCGCAGCGTACTGAAATGAATATTCAGCTGAGGAGCATCGAAATCGTCCTTCTCCGATACAGGGGTGAATGGATGCGGCTCCAGCCCTGGAGCTGCGACTTCAAGCGAAGGAAGCCGGGTGCCGTTTTTAAGGCGGGGCCACCCATCCTCCGTCCAAACGATCCGTTGGATGTTCGTTTCGCGTCCAAGCGGGTTCAAACGTCTTCCATCAGGCAGTACGCGTATTGCCAGATGGGAGATATACCATTCTCCGTTCTGTATCTCTACAAAGGCCGCATGGCCTGCATTTTGCAGCGGATGTTCACGATCATATGCCGTCGTCATCATCGGATTGTCCGGAGCTGTTTCGTACGGTCCTTCGATACTGCGGGAACGGGCGACGGTAACTGCGTGGTTGCATCCAGTACCACCTTCTGCTGTAATCAAATAATAGTAGCCGTCCTTCTTGAACATACTAGGCCCCTCGGTGACGCCAATTTCGGTTCCTCGATAAATGACCGACTCCTCTCCAACCAGCCTGCCCTCGGCATGATCGTATTCCTGCATCAAAATCCCGCTAAAGCGCGGACGGGCTGTCCGAAAATCCCAGCGCATCTGCATCAGCCATTTGCGTCCATCGTCATCGTGGAAAAAAGCAGGATCGAATCCTTTGGCGTTCAGATAGATCGGCTCTGACCATGGACCCATGATATTTTCAGCTGTAATCAAGTAATTGTGCAAGTCTTTAAACACGCCTTTGCGTCCCACTACATTCGTATACAGCAGATAGAACGTACCGTTATCGTAAGTCAGATTCGGCGCCCAAATACCGCCGGAGCTCGGCACTCCGAGAAGATCAAGTTGACCGGCCTTTGATAGCGGATGGGTCAGCAGCTGCCAATTGACCATATCTCGCGAATGATAGATCGCAACCCCCGGAAACCACTCGAACGTCGATGTCGCAATATAATAGTCATCCCCGACACGCAGCATCCATGGGTCTGGGTTAAAGCCGGTCAACACGGGATTCGTAATTTTCAACTTTGCTTCTGATATCGTCATTTTGTTCCTCCTGCGTTTTCTTTTTAAATATATTTCGTTTTGTTCTTCAACTTAAACGGATTCCCAGCCGGTTATGTGATATCGTTTGCCCGTATAGTTGCCTATGCGTTCAACATCAACACCTTCGTTCCAAGTCAGCTTCACCCAATTAAAGTTGCCTTCACGGTATTGAAAAGTCGATCCGTCATCCTCATAAAGGAAGCAATCTAAAGGTTTGTCTCCATAAGCTCTAACGGTGATGTCGAAAGTGACATCTTCGGAAACATACAGCAAAGGCTTGGCTAGCGGCAGAAGCGTACCATCCTTCACAAATACCGGAATACGTTCCAAGCTCGGCGCAAAGTTGTATGCTTCTCCGCCTTCGTAAGCCTCATTTGTCCAGAAACACCGCCAGCGGCCTTTCGGGAGATACACGCTGCGCTCTGCTGTGCCTGTTACGATTGGTGCTACAAGGATGGAATCACCCATCATGTAGGCATCTTCGATTCCGTACGTGTTAGGGTCATCCGGGTAATCCATAACAAGAGCCCGAAATGGCGGCAACCCTTCCATGCTATATTTCGCATAGCTTGTGTACAGATAAGGGATCAATGACATACGTATTTCGAACAGCGTTCGGCAAGTGTCTCGAATATCCTCGTAATTATCGAGGAATTCACCACGTATGTTTTTGTCGCGTTCCACTTGCATCCATGGCGGATTCGGAATTCTCCAGCAGTTGAGCAAGGCCATTGGCGAGAAGACGGCCGTTTGAATCCTTCGAATCAAATCCTCGGGGGAATCCGCTTGACGGACTTCGGGCGACCATAAAAGTCCAGAGAATCCGCTGTTTACGACACCGCGTATAAACACCTCGTGATTGTACAGATCGCTGTAAAGTACAAAAGGAAACGGCGAAGCAAGAGCTCCGGAGGATCGGACTTGAGAAAGAGTCCTTCGATCAGTCGCTTCGAAAGGAGCCTGTATGGCGGATTGATACAGCGTTCCCAGTTGGTTGTGCATCTGCTCCCCGTCCATCCCTGATGGGAATGTCGCTATATCCGGAAAGGACCAATTTGAATGCACAAAGTCGGAGCTGTCACATTCATCTAATTTAAATCCGGCTATCCCTTTTTCAACAAACTCCTTCAAATGATGCTTAGCGAAGATGTCTCTGGCTTCCTTTACGAATAGATCGGGGACAAGACCTTCCCAAACCTCATAATCACCGGAATAAGGGATCAATTCTTCGTACATCGGGGAAGTCGGATGCACAAAAAGGTGCTCCCAGAGGTTGACCCGGTAACTCATATCATACAATTCATCTAGCATGCCTTCATGGTCCGGGAAACGGTTATCATCCCATACAAATGAGCAAGAATAAGCCTTCGTTTGCCAACCGGGCTCAAAGCCAAACACATCGACCGGCATCCCATCGTCACGGAAGCACTTGGCGAGCCGCAAGACATCCTCACGTTTGGCTGCACTATAAGCCCGGTACCACATCCCGAGTCCCCACATAGGAGGAAGAACGCCTCCCCCGGAAAACAGATTGTACCGCTGCACAGCGGTCACCATGTCCGGACCTTCAAACAAATACACATCAATGCCTTCCGCTGATGGAATATCGACAACAACCGATCGATCTCCCTCCGTAGTCTGGTAGCCGTACAATTCTATTTCAGAGGTCCCGATTTCCTTCTGTTCAAATTTCTTGTTCTCCGAAGCTCCTTTACGCAAATTAGTCCCGCAGTAGAAAGTTGCGTAGCGCGATGTGTCAACGAAGACGCCATATCCTGCGGTCGTTACATAAAACGGTACAGGCGCATGACTGTCTCCTGTATCAGCCACGGGATCGCTGTTGACGCGAATTACTTTCTTCCTGCCTGTATGATCCACACGGTGCAGTTGCAGCCCAAAACCATAAATATGCTCCTCGGCTTTCAGAGGAAGTTCAAGATAAATTCCTCTTGCCGATTGCCTAATCACGATGTCACTAAGCGGGAAGGGCGGAACTCCTTGGCAATCGAGCTTCCCAAGTTCTTCCGTTTTCACTTCCGTTTCACGTAGATTGACTGGAGTGTGTGATTCGGGCTTTCCGAAACGAATTCTCCAAATGCCATTTGCTATTTTTTTCATCAAAAACCCTCTTTTCTGTGTTTCACCCAAATCCGAGTCAATTATTTCATAATTATCAAACGATATTTTTATAGATTATATCCCTTCTTCCATCGAAAAAGTTATAATGAGATATGAGGAAATGTTTGAATCTTATCCACTTTGGAGGAACTATGAACCGGCTGTTCGAACCCGTTTATTTTGAACCAAACTCGTTGGTTTGGGACTATAAAATACGCAACGACCATGATTTCAAAGGATATTATCACTGGCATCAGTGCTGCGAAATTTTTTTTGTTCACGAAGGGCAAGGAACTGTCGTTGTGAATCAGCAGACGTACGACATTCGCCGAGGCATGTTTTTTTTCTTTCACCCCTATCAGTTGCATCAAGTACACGCAGACGTATCCCTGGAGCATCCTTATATACGATCCATTTTCTATGTAGACCCGCTCTTGGTTGAGAAGCAGCTTCGGGCCTTTCCAAATCGGCATACTTTGTTCGCTGCATTATGGCAAGGCAAGGACAAAAATCATGCTTATGATTTGTACGCCCAGGTTGAAATCATGGAATGGATTTACGAATTGTACGAACAAGCAAGAGGCAAAGGCAAAACGGAATACTCCGAAGAAACGACGATGCTGCTGCTTCAAATTCTGAGTTGTCTTAGCAGAGCAGAGCCCTTCAAGAACGAGCAGGTGTCCCAAGTGATGGAACGAAGGACGCTTCGGTATTCCGAGGCTATCATGCGCTGGATCGAAGACCATTATCAGGAGGAAGTCAGCTTGGAACGTCTAGCAGAAGAAACACATTTATCCAAAAACTATGTCTCTAGAATCTTTCATCAGGAAACGGGAAGCAGTATTACGGATTATTTAACAGCAAGGCGCATTAAAGAAGGCTGTCGGTTGCTGGAGACGACAACTTTGCCTGTAGAAGAAATCGGTATCCGCATAGGTTTTTCGAACGCGTCTTATTTCGTCCAGTTGTTCAAGAAAGTTGTCGGAACTACACCGCTTCAATACAGAAATAAATTGTGAGCATGCTCACAAGAACCTCCTATTCCACTTGAAGAGAAGTGGAGATGCATAAATTCTATTTGCCGTACCCATTCAATGTTACTTGCGTTTAACCTCCTTTTCGAATCTAAACGCTCATCTCCCCTCTACCTGCAAATAGTATTGTTTACATAAGTAATTTTCATTGCACGATTTTATTGACGATTAAATAACTTTATTTCGCATCGTTGTACATCAAAAGGCCCTACGAGTTATCGTAAGGCTAAAATCAGTTATTAGTTTCTCCATCACAATTTAATGCACCAATCTTCCATCCCGAAACCGTACTACCCGCTTCGCCTGCTCCGCAACCTGCCGATCATGCGTAGGTTGAAGCTCATAGATATAGTTCCATTAGTTGAAGGAAACCCTTGAGATGCCGTAAGCGGATTGTAAATTTATTTGAACGAACGATCTCGCTAATAATAAAGAACTACTAAAGATTCGACCAACCGGGCCCAGTATTCTACATCTCCACTGCAACAACCTTGTTTCTCCCTGTTTTCTTCGCACCATATAAAGCGTTGTCGGCATACTCCAACAAGTTTTCCTTTGCAACCTCAGGATATGTTGCCACACCTATAGAAGCAGTGATTTGGATACTTTGAGAATCGGATACATGAAAATTGCGATCACGTACATCTTTACACAGCTGTTCTGCAACCTTAAGTGCCTGTGTCAAGGGACAATTTTCCATTATAACGGCAAATTCTTCGCCGCCTACCCTGAATACGAAATCGGAATAATACCCTGTCGAGTCCATAAGAATAGCTGCAAACTGTTTTAATACTTCGTCTCCTGTTTTATGGCCATACGTATCATTAATCTTCTTAAAAAAATCAATATCCACCAATAAGACCGATAGAGCTCCTTGTTTATGCTCCGCTTGTTGAAGTTTATGGTTAAAAACCGAATCAAAAGATCGATAGTTTAACAGCCCGGTCAAATAATCTTTAGTTACTTCCGATTCGTACTTTAAGAAAAGGGATTTTGATTTATCCAAATAATGAATGAAATAAGCAATGAAGACTCCACCTGGCAAAAAAATGGCGAGAAAAATTGGTGTAACTGATAGGCTTTTGGCTCCTAGCAAGAAATAATTTACAATCGCAGGCAAAAGGGCTGCGTACACCAAGGCGTAACCCCACTTTTTACGTGAATCCCTTACATAAAAAGCGATGGCACCACAACCAACTCCTGTTGCTACAGCTGAAATTGAACTCATGATGGCAGCAGTTGTAAATCCTCCGAATAGAAATATACGGCCGAACGAAATCATCAAACTTACCAATACGGAAGAATACAATCCTCCCACCATGGAAGCACTAACGATTGCAAGGGAACGTAAATCAACGAAAACCGTCGAAGAAACGTGAATGCCAAAAAACATCTGAAATATAGCTACAAGTCCGAATACAAGGCCTATGATGAATTTAGTTTTGCTATCGTGCCGAGAGGTTATCAGACTCTTTTTTGAAAACTGTGTCAAAATAAAAATACATGCGGCGAGTATAGAAAAGTTGGAAATTAACCCCTGTACCATTACATTCACTTTCTTTCGTTCAATATTGCTTACTGGGCACTAATTCAAATCCTCAAACACACGAAGGACGGTATGGGGCTGAATTTAATTAAATCCAATTTCGTTTCCAAAGCAAGTTGCTCCATCCCATGACTTCATTATCAATTACGTTATCATGAATTAGAGCTTTGCACCACAACCAAAAAGATGACCCCTGTGCAATATGCAATACAGGAATCATCTATTATTGGCCTCCTAGACATAAACAACTCTTTTTCAAGTGTCCTTGACAGAGGGTCCAGATCAATTGACCTTTTGGGACAGCCCCTTTTTTATGGCTTGAACGCCAGCAATGCCTCTCTAACCTCGGCCGCCGTGTCCATCTCCAAAATCCTTTCTGCTAAAGCCGCGCAATCGCTGCGGTTCAAATCCGTAATCACTTTCTTCACCTTGGAAAGCGATGAAGCAGCCATGCTCCATTCATGCAGACCTAAGCCGAGCAAAAGCGGTGCGGCAAGGGGATCTCCGGCCATGCTGCCGCACATGCCGGTCCATTTGCCCGCATCGCCAGAAGCATCAATGACTGTCTTGATCAGACGAATGACGGCAGGATGAAAGTAATCGTATAAATAAGCTACCTTCTCATTCATACGATCGACAGCAACTGTGTACTGCACAAGGTCGTTCGTCCCGATGCTGAAGAAGTCTACTTCCTTAGCAAATCTAGAAGCGAGCAATGCTGCTGACGGAATTTCAATCATAATCCCCAAATCAACAGAATCCGCATAAGAGATTCCTTCTTGGCTTAGCTGTTCACGCACCTGCTCATAGATTTCTTTCGCCTGACGCCATTCTTCCATGCCCGAAATCATCGGAAACATGATTTTCACATGACCGTGAACCCCCGCTCGCAAAATTGCACGAAGCTGGGTAATAAGCAGATCCTTGCGATCCAGACAAAGTCGAATGGCTCGGTAGCCAAGAAAAGGATTCATCTCCTTCGGCAAATCCAGATATGGAAGCTCCTTATCGCCACCAATATCGAGTGTACGAATAATAACAGGACGTCCCTTCATTGCTTCTGTTACTGCCCGGTAAGCTTTATATTGGGTTTCCTCGTCCGGCATCTGAGATTGCCCCATAAATAAAAACTCAGTACGGTACAGTCCTACAGCTTCAGCCCCTTGGCTCAGCAGGCTTGCCGATTCTTCCACCGTACCGATGTTTGCAGCCAGTTCCACACGAAAGCCGTCCTTCGTGACAGCGTCCCGTTCCACATAGGCCAGCAGATCGGCCTTCTCGGTTTCATCACGCAGCATGAGAGCATGGTAGGATTCTTTGGTTGGCGCCGATGGGTGTAAGATACAGTCTCCGGTCGAGCCATCAATAAGAAGCTCATCTCCTTGCTGAATCTGATCAATCCCATCCCCCAATCCCAGGATCGCTGCGATTCCTAAAGAATTGGCCAAAATAGCGGTGTGGGAAGTCTTGCCGCCTATACGAGTGACAAACCCGAGCACCAAATTTTTGTCCAACTGAACCGTATCGGAAGGTGTCAGATCGTCTGCTACGAGAATGACAGGCTCAGCGATATCGGACAGCTGTGTTCCTTTGCGTTCACATAGCTGAGCGAACATCCTGTTTCCTACATCGCGAACATCTGCCGCACGTTCCCGCATATATTCATTCTTCATGCTTTCGAACAGAGCAGCAATCTGCGTGACCACTTGATGAATCGCGCTTTCCGCTGTCCACTGCTCACCCACAATTAAGTTCTCCATGGGTGGATAAAAGGTTGGATCTTGCAAAAAGCTGATCTGCCCTTTTAGAATCACAGCCTTTTCTTCCCCAAGTGTACGCTGCGCCTTCTCAATCAGAACTTGCAGTTCTGCCTGGCAAGCAGCCTTAGCTTCCCGAAGCCGTTCAACCTCAGCGGCGGTATCTTGCGTTTTCTTTTTCTCTATGTCCGTTAGTCGCACTGGAGCGTAAACGAATGCTTTACCTGTGCGAATGCCGGCGGATACCCCTAGTCCTTGCAGTACTCTCTCCGTCATACTTGTTCCTTCCTCCTATCCCTCAAGCAACTATAAGCAGCTCTTATGCTTCTCCAAAGCCACTTTCCACCAATTCAGCCAAAGCATCCAAAGCCGCTTGTTCATCCGGTCCTTCTGTTGTCAGGGTAATGGCAGAGCCCTTTTCCAACCCAAGTGTCATAAGACCGAGAATACTTTTCCCGTCTATGATCGCGATATTAGGTTCATTTTTATATTCAAGCTTTACGGTCGATTGAAAAGATGCAGCTTTTTCTGTAAACAGTTGGGCAGGGCGAATATGAAAGCCGGAATCGTTCCGGATCGTAAGTTCTTTTGTAAGCATGACTTGCACATCTCCTCTTAAATGGTTTCCAAGATTGTTATTAACTGCTGCGCTTCGGTCACTTGTAGCAAGCTTTCACGAAACTCCTCATGAATCAGCTTACGGGAGAGCGCGATCAAAATTTGCAGATGCTCATTGCCTGCGGCGGCTTCCGGTACAGCGATCATGAAGACGATGCTCACAGGTTGGTCATCCAGTGATTTCCAATCCAGCGGCCCAGTCAACTTGGCAAAAGCAACTCCCGGCTTGCTGACTCCGCTTGACTTCCCGTGAGGAATAGCGACACCAAAGCCTATACCAGTCGAGCCGGTCTCTTCCCGCTTCAAAACTGCCTCCAGGTATGCTGCCTTATCCGTAATGCAGCCAGCCGCGACAAGTCCGTCGATCATGGATTGCATACATTCTTCTTTGCTTGTTGCTTGTAATGGGATTAAAATGCTTTGCTCATTCAGCAGCGCTTGAATATTCATATCGGTATCCTCCTACATAGAAAGGGGGAGGTGCTCAGCTTCTGCTTAGCTCCCCCTTCTTGCTAAATTTATTTGTTTAAAGAATTAGTCTCTTACAGGCTTCTTCAATATATTCAGCATGATGGCTGTAACAACCGTTCCTGCTACGATAGCTAAAGCATACAAAGCCAGGTGGCCAACGGCATTCGGGATCGGCAGAACGAAAATCCCTCCATGAGGCGCGCGCAGAGTAGCGCCGAACAGCATGGATAAAGCGCCTGTTAAAGCGGAGCCGACCATGATCGAAGGGATCACGCGAAACGGATCGCCTGCTGCAAACGGAATGGCACCTTCCGTGATAAACGAAATTCCCAGAACGGAAGCCGCTTTACCGGCATCCCGCTCCTCCTTCGTAAATTTCTTCGGAGCAAGCAGAGTTGCCAGCCACAAACCTAGTGGAGGTGTCATACCAGCCGCCATCACCGCTGCCATCGGACCGTATACACTACTGGCCAACAACCCTACAGCGAACGTATACGCCGCTTTATTAACAGGGCCGCCCATATCGAAAGCCATCATCGCTCCCAGTAGAACACCCAGCAATACGGCATTCGTGGATCCGAGCGATTTGAGCCATACCGTCAAACCATCCATAATTGCTTTTACCGGTTCGCCAATCACATAAATCATTAAAAGTCCAGTAATACCGGTAGCCAGTAAAGGAATAATCAGAATAGGTTTCAATCCTTCAAAATTCTTAGGCATCTTGATATGATCTTTCAACAGCTTTGCGACATAACCCGCAAGAAATCCGGCAATGATCCCGCCAAGGAAACCTGCTCCCATTTTTGAAGCGAGCATCCCACCAACAAGACCCGGCGCCAAGCCTGGCTTTTCAGCAATGGAGAAGGCGATGAATCCCGCCAAGATCGGTACCATCAGCGCAAAAGCTGCTCCGCCCCCAATGTCCATTAAAGCAGCGGCAAAAGTACCTTGTTCCTTAAAAGCCTCAATTCCGAATATGAAAGAAAGTGCAATGAGCAACCCGCCCGCGACAACCAAAGGTAGCATATTTGAAACACCTGTCATCAAGTGCTTATAGGCCCCGGTTCGTGAAGCGCTGCGCTGAGATTTCGACTGCTCTACTTGCTTCAGATAATCATCAGCAGAGGCCGCTTCTTTGTTCAACGCTTCATCGAGAAGACCTGCCGGATTTTTGATTGCTTGCGCCACAGGAACTTTAACAACAGGCTTACCGGAGAAACGGGATTCTAGCACATCCGTATCCGCAGCTACAATAATGGCATGAGCCTCAGCAATCTCCTGCTCGGTAAACTCATTTTCTACACCGACAGCTCCTCTGGTTTCCACTTTAATCGAAATACCCTTTTCTCTGGCTGCTTTTGCCAAGGATTCAGCAGCCATGTACGTATGTGCAACACCGGTTGGACAAGCAGTAACAGCAAGAATTTTTTTCATAGACGCCCCCGCCTTCAATTCGAATTTGTTGTTGTTGGAATAGACCATATGTTCACACTGCCTAGTTTTTCTTTCACTTCAGCAAGCAGACAAACCTGTGTTCCTGGCTTCAAAGCCGTCACGGTTCCTGCAGTTGAGCTCCACCTCGCAGCTTCTTCCAGCGACATACCATGCAGCATGCAATAAATGAGCGCGGCTACCATGGAGTCCCCAGCCCCAACTGTACTTAGGGGAGTAATTGGAGCAGGTTTGGCGCGAATGGCCTCCGTCTCCGTTACAAGAATGGATCCCTCTCCACCTAAAGAAACAGCCACGTAAGCAATCCCTTTAGCGATTAATCTTCTTGCCGCGTCGATAATCTCTTCATCCGTCCGGAAGGACTCTCCGAAGAACGACTCCAGCTCATGAATGTTCGGCTTAATCGCATAGGGAACAGCCTCAATACCATGAATGAAAGGCTCTCCATCGGCATCCAATACAGTCCGAACACCAGCCTCATTCGCAATCTGGATTAGTGTTTTATAGAAATCACTCGGTATACCCTTTGGCAAACTGCCCCCCAGGACAACCAACGATACATGACAAACATCAGTTCTGAAACGATCGAGAAATTGATTTAACACATCATCATCTACCGTGAATCCCGGCTCATTCAACTCCGTTGTTTCTCGGGTATGTTCCACATACACCTTCAGGTTCGTTCTCGTTTCACCTTTCGCCTGAACAAACCAATTCGGGATGTCCAGACTCGAAAGTGTATCCGTCAGCACATTCCCCTGGCGCCCTGCACACAAGCCCCACGCCGTCACATCAACAGAAAAATTCTTCAATACTTTGGCGACATTGATGCCCTTTCCTCCAGCATCCATTCGCCATTCTTTAATCCGGTTCAATCCGCCAAGAACAAAATCTTCTAAAGTTACCGTTTTGTCCAAGGCAGGATTCAATGTAATCGTCAAGACAGGCTTCATGACTTCCTCCCACCCGTCTGTATGACGGTAACGGTAATCCCAGCCGTATCTAGCTCTTTCAGCGCATTGTCCGATATACCGTCATCTGTCAGAAGCTGGTCAATCTCGTTTAATGCCGCAACCTTAGCAAAAGATACTTTTCCGTATTTACTGTGATCCATGAGTAGAATCACTTGCTTGGTTGATCGGAAGAAAGCCCGTTTGGTCGAAGCCTCCAACATATTCGGTGTTGTCAACCCAATGACAGGATCCAGACCATTGATAGCCACGAAGGCCTTATCGACATGCACAGATTCCAATGCCTTCTCGGCTAACGGACCTACCATCGCCAGCGTTTCATGACGCAAGGTGCCACCTGTAAGAATCAAATCGATGCCCGTGTTGGCAGACAATTCTTGAGCTACCGCAACGGAATTGGTTACCACCGTAAGCTTCTTGAATGATTTCAATTCCTTAGCCAAATAATAAGTTGTCGTCCCCGAATCAAGTATGATGGAATCGCCTTCTCGTACCATTGATGCGGCTTCTTTAGCTATCAGCTCCTTTTGTAAACGATAGCGATCTTCTTTTTCCACAAAAGTAGGCTCTGAATTGTCACTGACAAAGGCTACAGCTCCTCCATGTGTGCGGCGAAGCTTGCCTTCTTCCTCAAGAATCTTCAGATCTCTTCGGACTGTTGATTCAGACACCTGAAAATGCTGCGCCAGCTCCTGAACGGACGCACGCTCTCTTTCTTGAACATAATCGGCGATCTTCTGCTGACGTTCTTCTTCAAACAGTATCACGATCCCCCCCTATCCCAACAATTAACTTGCGCATATACAGTCATTTAATTGATTGTTTATTCTCATTTATGATTATATGTGATTGATATTTATTTGTAAAGCGCTTTCTATAGGTAATTTTTTGATGAAAGTTCATGCCTACCTGGCATATCTTCTAGTTATTGATAGTTGTTCAACTCTTGTTTCCCATTAGCGTAAAGCCGCTCCTGCCCAGAAAAAAATCACTACAGCCTCCGCCGCAGTGATTAGTTCTTGTTCCATATTAACGGGCTGATGGGAAAACGCGTTGAACCATTTCAGAAAATTCTTGAAAGAAACCGGCGATCGGTCTTCCTTGACCAACATCTGTCACATATTGGTTGACCCGATTGACAAATTCGGGATTTGTAGACACGTATACATTTTGGATGTTTGGGTCAGCCAAACGAACTTGGTCAGCGATTTGCTTTTCAAGCTGCGGCGTGATGCCTGTTTGACCGACATTTGTAACAGCCGCTACATAAGCATTCCGTTTGGCTACTAATACATTCGCGCTCTTTACACCATTAATCTTGCTAATCTTATCAGCTGCTCTTTTGGCTACTTCAACACGATTGTCAGTTGCTCTTACTTTAATATTTCTAATAAATTGAGCATTCTATTCACTATTTATACCCATTTTTTTCATCGAGTTAATTTAAAGGATTGGTGCATCCTAATCTTGAGAATCGAACTAAAATCAGGAGGCAACAATGAGAACGATCCTAACCTTTTGTATTTGTTTTTTATTATTTCAGTCTGTTGGTTACGCCGCTCCCCAAAAAGACCGGTCTTATTATGAAACGAGCGGAGAAGTCGTCTGGGAAATATCTACCGATGAGAAAGTGATCGCCTTAACATTCGATGACGGTCCTCATCCGAGTCATACACCGCAGATCTTGGACTTGCTCAAACAGTATCATGCTAAAGCCACTTTTTTTGTGGTTGGGAACAAAATAAAACTTTATCCTGACGTGCTCAAACGAGAAATAAACGAAGGACATGAGATAGCCAATCATACATATAGCCATGCTTTTCTTTCTAAACGGATAAACATGAAAAATGAAATTAATAAAGCAGAGGAAACCATTTTCTCCGTCGCCGGGATTCGATGTCATTTATTTCGTCCCCCCGGGGGCTTTTATGACGAGAGGTTAGTCAGTATTGTCAAGCAAGAAGGATATAAAATGATAATGTGGTCATGGCATTTGGATACGAGGGATTGGAGTACGCCAGGGGTCAATAAAATTGTAAATAAAGTTTTAAACAATTCGAGCAGCGGGGATATCGTACTGTTCCACGATTACGTGGAAGGTCCTACTCAGACCATCGAGGCTCTAAAAAAGATCTTGCCGGAATTGGAAAAGAGAGGGTATCGGTTTGTTACCGTCTCCGAGTTGTTAACCTATCAGAAGGCAGTCCCTGCTAAGAATCCGTGAACACTCCTATTTATCAAGGTGCCCATCTCAGATAAAATTACAGTCTTCGTTAAACACGTTTCACGGTTTCTATAGTTTTATATTACTTTTTCTCTGTCGCATAATAAATCATCGCAATAGTCGGGTTAGCTATCCCAATCAGCAATGCTGCTTTCCAGCCGCCGATGGCGTATGCCCATCCTCCTGTCGCTGAGCCTATAGCACCGCCAACAAAAAAAATTGCCATGTATAAACCATTAAGCCGGCTTCGGAACTCTGCTCCCAATGAGAAAATAGCACGCTGCCCAAGGACCATGTTTGCCGAAACTCCCATGTCTAAAAGAATGGCCGCAACTACTAGAGATACCAATGCGAATGTCGAACCGGTTTGGATCATTAGAGGAAGAAATACAGAAACGATAACTAAAGCCAGGGCTATCCCTGTGGCAGGACGAATCAGGCCTCTATCCGCAATACGGCCTGCCACAGGCGCAGCTGCCGCTCCGGATACCCCAACCAATGCAAACAGTGCAACTCCTTTTTGGGAAAAATGAAAAGTCGGACTGGTCAATAACAAAGGAACAGTTGTCCAGAACAAACTAAAAGTACCGAACACACAGGCATGATAGATCGCCCTACGTCGCAAGATTGGGGTCGTTCTGAGTAAATGCAACATGGAACGCAGAAGTTGTGGATATTGTACGGTTGTCAACGGCTGCCTTGCAGGCAGTGCCTTTGCTAATACAAGTGCCAGCACAAAGATCGTTATACCGGATAGGACAAATACGGCGCGCCACCCCATAAACTCTGTCACAATACTTGATATGGGACGTGCAAGCATGATACCCAGTAACAAACCGCTCATGACATTACCCACATTGCGGCCACGTGTGGCATCTGGCGAAAGATGAGCTGCGTACGGTACTAGTACCTGTGCTGCAACTGATCCCAGCCCGATAAACAGTGAAGCTGTAAGAAACAGGGGAGCGCTTTTGACAACTGCAGCAATCGTCAAAACTATTGCAGTGAAGAGCAATGACGCAACAACAAGTTTTCGGTTTTCAAGTATATCTCCCAAGGGTACGATAAATAACAATCCGATTACGTAACCAATTTGAGTCAGTGTGACGATCAGGCCAGCTGCCCCAGAAGATAATCCAAGCGCTGAACTAATGGGTCCTACTAAAGGCTGCGCATAATAGAGATTAGCTGCGATTACTCCGCAAGCGGCAGCCAAAATGAGAATGATCCACGCCGGAATAGGTTTTTCAATTCTTTGATTTTCGATTGAACTCATAGTAAGCACTCCTTTACATGTCAAGAATGTTATTATTACCGCGGAACGTTCGTTCCAGTAATAATAAAAAATTATATTTATAGCATCTTAATTACTGTGTTCATCATGTTATAAATAATTTTTTTGTCGCTTTTCACCTTGGATACTACATTAATTCTATGATTAAGGTTAAGCAATAGGTGTGCTAGAACCTTTATAGAGGGGCTTTCTCCGTTACAAGCTGATAGAATAAAACAAAAACAAAATATTATCACACAAATACTTTTCAAAACACTGTATTTACGCATTATCCCCCCTCACCTATTTCCATTTATTGTTATCCTCATTCATTATCACCAATATCATCGTAAGCATCCCCAAGTGTTTCAAAATCCTCTTTCAGCCAGTACCGCTGGGTAGCACAATAAGAAAACCCGAGGTATATCCTCGGGTTTATTTTAATAGGAGCAGTCTAAAACCAATCACAGAAAAACAAGAATCCTGTGTATTTTTTACTCATAACTGAAAGAATGGCTTAGGTGAGCTGCTTGTATACGGGGCACGCTTTAGTTCTTCGGCAATGATGCGGATGCCCTCTTCAATAACTTGCTCATTGGTCCGAATGATGCTAAGGCGCAGCAAGTTAAGCTTGGGAAAAGATGAAAGGAACTGCTTATCGGTTGCCAGTACATCAACGCCACGATTCTCCAATCGCTTGACCAAATCTTCTGTATCAATGAATTCCGGAAGGTGTATGGAAGCGAAGAGCCCTCCGCAAGATTGGATCGTATATAAGCACTCTTTGGGCAATAATCGCTGTGAAATTTCCCTTAGATGTTTAATGCGATGATTGTACAAGGATTTCATTTGCTTCGCATGATGAGCATACATCCCGGACTTCATATAAATCTCAAGCACACCTTGAGAAAGCACTGAGGTGCTCAGATCCGCAGTATGTTTATGCCATTGGAGTAAAGGAATAAACGAATTTGGTACTGCGGCCGCGGCAAGCCTTAATCCGGGCAGCATCACTTTGGAAAACCTTCTGAGATAAATGACATGACCGGCTCCATTATAAGCGTGAATAGGATCAGCTTTACTGTTTGTTTCCAAATCAGCAAGATAATCATCCTCAACGATGTAAACGTCATTTGCTTTGGCGAGTTCTGCCAGTCGCTGTTTGTCTTCCGCTGAGTAAGAAGTGCCTAACGGATTATGGAAGCGCGGGATTGTATAAAAAAACTTTATCATATTACTTTGAAAATAACGCTCCAAAGTTCCCCAATCAATCCCATCAGGAGTTCTTTCGATGCCTATTACCGTTTGTCTTTGTGTCTTAAGCGCAGCCAGCATTCCCCAGTAGGTTGGCTGCTCAACCAGAATGTTGGTTTTTCCGTTTGGGAAGGGCATCCCAGCTAGAAGATGAAGAGCTTGTTGAGCGCCTGAAAAAATAAAAACTTGCTGTGCCGAAGGGAAGACCTGTTGCTGCTGAAAAAGCTTTACGATCTCCTGGCGAAGAGAAAGCAAACCCTGTGGATCGGGATAAGTGAATATAGACGTCTCAAATAATTCCATCGCTTTGTTCAAGCATTGACGAAAATCGTTTTGCGGTATCGACGTTGGATCGGGAGCAGCTGATGCAAAATCGATTCGTTTTGTTTGTAGCAGGGGAAGAAGGGCTTCTTTGGCTACGACAAAATAACCACTCTTCGGACGTGAATAAATGAGGTATTGATTTTCGAGTTCCTGATAAACAGCAATAATTGTGTTGACACTGCAACCGAATCTTTGGCTCTGCGTACGGATTGAAGGAAGCTTCTGACCCGGTTTGAGAAGACCATTGATTATGTCCAAACGGATGATTTGCTGAATGGATTCCTTTTTATTTTTCATAAATATGTCTCCAACTTAAATAATTCGCCCCTTATCTGTACCCTTACAGATGGATGGATAGTCAATATACATCGTATTTTGTATCTACTATAATACAAATAATATACAGATGTGTATATTTAATAAATATTATCGTGCCTTGATAACTCAAAGTATCGAGTGCGTTTTTTGAGGTGATTGTAATGAACAAAGCAACAAATGGATGGATCAATGGTTTTCTGGGTGTGCTTATCTTCAGTGGCTCACTACCCGCAACACGGTTGGCTGTGATGGATTTTGATCCGTTATTCCTCAGCGTATGCCGTGCCGCGATTGCTGGGGTGTTAGCGGGAGTGCTTCTCCTCATCTTCCAGCAACAACGGCCTATCCGAAGTGACGTCGTTCCACTATTGTTCGTAGCACTCTGCGTGGTAGTAGGTTTCCCACTGCTGACAGCCTTTGCACTTCAGTATGTCACATCCGCGCATGCCATTATCTACGTTGGGCTTCTGCCGCTTTCGACGGCGATCTTCGGCGTATTGCGGGGCGGTGAAAGCCCGCGACCAACCTTTTGGATCTTATCAGCTCTAGGCAGCTCGCTTGTAGTAGGATTCGCCATAACTCAAGGGGCTGCCTCTTCACCCGTCGGTGATGCGTTAATGCTGGCATCTATCATCGTGTGCGGTTACGGTTATGCGGAAGGGGCACGACTATCACGGAGACTAGGGGGCTGGCAGGTGATCTCTTGGGCACTCGTTCTTTCGCTTCCCTTTATGTCGCTGCTCTCGTTTTATTACTCGCCGGTTTCGTGGGTGGGTATCAGTGGTTCCGCACTCTTGAGCCTTGCCTATGTCTCCCTGTTCAGCATGCTCATCGGTTTTGTGTTCTGGTATCGTGGTCTTGCCCAAGGAGGTATAGCAGCGGTCGGGCAGTTACAACTCCTCCAGCCCTTCTTCGGCCTGCTGCTTTCGGCACTCGTCCTGCACGAGTCAATTGGTTGGCCTATCTTTATAGTAAATATCGGTGTCGTACTGTGCGTGGCGATCGCACGGCGATTTGCATCAAAATAATTTCCCAATGTCAGCTCCAATTCGTAGTGCTATCCTAAGTAGTTCAATAAAATAAGCAGGCTGCCGCGGCACCTGCTCATTAATGTTCTAATTCAACAAACGTTATGCGTTAGTTCAACGTTTCTTTGCCACCTAACTCCAATTAGCGTAGCGACTTGAATGCGGCGCGAAGTTCTGCAGTGAAAAGTTCTGGCTGCTCCCACGCCGCGAAGTGTCCGCCCTTGTCGAGCTTGTTGTAATACATGAGTTTGGGATACGCCCGCTCTGCCCAACTCTTCGGTGCTTGATAGAGCTCGTCAGGAAAGACGCTCACGGCAACCGGGATGGAGACGCCCTTGACGGTGAAAAAGGGGTATTTGTTCTCCCAGTAGAGACGAGCCGAAGAAATCGCCGTGTTAGTCAGCCAATAGAGCGTGATGTTGTCGAGGACATCGTCTCGCGTAAGGCCTCCGGGGTGTCCGGCAAAGGCCTTCGAGATCAGCTCCAGACTACGCGCGTCATGGTCAATCATAAAGGCTGCCAAACCGACGGGCGAATCTGCCAGTCCGGTCTGCGTCTGCGGGCGCGTCCCCATCATTTGGGCGTAGCCGATGTGCTTGTAAAAGAAGTCCAGCTGCTTGTACGCTCGCTTTTCGTCATCTGAGAGACCGGAGGGCGGCAGGTCGCCGCACTTGAGCGCCTTATCAATGTAGGCTGGAACCGTACCAGGCATGTTGGAGTGAATGCCAACCAGTCCCGGAGGCGCCTGTACAGCCATCAAATCCGTGACAACCGCACCCCAGTCGCCTCCCTGCGCCACATACTTTGTGTATCCAAGGCGCTTCATCAGCTCTGCCCAGGCACGTGCTATGTGGTCGGGATCCCAGCCGGTCGTGGTTGGCTTGCCCGAAAATCCGTAGCCAGGCATCGATGGAATCACCAGATCGAAAGCGTCCGATGCCTTCCCGCCATATGCCGTGGGATTGGTAAGCGGCTCGATAATCTTCAGCAACTCGATGATCGAGCCGGGCCATCCGTGCGTGACGATGAGCGGCATAGCACCTTTATGCTTCGAACGAACGTGAATGAAGTGAATGTCCAGACCATCGATCTCGGTGATGAACTGCGGCAGGGCGTTCAGCTTCGCCTCGATCTTGCGCCAGTCATAATCTGTCGCCCAATAGCGCGCGAGTTCCTGAATCGTCGCGAGCTGCACGCCTTGCGATTGATCCGAGACCGTTTCCTTATCAGGCCATTTTGTCGTGTTTATGCGCCTGCGCAATTCAGTAAGTTCCGCTTCCGGAACATTCACATGAAACGGACGAATGGCGTTCTTGTCTGTAGATAGCTTTTTTATCTCCTTTTGATTAGTTATGGATTTTTGGAGATTTGCTTGCGGATTCCCGCCTTTAGCATTGGCATTAGTACCGCAGACCGTCAATCCTAGGGACAAGACCAAAATCATTGCCAAACGAAACCAGTATCTGCTCCTCATAAGTAGTAACGCTCCATTCGGAAAGTTTTTTATGGATAACCTTCCGTTAGATTCCATCCAAAGTGCAATTCTTATTCCATGTTTCGGAGTAAATGCTGAAACACCCAGCAGTCTAAATCTTGTACTATATCTTCTATTTCCCCATAAGTTCCATGTGTAGCTAAATAATATCCGTCACTTAAACGATCTAAAAATGAGAAATGGCTTACTTCTTTATCTGAAGTGCAGCCTTGAGTATATAAGCCATAGATATAAGTAAAAAATTTATCTATCGAGATATTACCTTCAATAAATTCTGAACGTATTTTCCCTAACATTATGGGACACAATTCGAATTTCATTGGGTTAAGAACTACTCAAGTGTTTAAGTTGAGAAGAAAGAGTACTTTAATAGGCGCCATTATGTAAGTTTGAAAGGCTGCATGGTTTCGGCGGCAGGAGCACCATATTCGTTGACTGGACAGTGTGAATCAGCTATCCCCATCCATCCGTTTCCCATTTCAGCTATGAGATAATAATGTTGGAGGACAATAAAGTTTTGAAGTCCTTCTTACAATCATATAATTACAGGTCTTTTTAGACTAACGTTCTGCGTTAGTTGATGTTCTGTGAAAATAAAGTAGACTGACCCATAAATACAAACCAGCAGCAGCCATGGACGAGAAAATAAAGCCCTAGACTGCTGCTGTTTTATTGAACAAACGTTTCCTAATAATGGTATGAACATTTTTACATTCGCGAAAAGTCCATATCAATATATGGTGTGTTATTCAGTAAGTTGAAATAATAGAAGCGTCGAGCTTGTTCATCCCACTCTCTCCAATCAGGAGCATTAAAATCTCTGCTTCTATATAGCGCGGATAAAACCCTAGCTTGTCTTAAATCGATAAATAAAGGTATTTTCTTTAACCATTCTTGACATATCGTATTTTCTTTACAATAACCGTTTAAGAAGTTGGAAAAAAAGCGCTTTGTAATCTCCTTTCTAACCTCTCCATCCACAACCCAGGGGATAGGGATTTCATAAAATAATGGTGTAGCAATATCAGACACAAACCAGCTATATTCCGCCTCGTCAAAGTCGATAATATAGGCCTTATCCCCATCATTTAGATAATTACCGCAGCTGACATCCCCATGAATAAGGCCGTATGTATCTTTATCCTTGGTAAGAGCGCTAACTTCCCCAATTAAACGGTCGAAACTACTATATAATTCTGACGGACAATAGTTTTTAAATGAAGCTAATAAAGCATTGTCATTCCATTCATAGCGTAAATGTTGGGGGGGATAGTGAATTGAAAGCTTATGTATTTTCCCAACAAATTGACCTATATTCTCATAAAAAGTATTGCTCTCCTCGGCAATTTTTGCATTTCTGCCAGAAATTTTCTCAAAGGCTGTCACAACAAAAGCATCATCAATTGTATGAAGAAGATCACCCGTTAAAGACAGAATCGGTCTAGCTACTTTTACACCAGACTCCGCCAAAAACATGATAAAGTCTAATTCCGCTTTCGTTAATACTTCATTCCGATGTGTGATATGGGCAATTCTTAGAATAACTTCACGATCTTCGACCAATCCAGAATAAACAAAGTTTTGAAACCCATTTAATTCGATCATTGCGTCTTCGCGTATACCATAACGTTCCGCGGCTTGTCTCAATATATCTTGATTGAATAGCTGTTTAATATTCTTATCCATAGTATTCTTTGATCACACTCCAAAGGTAATATGATCTAATTCTAATCGAAATCAATTGATTGCTGTAAATAAAAAAACGTTTTTATTGAATTTTCCTGCCCGTTTAGCTTAACGCCCGCCGCCAGTCTACAACAATGAAAAATGTATCTAAATAACCCTCGATGACAACGTCGGCTGGTAGCTGTATCTTGCTTGCTCCCACCCAACTTAGGAAAGTTTGGATTTTGGGTTGCGCTTTAACCTTAATAAGAGAATTTGTCTGATCACAAAGTAACAAATGACTGCTAAAACTCCTCCAATAATTACAGCTCCTAGTAGCAATTCAGCGTCTTTGTGTAATACACCTCTAGCCCACCCCCACTTATGCGCATGCGGATCGAAGTTTTCATGAAGCAAAGTCTTTCCAATCTTTAATTCCAATGGTGCAAATGGAATGTATACAATCTTTGTAAAAAAATAGCCTACTAATGAAGATGTCATACTAAATTTCAACCATTTAACTATAAAAATCATCAGCACAAAAGCAATGCCTACTGTTGGTATAGTCAACATTTCTGAGATTACACCGATTGCAAAGCTCATTGCTACAAAATGTGGTCCTGCAGGGTCATTGAGCAATTCGTACCATTTACTCGTAATCTTTGTCTTCAACTTAGTTATAATATTTTTCATATGCCACCATTCTCATTGTTTTTTATATCATAATACATAACCCATACTAGCGACCATTAAGTTAATACGTCTTCTGAGGGGGCTCGGTTTATACTTTTGCATGAATAATTCCCCCTTTCTTCCGCAATATAAAAAGAGTTGCTCTACCAGTATAGACAACTATAATGAAAGATTAATGAGAAAAATTTTAGGATACAAAAAATAGACCTACAACAACGGGCTGTAGGTCTATATAAATATTTCATACAATCCAATGCAAACTAGAAGGATACCCCCAGTATATTCGACCGTTTGCCAAGCCATGTTCTAGCAATTTGTTGACCAGCTCGAACTCCAATATATATGGTTAGTAACGAGAACAAACCAATGGATATCGTCGTCATAAATGGAGATAATCCTGTCACACCTGCTCCAAATCCACCAACAACACAATTTAGTGCAAGTGCAATTCCGAGAGTGAACGACTCCTTCCATGAAATTATTTTGTTTCCATCTATGTCAGCTCTATCGGGACTATGAAGTAAAGAGGTGATTATATTCTCATTTTGCAATTCAAGTTTAGAACTATTTTTCAAATCAGCTTTGATTGCAAAAAGCCCAATAATTATTATCAAGGCTCCCCCTCCCCAGTTTGCAAAATCACTCGATACATAATGAGAAATAACACCACCTAAAGTGATTGAAATATAAGAAGCAATCATCGAAAGAACTGCAATAATTAGATTTGAAATAAATGGAACCCGTGTCGAGCGAGTACCAAATGAAATACCAATCCCTAAATTATCTAGATTAGCTGCGAGACCAATTCCTAAAATTGAAAACCAATGCATATTTATACCTCCTCACATAGTCCGATGATAAGATATGCGCTTCTAGCCCAAAAGTTTCATTTCTTTCAAGGAATCACAATAGTTAACATAACCTTCTTCGATTATTACACTCACTTTTGATGTCACTCGTCTCTATGTAGAACAGCGTCTTTTGTATAGGACTACATTAATGTCATTTACTAGAATTAGAGGGTAATTTGGCATGCCTACATTTCACTCTACCATTCGAATTCTATTACTTTTCTGGAAATATTGACAAGCAATTAGCTAGTATCATTCAATATGAACAAAAAGAGGAACCTTCAAAAGAAGGCTCCTGCTGCTCTCTACATGAAGACGAATAAAAGAAATGAAGGACTCCCACAACATACGATCAAAAAAGTGCACCACAAGCAAAGTTACTATTAAAGTTACTTTGCAGAAAGCAACTCTGGAACCGTCACTAAGGTATAACCTCTTTGCCTCAAATAGGCGATAATCTGAGGAAGTGCCTCTACCGTGTTGTTGAGATTGCCGTGTTTCCCGCCTGCAAAATGTTGAAGGATTATTGCGCCAGGGCTGACCTCTTTTCTTACACTGCTTAGAATTTGTAACGCAGTTTTCCCATCCCAGTCTAACGTATCAACGGACCAACCGATTAATTGATGACCTGAGATCTGAGATTCTTTAACTACCTGAGGAGAAACCGCACCATAGGGTGCCCGAAATAGGGTAGGAGCTTCGCCTGTAATTTGCTTTATCACATCGTCTGTAGATACGATTTCACTTTGAATTTTATCCGTAGTCGCTTGGGCAAGATTGAGATGATCCCAGGAATGGTTACCGAGAACGTGTCCCTCATCTACAATTCTTTTCAACATCTGCGGATGTTGTTTCGCATGTTCTCCGACTACGAAGAAAGTCGCTTTAACCTGCTCCTTCTTCAAAATATCCAAAATTCGAGGCGTATATTTGTCATCGGGGCCATCA
The DNA here is from genome assembly GCF_059691975.1 of Paenibacillus sp. J22FR5. NCBI lineage: Bacteria > Bacillati > Bacillota > Bacilli > Caryophanales > Paenibacillaceae > Paenibacillus > Paenibacillus sp. J22FR5. The sequence continues at coordinate 66,863 of NZ_JCAUAN010000022.1, read as the reverse complement.
TCAAAAGTTAAAGCCACTTTAAGACCGTCTTTTTTCACGTTATTGATCACTGCCGCAGCGGCACTCTTTTGATCATTGGCGGAAACAGCTATGTCCTTTGTCGCTTGTTGAGGCGTATCTACGTGTACAGGCGATATTATTTCTGTATTTGGTAGAGAAACTAAACTTTCTGTATGCACTGAGCTGCTGCACCCTGTAATCGTTATAAAAACTACCAGGATTACTGCCTTAAGGATAGGCTTCATTCTTGCGCCACTTCTTTCTCACATTTACTACTCTGATTACATAATCAAGAGAATTAAATAATTTTATATTTGATAAAAATCTGTATTCAGGCACTGGATTTTTCGTTTGAGAGTGTTACTACTTGATTTTGTTGTTTTCGTTTTTTCATCCAACTAAATAAACCATATACAATAAGCAAAATGCCAGCTGCAACCCCATACCGCCACTTGGATGGCGTTCTAACCATCTCTTGGTTAATCATTGGAGAAGGAGGTTCAAGATGAGAAACTTCTTTGGCAGACACAATAGGGATTTGAGTCAGTAGTTCCCCCTCTTTCTTTATTTGATAAGTGCCGATAACCTCATCTGCTTCGATCGTTTTCTTTCCACTTTGCCACGTATTGAAAACAGGCGTATACGTATAAACAGCCTCTTCGCCTCTTAGCTTGGTCAGCACAAAAGAATTACTCAAGACGCCTTCAACGCTTTCACCATAAAAGGTCGTCTCACCGACGGTATCCCCTTTTTGAAACATTTGCTGCACATCAATATGGTCAAGTCCATAATTACCTATCGTCTCTACATCATGGTATTCATTTCCCCGCGTTGATTTCGTCACAACCGCAATGACCGTTTTATTGTCTTTTTTCATATATTCGATTAAGGTGTTATGTGCTTGGCTAGTAAATCCCGTTTTTCCTCCCAAAGCTAACGGATTCTGAAAAATAAGGCTGCGATCTCTTATTGACACTTGACGCTGATCTGTTTTCACTACCGTTTTTTCGGTTCCCATAGCTTCCATAATGGCTGGGTACTTCATGGCCTCTTTGGCAAGCAGAGCCAAATCATTGGAAGTCGTAAAATGTTGTGGATCGTGCAGACCGTTAGGTGTGACAAAATGGGTGTGCAGCATGCCAATTGACGCTGCCCTCTTATTCATCATCTCGGCAAAAGCGGCCTCATCCCCTCCAATATGTTCAGCAATCATCATGGCCACATCATTGGCCGAGATAACTAGCAGAGCCTTCAAAGCTTCATCTTTCTGCATCTTCTCGTCCACTTTTAAATTAAATACAAAATTGCTCACTTCTTGCTGCGCGGCTTTTTTACTCGTAGTCATCCATTCCCCATCCGCCATATGATCTTCTAGGAGGATGGCCGTCATCAACTTCGTTAAGCTAGCTGGATACGCTTCTTCATCTTTATTTTTTTGGTAGAGGACCTCACCTGTCGAACTATCTATGACAACACCTGTACCGCTATTAATTTCCGGAGGATTGTCGTTTCCATACGCAACTCCTATTTGGCCAATCGACACTAAGAGAAAAATAATAAAGAACACCGCTTTTTTCATTCCATTTCCTCCTGCGATAGAACAATTTATCTATCTATCTACTTCGCTATGTATTGGAAAGTTGTCTTTCTTGTTTAAGTTTAAGGGGGAGCGTGTTTTATTATAAGTTTGATTCATTAATGCCAGATGAAAAATAGATTAGATTTTTTCAGAATCTTTACATGCACAAAAATTGAATTCTCATGAGTGAAGAATTATAATAAACCGCGTATGTGGATAGATGTAACTATGCGGAAGTTAACACCTCTGCCCAGCTGCATTCAAAAGATACAAAAAATTAGGTGGATGGGGACTGTTACACAATGTCGAAACAATCTTTTCTTAAAATCATGTGTTTAACTTTTGTTTTTTTTATCTTCACTTATTCTATTTTATATGATCGGTATAAAGGTACTGGTGGGTACCACTATAGCAATCGTGTTGCCGTGCTTGAATACCACCATATTGATCCTATCGCATCAGATTTTACAATTACACCCGAAACATTTAAAAGCCATCTAGAAGCGCTTAAGGCGAAACATTACAATGTGATTTCTATGAAAGAATTTATTGATTTTCTTAATGGTAAACATTCAGTGCCTCCAGATGCAGTGCTTCTTACCTTTGATGATGGATATGAATCTTTCTACAAATACGCTTACCCTGCTTTAATGGAACAGAAAATGACCGCCACCAATTTTATTATCGTCAGTTATTTAGGAACGAATCCTGGAACACCTTTTTTGAATTGGGACGAAATTAAAAAAATGAAAGCCGACGGGTTCGATTTTTATTCCCACACATATAATTCTCACGACTTTTCAGTAGATCAAAATGGAAGCCCTGTTTCCCCCTTAACGAATCCTATCTATTTAAAGGAAAAAAACAGGATGGAAACTGATGCAGAGTACAAACAACGGGTAAAATCCGATCTTATGGAGGCAGAAAACATCATACAAGAAAAGCTTGGGGATCAAGAAAAACTGTTTTGTTTCCCACATGGACGATACAATAATGCTCTCATTGATATCGGCGACCAGTTGGGATATAAATACTATTTTACTGGCTTAGATGGATTAAACACACGTGGAACAAAGTTAATAAAACGTATAAATGCGGGTTCGGCAAATATTAAAGCTTCTAGTTTGATCAGGATTCTAAATGGAGAGACAAGTGTAACTGGAAATTTGAGAATTCTTTTGAAAAATATTGTTGTCAAGCAGCGAATGTCAGACTAAACAAATTCAAGACGGAGTCTACCTAATACAAACAGGCAGTCAAAACATAAAATACTGTTTTGACTGCCTGTTTATTCGATTTCACTCGGTAAAAATTTTACCCATTGTTTTCCTCCTCCTGTGAGGAAGTCAGGAAACCCGTTATACCTTTTACTTCAGGGTTGACAACATTTTAATAAGTAACCAAACCTCCAAATGATAGTTAGTGATCATGACTTCCTCGAATCGTATTTCTTGTTCTGGCTCACTAGAACCATTCTTTCTTTTTGAAAAAAAAGAGCATTCCGATCGTGATCGTGACCATAAGTCCCCACACATACATATATCCGAAGTTCCAGTTTAATTCAGGAATGACTTTAAAATTCATCCCATAAATGCCGGCGATAAAGGTTAAAGGGAGAAATATGGTACTGATTATTGTCAGTGTTTTCATTGTTTCGTTCATACGATCAGATTTCATACTGATCTGCATTTCCAATAAGCCAGTCATAGACTCGCGAAACATATCAATTGAATCAACAACCCGAGAGACATGATCAAAGATATCTACAAAATAAACATCTGCATCAGGATGGGAGTAAGGGAGGTTTTGGTGGCTAATTGATCCAAGAACTGATCTTTCTTCAACGAAAACCCGACGAAGACTATGTGTAATACGTTTGAAATGAAATATTTCGCGGGATATCTTGGAGTAGGGATTTTGATGAATAACCTCTTCCCAGGCTTCTACTTTATCTTCGATGTGATCTACGATTTGAACGTATTCATCTACACACCTATCCATGATATGGTAAAGAATCTGTGCTGGAAATTTCATTTTCCCTTCTACTTCTTTGAATTCTTCATATAAACTTTCTAAAATTGGAATATTTTCTTTATAGACAGAAACCACATAGTTCTTACCAAGTACTAGCGCAATTTCCATTGGTTCGTAATTTTCATTGATAGCAAAGAAAGAAATGAAAATATTGTTTTTATATTTATCCATTTTGGGACGTTGATTTAATTTAATACTGTCTTCTACCAAAAGATGGTGACAATCTAGAAGATCTGAGAGAATATAATTGGTTTCTGATGGATCAGGATTACAAAGTCGAATCCAAACAATCTCATGCTCCTCTGGTTTTCTTACTTTTTCAGTAGTAGTTAGATTAGTTACAGTATTATAAATCAGCATGAATATCCTCCATTATTATTCTCATTAAAATAAAAGCCGCTGTACAATTACAGCGACTCCAAGGTTGAATAAACTTAACATAATTATAAACATTCATATATCATGTGGTTTTTGGATTTGCTGTTTTTGATTTTTTGGCCTTCTTTATAACTTTCTTATGTACTGACCCGGCTTTGCTGCTTTTGATACCTGAAGTAGTATTCTTTTTAGCCTTCGCATTCGTTAAGGTTTTCTTTGCACTATGCGCTGTGTGAACCACATTTTTCTTAACATGACTATTGGTTTGTGAAGCAGCAAAAGCAGAACCAGTGAAACTAAACAACAAACAAGCGGAGAGCCCTACTACCAGTAACTTTTTCAAAATGGTTTTCACCTACCTTTCGCTGATTATGCTTACACTATAATATTATCCAAAATCATTAAAACTTTCTGTGAACAAGCTTAAAACGAGGTAAAATTTATGAAGGATGACATCAGAATCAAAAATCAACTCGAAAACAGCGAATACGTAGCATGCCAACTATGCATCGTTCGATGCTGAGCTACAATGTAACTAGATTAGTTGAGCCCACATTCAGAAAAATTCGTATAGCCCATCTTCAAAGTATTTTTATTCCGACTCACCTAAAATCTTCTTTCCGTATCCCTTAAAGAAAATATCAATCTCTAATTCAGTTTCAATAGCGTCTGACTAGGGACGAATTGGACATGGGGTCGCGTGAATATGTGACAAGGTTACACCGAAATTAAATATCATTTCATGCTTTTTATCCTTATTCTTCTCATTAGTTAATGCTTGTCTTAATGTCTCTCCCTCAAAAAATTGCATCAACGCCTACGACTGATTTTTATCGTTTTGTTCTACTATTATATATACAGTAGGAATATTTAGCTCTGTCCTATCTAGACACTTCAGAACATTTATTTCTTGTGATAACCAAGAACGATACTGTTCACCTTTTGTTCTTTTCAAAACAAAACTACCTCTAACATTTTTAATTATTCCTACATCAGATGTATGACCCTGCCTTGGAAATATGATGTCTTTAACAATACCTATGTCCGTTAGCGGAAAAGGCTGCCGATCCATTGGTGTCGGCAGCCTTCTGATGATCATTGAACTATTGTTCTTTCATTATCGCAGCAGGGCATCCTTTAACTGCAAATCCGCAATCAATTTCCGAAGCCGTTTTACTTATTGGCTCAATCCATTTCAGCGAATAGTTTAGGATTTGACAGTATCAAAGAAGGCCGTTGCGCTGCCCGTAATTGGTTGCCTTGCTCATTCCATCTCTAATCTTCAAAATCTCCACCCCCGACTTCGGATCCAGCGCACCTATCGGCTCAACCGCCAATATTCGGGATTTTTTATAGAGTCTTACCTATATCAGTTAAAAAGAACGATTAATACTATTTAAGTTGCTGTCATATTTGTTGAAGTTTGCGTTACTGACTTTGTTAAGTTATTCAATAAACGATTGTTAACAATGGCATTTCCGGCTTGTGTGCCAAGTCTTTGTCCTAGATTGTTACCCAATATCCCCCCAACAACTGACCCAATAACGGTCCCAACACCCGGGAGAATTGTAGTTCCAAGAATAGCTCCGTACTCAATACCAGCCATTACACCGAATGCCCCTGTTACATTTCCCGTCGTCTTGACGGCAAATTCTTTTTTATCCATTTGTCCTTCGGTTAAATTCTTCACATCTTGGAATTCAGATATACCTCCAGAGACAAGACCTGCCCATAATGAACCACCTTGTAACATGTTAACCTCTCCTTATTTTTTATTTTTCACATTAGAAATTGTGCCCCATTGTTTTAAAAAATCATCAAAAAGGGTATTTCCAACATTCCCCTTTATATTTCATAAGTGATCGTATCTTCTGCTTTCCCCTTACTATCTTTCTGCACTAATGGAACTAATGGAATCTCGGAAGTAACCTCTTTGATTTGGTCCTTGATCTCGAGCCATGCTCCCGTACCTTTAACCGCAAATTTGCGTACGGCTTTTCTACCTTCTGGAGAAACAGCAAGTACGATAGCTGCTGCACCCAGGAGAATGCCGAAAAGTGATTTATTTTTCATATGCTAAACCTCCATCAAAATTTATTTTTAAATAATTCCATAAAATGAAAATTTTTATACGAAGAAGTGTCGGGAAATAAACGAATGAATATTTGAAATATGGACTGTGAATAATAGCCAAATCAACGAACTAGATAATTTCAACATGGGGTAAGGAGAGTAAAGGAATGTATTCATTGCAAAGCAAGAACAGATTTCTCCATGTCTTACCTGGGAGATTGCGCATGGAAATCTGCGGCCTGAAGGGTTGCAAGCTTACTGCCGATTTATTAATCAAAAGATTCTCAACATGTAAAGGGATATATAAAGCTGAGCCTTGTACGCTTACAGGCAGGCTCCTTCTTCTTTATGACGAGAAGCGTATTACAAAGCAAGATATTTTCGGGATTGTCAGAAATATCGAAGATCAGGTCTGCCTACAAAATGCCACAGTCCACACTTGTAATCAATCCATTTTTGATAGGGAAGAAATGCAGAAGGAAGTTTCAGCTACAAATGATGTTGAATTTCCTGTAGACATCAAAGTTCTCCCCGAGATGCAAAACCCAAATACGAAACCATCTTTGGGGAAAATCCCCATACCTCTTGCTTTATCCATGGGCGGACTAGCTATTCTAGGAGCGAAGCAGTTGTTTATGGGACGTTCAGCATTGGCTAGAAGTCCGGCCCCTTTCTACTTGTCGGCTCTTGTTTCCGTTGTAACGGGTTACCCTTTCTTAAAGCGGGGAATTCATAACTTTTCAGAAAAGAAACAAATAAATTCAGATCTCATTTTAGGTACCAGTGCACTAGCTCTCGCGCTTATACGTGAAAACTTAGTTGTGCTAGCCGGACTCAGCATATTGCAATTCGTTAATTGGAAGAGAAGTCAGTCTGTCTTACATGCGCAACAGGATATTTCTTTGTCGCCGGATATTCAAGTCTACACTGAAAAAGCAAGCAAATTGGGGCTGATTGCTGCTGGAATTACGTGGGCGGTTACCCGAAATCCGCTGCGTGCAATCGCTGTTCTTTTGGCTGCAAATCCGCGGCCTATGACCTTACCTGCTAAATGTGCATGGAATCAAGCTGAACTTGTTTCTGATGAAAGAAATTATGTAGTTCCAGTAAAAGGATCATTGTCTCAACTTGCACGCACGAAGACAATCTTGATTGAAGACTCTTCTCTCCTTTTTGACCCTCCGGAAATTGAAGAAATAGAGTGTCTGACTACGAATGAAGAAGATACAGATAAAATCGTTTGTCATGCAGCATCATTGATGGCAAAAAGCAGCCATCCTTGGAAAGAAGAGATATGGAACAAGGCAAAACAAACGTGTCGTACAATTCGTACCGCATTTCACGTGGAAGAAAAAGAACATGGAATCAAAGGAAAAATAAACAATTGCCTTACTTTGCTCGGCAGTTTGAAGTATCTTGAGGAGCACGGCATTGATTGCACGGCATATGAATTAAAAGCAAAAAGACTAATGAAAAAGGGCAGCAGTGTCCTGTTTGTAGGAAAACAAGGACTCAAGAAGTTTGAATGTTTGGGTCTAATCATCCGACATCAAGAAACCGCCATCAATGAGCAAGGCCTTACGGCTGCTTCCTTTATAGAAAAAGGTTGGCGCATCCAGTTATTACATAACAGTTTGCATATCAGCGATGAATTGCTCTCCGGGCATCATTTGGACTTAAGCTGGTTGGCACTAGAGCAGGGTGAAGTGATTGAAAAAATCGCCATTATGCAGCAGAAAGGCGAGGAAGTACTATTTGTCTCAAGTACAGAGCAAAATCCGATCAATGCCTTTTTTAAAGAAGCCGGCTTAGCGTCAATTTCCATCAATGAGTTGAAAAGTATTCAGGAAAGTGCAACGTATGCCGAGATCATCGATCAAACGGTAAACCATCATGTTTCCGTTACAAAAAAATGGAATTTACTGGGTGGTGCTTTAGCGACGTTCGGAATGATAAGCGCCCCTGTTGTCAATTTAGCTGCAGATGCATTATCGCTTGTATTTATGTCCAGATCGAAAAAAATTAGCGAATCATTCCCAGCTATACCAACAAATACGTACCATCCTGAAATAGCGGCTACTGCGGAAGCCCCAATTTGGCATGCCCTTTCAAGCGAACAAGTCACCGAAGATTTCCATGTTGATCGAAGGCAGGGTCTGACATCCGACCAGGTTATTTCTTTCCGAAAACGTTATGGTTCGAACCGGCTTGAAAGCAAACAGCCCACCCCTTGGCTCGTCTCCTATTTGGGACAATTCAAGGAATTTACAACCCTGATCCTGCTCGGCACCTCGGTACTTGCCCTATTTACAGGGGGGATGTTCGATGGCATTGCCATGGGATCCATCCTGCTCGCTAATGCTGCCATTGGGACGATTCAGGAACGAAAAGCTGAGAAAGTTGTCGAGACGCTAAATCAATTTCAACCACCGGCTTGTAAAATAATAAGAGACGGAATGCAGGCGGAAATGTCCGCTGCGGAATTGGTACCGGGCGATATCGTTTGCTTTGAATCTGGGGATCGTGTCCCAGCCGATATTCGTTTGATAAGCTCTTGGGGCTTGCGTGTCAACGAGGCGGCCCTAACCGGCGAATCATTACCTATTGAAAAAAACGAATCTGCATTGACAGCAGATTGTCCTCTTGCCGAGCGGAGAAATATGCTATTCATGGGGACGGATGTATGCGCAGGTAAAGGTATCGGCGTTGTTGTACATACAGGTATGCAAACCGAGATGGGCCATTTAATGTCCCTTATGAAGAATCATGAAAAAGAAGTCACACCCTTGCAGGAAAAGGTAACGTCTATAAGCAAAAAGTTTGTAAAAGGTGCTCTTGTAGCTGGGGGACTTGTATTCCTAACCGGAATGCTGCGCGGCATACCGATTACTCAAATGATTACAACTTCCATAACATTGGCGGCTTCCGCTATTCCGGAAGGACTGCCAGTTACCATTACCATTGCTTTGAGTGCGGGAATTTTCCGAATGGCAAAGAAAAACGCATTGATCAGAAAGCTTTCTTCCTTGGAAACACTAGGCAGAACAACGATCATTTGCACGGATAAGACAGGCACTTTAACCAAAAATGAAATGACGGTTAAGACCCTGTCAACGGTTGATCGGGCATGGACAATAACCGGTGACGGGTATGAACCGATAGGTCAGTTTGAAGAGCTCATTCCCGAGGTGGCTGCCACTTCCGCAGCAGCCGTCCAAACGGAGATTCATGATGACCACCATATTGTAGCTAATCCTGATTTGAAGCGACTTCTCCAAATCTGCGTGCTTTGTAATAACAGCAAACTCGAACAGGAGGAAGGAAGATGGATGACCAAAGGGGACCCAACCGAAGGCGCACTTCTCACACTTGCAGCCAAAACCGGATTGTGGGACAAGGATATGTCCCATTGGCATCGTGGACTTGAAATACCGTTCGACTCGGGCACTGCCAAAATGAGCGTTGTTTGTAAAGATACTCAGACCGAGCAGGAATGTTTTCTGTTTTCAAAAGGAGCCGTAGAAACCATTGTTCGCCATTGCAACCGATATCAAAAAAATGGTGAAATTTTTCCTTTATCGGAAGTGCAAAAACAACTTATTTTACAACAAAACGAGAAACTCTCATCAGAAGCCTTACGTGTACTTGCCTTCGCTTACAGACATATGGATGAACATACAAATGAAAAGGGAATGGACGAAAAGGAACTGATCTATGTCGGTATGGCTGGAATGATGGACCCTCCAAAACCCGATGTTGAAGACAACATCCGCGAGGCTTTAGAGTTAGGCGTGAAGCCTGTTATGATCACCGGCGATCACCCGATTACGGCTATTGCCATCGCGAAGCAGCTTGGCATCTATAATGGTTCTCAGAACGTTATATCTGGTCATGAACTTGAACGTATATCTGATGAAGAACTGGATCGGATTGTGGACCAAATAACTATTTTTGCGAGGGTTACACCGGAAAACAAACTTCGAATCGTAAATGCCTTTCAAAAACGCGGACATATTGTCGCCATGACAGGCGACGGCGTCAACGATACCCCTGCCATCAAACAAGCCAACGTAGGGATTGCGATGGGGCGATCAGGAACGGAAGTTACGAAAGAAACTGCTGATATGGTTTTGACAGAAGATCATTTTGGAACGATTGTTGAAGGTGTTAAAGAAGGTCGAACGATCATAGGAAATATCCGTAAAGCGCTCGGCTGCTTATTAACCGGAAATTTAGCTGAGATTATTGTGACTAGCGCCGCTGTAATGGTCGGGCTGCCTATTCCTTTAGTTCCCATTCAAATATTGCTAATGAATCTGCTGACGGATGCTCTACCCGCGACGATTTTGGCTGTAAATCCGGGAAATAAGACGAAACAAACAAAGCGGAGTGATATCGTTGATAAGGAATTGTATCAAAAAGTGATTACTAGAGGAGTCCTTCTGGGATTAGGATCAATCGGCTTGTTTGCCGCAAGTATTGCTGCCGGGGCACCTATTCCTGTTGCTCAAAGCATGGCGTTCGCGACATTAGTTGCGGGGCAATTGATTCAAACCTTCTCATGGCGTCAAGAGGGTTCGGAGGAAACAGTTCGCGATTGGACGAAGGATCGGTTTTTACTTGGTGCACTTGGCATCTCCTGGATGACTTTACTTGCGGTCTTGTATATTCCGCCTTTAGCCGGATTTTTCCATACCGCTCCCCTCTCAATTATGCATTGGTTACCAATCATCGGCATAGCCGGGTCAGTATCGATTTTATCAAAACCGCTGCTTTCCCTCATTTCAAGAAAAGAAGACAAGTTATTGCCATCAATGAGCGAATTTGCGAGTGCTGCGGTTTAACAACCGCAGTATTCGAAACTCGTACAATCCTAATAAACTTTCGAGGGTGAATATCCATGATTCAAAAGAACATAGACAAAATTATTATCGGTACCGCGCTTACTGTAGCAGCCTCCGCCTTACTCCCAGTAGCCAAAACCGCCTTGCAACCGATTGCCGCAGCCGGCAAGCAGGGCAGTGACGGTTTGTTACAGCGCGCCAGATCCCTACTCCAAATTGCCCGGGAAGAAGTGGAAGATATTATAGCCGAAGCCCAGTTTGAAAGAATGAAAAAGCAGCTTGATAAAGAAATCGCATCTCTTGATAACGAAGGGAAATGACATGATAAATGAGGTGAATACTGGCAACATGGAGCAAAGCATAGATTTTCATTTGCGGGAAGCTTTATCTCATCTGGAAACCGCATTAAACCAAAGTGTGAGAAGTGTACATGAAAATGATGGCTCGAAAAAAGAAATTGGCTTGAAATGGGAAAAATTTCTTGGAGAATTTATTGGCCAGGTTCGAGAACAAGGTAAAAAATCACGAATCAATCTTCTCGGTTGGATTACCTTTCCTCGCATTCGTTAACAATGAAAGAACGACGCCTCTTAATCACATGAAGTGAAACAGAGGCGTTCCTTTGTATGGAGCTATTGCCTATTTGCGCTAATATTCATCGGATCCGGAAGAATGGACCTTCTATATTTAGGTATTCAGTGCATCTATTTCTTGTAAGAGAAGACTCCAAGCTTCCTGCCTAGCCACATGTACAATGGATTCTTGATAGGAACTCACTTCCTTTCCTTTCAAACTTTACCCTGGAGGTAAGAAACAATTGTAAGAGGTGCTATTGAGGCTACTAGGTGAAATCGTAGTAGCAGACGATCTACTCGCTTTATTCAATCATTGTTAAGAGCTTTTCCTCAAAGGTATTTTACTCGCGGTCTCTCCTAAATATACGGGTATAATAATTCCAATCGGTATCGAGGGACTGAGCATCTCAAGATTGAAACCCGTGATTAATCCTTAAGCGTCCACTCGTTGCAGCCCTAACCTTTGAAATGATAGTAGGTGTTGCCGCCCCAGACTCTCCCATATTTTCGAAAGCTTGGACGCAATAACTTATAAAAGACATATGGTTCTGTCTTTCTCGTAATTTACCTCTTTACTTCATGGTTGTTGAGCAAACCGTATTGAAATCATGCCTTACTAACGGTAGATCGAAAACTAATTAATGGTAAAAACAACTTCTGCATCATTTACGAAAATCAGTTGTTCGCTTAACTTAGGAATGTTCCAAATCGCTCATTTGCAACTAAAATGGGACGCATAAATCCGTACTCTTCTGCCCTTTAGATTAATAAAAACAAGGAGCATCTGCCGCTGCAGAACTGCTCCCTGTTTTGTTCAACTATAGTTTTCCTACCTCAATCCTCGAACTCATTCTTTTTACAGTACCAAGTTTCTATTTTCTTACATGTATTTTCAATTTTTCTTTTAAAATTATCCCGATACTCCGCTTTAATGTCTCTTCCACTGGATCCATACTCTTCATAACAATCAATTAGTAAATCCGTCACATTATATCAAATTACATATCATTTAAATTGCTTGTTTCATATACCAGCATAGATCCGTGATTATCATCCGGTACAGCATAAAGCCTCATCTTTTGACCGGCGTTCTCCACGAATACTGGATTGCGGGTAATCACGTGCCCTTGCGGGGAAATTTCAGTGATGGGTACCTCATGAATGATATCCAACGTTTTCATGTCTATCAGGGCTAATCCCCCCAGCTCGTACGGCTTGGAATTGCAGCCTGTAGGATTGGCGAGCTCTGAGATACCACTCAAAATCATTTTCCCTTCGCCTACATAATGACCATCTTGATAGTCGACAAAGTGACTCGAGTTTTCTTTAACAAGCAGCAGTTGCCCATTTGGGTTCCATTCATAGAACTTGCGTGAACCCCAGCTGTTACCTATAAGCTTCCCATTTTGACCTTCACGGACCAATCCTCCGATATGATCATGGACTCGGAACGATTCTTCTGCTTTCATAGTCCTAGGGTCTACTTTGTAAACTATAGATTGGCTGTTGGGTCGGTATTCGGCGACAGGTATCCATATATGATTACCATCAAAATCAATACCGCCTGGGTGATAGATGTTCCCTTCACCCAAGGACATATCATTCACAAGCTTCCCTTGATTATCAAAGACGAACAAGTGACCGATTCCCTTTCCAGGAGTACGGTCATAACCGTCCTTGGGCTGGTTATATTTAACTGGTGTTTCGATAAGTTCAACTGAGGACAAAAAAAAGAGGTTCCCGATTCGAACCATCCCTTGTGAGTGGTAATTGTTAAATTGTAGATCGATCTTATCTTTTTGCTCCCATTTCGTATTGCGAGTAAGATTTCGGAACTGAGCAATGAGTTTCTGATTGTCCATATGTGCTTGTCCTTCCACAGTTATACTGGGTTGTCTCACTAGAAAAGCTTGAATTCATGGAGCATGGGTGTAGATTTCAATCAGGAACTTTCGCCCCGCATCTTTTTCTTCAATTGCACCAACTCTGCAACATTTCGCGTCGTGATCGATGCAACACCTAAATCAGCATACTGACGCATCAACTCTTCTTCATTCACCGTCCATACGTAAATCGGCAAATCTAAGGATGCAGCATAATCCATTAGCTCTTGGCTAACGATACTATGGTGGATATTGATGCCAAAACAAGAGGCTGCAAGCGCATCCTCGCAGGTTTGTACCATAGCATCTCTATACGAAAGTGTTCTAAACAGGTTGTGGTCGGTATTCAGCAGTTTGCGCATTTCCGGTTTCAACTGCTGAGCCAATAGCGCACGATCTAGCTCACATCCGGATAGAAACGCTTGCTCCAACATCCCATATTTCTTCACCAACGCTGCCGTCGGTTCGATACTACCGTCCACCTTCAAATCCAAATTCACGATTTTGCCCGAAGCTTGGATAAGCGGCAGCATGTCTTGCAACCGACAGATTTGTATCGTTTCACGCTGTTCCCCATGAGTGACCTCAAACCGGAGCTCTCTTAATTCTTCGAAAGTCATTTGTGAGAGGGACAATTTCGACCCTTCCACGGTAATCCATTCATCATCATGGGCCAAAACCGGGATACCATCCTTTGTCACTCTAACGTCTTCCTCTACCACGTCCGCACCAAGCCGAAGTCCTGTTTGCACGGAATGTAGTGTATGATCAAGCGTGTTCATGCTGCCGCAGTGAGCAGTTATGAGTGGAAATCGATACGTCATGATGCGAACACTTCCTTTCATCTCTCGATATAGATAGCGTTTGTAAAGGCGATTAATGTGCGAACTCCGCGAACGATGCCTCTAAGCTCGGCACGAATCCATAGAAGTTCATCGCCAGGTATTTCGATCACGTAATTCGACTGATTCTTAGTCACTACTTGTTCACTCAAAACACCTGAATTTCCAATCAAACTGAGTGTGAATGCGGACTCTGGATAATCCCAAATCCCTTCCCGCACGTGATAATCTATACTCACATGTGCCAAATAACTATAACATCGATCATGCTCAGGAACGCCATCACCGATTCCATACACCGCAGCTTCGGAATGAAGCGCTAACGATAGCAGCGGTCCCATAGTTACAGTGACTTTCCCCTCTGAGAGTGCACGAACCGCTCGTTTCGTCACAGTCTCCTCCCCATCATCGATGTCGAGATACGTCACCGATACCGGTTCATCCGTTTGCTCCTGAGTGTGCCAATCCCGCCCTGACGTAGCCGCAATCCGGTAGCCTTCGTTCAGCTTGTTGGTCCACAAACGGTAGGCACGGTCATTGTCCGTTTTAATAGAAGGGAATGTGCCTGACCATACCTCGATATAGTCGATATCGTCCCAGTCCTCGATGTTGAATTCCCAAAAGCAGCCCGTACAAATTGGACTTCCTATGCGAAAAGGATGTGCCATCCCTACAATGCCCCCGTTGCTATGGACTTCGGCAATCCCTTTATGGATATCACCCGGACCTGCCGGACGCCAATCAATAAAATTGTTCAATCCTATAGTAACCATATGACCATAAAAGGTCGTCCATTCCATCCCAGAAATGATTGAAATTCCGCTTTCTTTTTCCACGATGTCCTTCTCATTTAAACCCGTCATGGTATTATGGTCGGTCAAAGCTATACACTCGAAACCGAGCGCCTTTGCGCCATTAGCCAGCTCCAAAAGCGTTTGTCTTCCGTCACTGTGAAAAGTATGAGTGTGTAATTCGCAAGCAATCCAGGGCATGCCGCTTATTCCTCCTCTTGATGAACTTGCATGGTGTATCGGCAGCTTTCTGTAACAATCGCATGCAAGCTTAGCGTAATGTGCCACAGGCCTGCTGGCATTTTACCACTGACAAAGCCTGGTGAAGCTTCCAGCTCACTTATAACTAACAGCTGCTCGGGATCGTGCCGATGCCCTGCACCTCGGTGCCGTTCAGGATCGTCGACGGACACGGTGATTAAGTTTTTCAGCGGCAGAAAGGATTCCCATTTCGCTTGAATCCGCTCACGCTGATTGGGCTCCGTGTACTTGTTTATACTCGCGAAAATCATCGTTTTCGAGAGTTCCCGGTCTTCTAGATTTTTGGGCTCATAAGCAAAATGGATCCTTAACTTGCCAACGTGCCCACCTAAGTGAAACTGATACGAAATATGAGTTTTGGAAGCATTGGGATGTACAATTCCTTGTACATCCAGAATGAGTTGATTCATCGGGACCTCGCACTCTCTTCAGTGATCATACTGCGGATATAAAAGTACCCCATTACGGAACAAAGCAGGAACGTAAAGAAGGCGATCGCCGCAGCTAATTGTTTTTCTTGAAACACACCGAAAACCTGTTCCATGGATACCCCTAACATTTGTGGGGCGTTGGGTCCAATCAGAAAAGGAGCCGTAAACGAACCGATCACGCCCATGAACACAAAGGTAACGGCAACGAGCAGCGTTTTATACGTAAGCGGCAAAATGAAACGTACGAAGATTTGCAATTTACGTGCCCCTACATCCTTTGCGCTTTCAATAATAGAATTAGGGACTGCGGATAAGGCTGACCCAAGCAGCATCGTCGTAAAAGGAATGTTAAACCACAAATTCGCGATAATAATCCCCTTCATGTCGAAGATAATACGCGGCATTTCCCCTCCGTTGACCAGAAGCAGCATGCGGGATACCCAACCGTGGTTGCCAAGCAATTGAATTAAACCGTACGTAGCGATGACGGATGGGATAAAGATTGGAATCATGTACATGTTGCGAATCCATTTCACCATCGTACCGTTATTGAATCTCATATAAGCAGCCAAGACGTAGCTGATAATTAGCACGAGAATGACTGAAACAATCGTCACTTCCATCGTAAAAATAATGTTGGAGCGCATCAGTTTATCCGTAAATAAATACGCATAATTGGACAAATCGTAGCCGCCGGATTTATTGGTCAGGCTTTCTTTGAACGAAATAATGATCGGAATGACCACAGTGACGAAGAGCAATAAAAAAGAGGGGATGACTAGAAGCAATCCCAGTATCCCCATTTTCATTTGTTTACTCATTGCGCAGCAACATCACTTTGCCAACGCTTGGTCATATCTTTGTCCAGTTCGCCGATATTGAAGGAACGGAATCCTTCAGATGCACTTTTGAATGAATCTTGAATTTCTTTTGACATATTTGATAGCTTAATCCCAGGGAAGCCATGCATTTTGTCTACAACCACGGCTTGTGCCTCAGGTGAAAGAACGAAATTCAGGAATTTGTAGACAGCATCCTTCTTTTCCGATAACTTAGGCACCATTAAGTAGGTTGGTCCACCGTTAAATCCTGGCTTGATTTGCGCCATTTTTGTTGTTTTTGGAAGCTGCCCTTTAGCCAATTGCTCAAGTACCATATCCGACCATGCCGGTATCATATCAACTTCACCGCTCGTCAATAAATCTAAAGTGCCTTGGTTTTTCTTTGGATAAATACCTTTGCCATAAACGGATTTCCCCAGTTCCTTGAGCAGTGCAAATCCTTGATCCCATCCTTTTTCAACGCTTGGATCGGAATTATGAATAGCTTCTTCAGGCAGGAACTTATACAAAGTTGTTGCTACGAAAGAGTTACCGGAACCCCCTGTGGATGGATCGTTATAGGCGAATTTGTCCGGATTTTTCTTGATCCAATCGTACAATTCATCCAAATTTGTTGGAGGTGTTTTTACTTTGTCACTGTTATAAGCCAATACAACCGCAGATGACCGATAAGGAATAGCGAGATTGGAGATATCTTTTAACGTTTTCTCATCCACACTCGCAAGGTTTTTAATTTTGTCGACGGGTAACGTATCCCAGAGGTCATCTTTTTGCCCCCGAGTTACATAAGACAAGCCATCTTCGTATAAATCGATATCGCCTGAGCCTTTATTCGCTTGTTTGGCAGCCGTAATACGGTCATAGGTTGGTTGCGCACCAGTTCCTGAAGGAATATAGACCGGTTTTACTTTAACATCCGCGTTTTGTTTTTCGAACATAGGAATGATCGTATCCCATAGATCTTTTACATTTTGCGAGCCGGTAAAATAGAAGTTAAACTCGACAGGCTGTTTACTGCCTGCTGTTTCTTTAGCCGGACTGTTGCTTTGAGCTGCGGAACCTGCACTTGTCGAAGAACTGCCGCACCCGGATATTAAAGCAGCGGTAGCGGTCATTAACGTCACTAACATAATAGCGGATTTCTTGCGTAACATGGATGATTCCTCCTTGGATTGGGTTTAATTTTCCGAATATGCTAATGCTTTTGCGAAGCTTGCTTTTACTTGTTGCCCTGTATGAAGATCCTTGACAGAATCGCGTGGTTGAAACGCCCGGATTGTTCCGTATTCCGGCAAATCGATGGACACTTCGGCATAATGCCCAAGCACCATAACCTGTTTGATCACTCCGGAAAGGCCTTGTCCCTCTTCACTTTCTATCATCACGTCTTCAGGTCGAACTGCCAGTTTTACGTGCCCGGACAGATTTTTTAAATTTGGAAAACTTAGATGCCCTACAGTTACACGTTCGGCTGCGATCACCCCTTTCAAAAAGTTCATTTTGCCGATAAATTGGGCAACAAACAATGTACTTGGTTCATCATAAATCTCTTGCGGGGAAGCGATTTGCTCGATATTCCCTTGATTCATAACGACAATGCGGTCTGAAATCGACAATGCTTCTTCCTGATCATGGGTGACAAATACCATCGTAAGACCTGTCTTGGATTGAATCTCTCGCAGCTCCTCCCTCATCTCGTGACGAAGCTTGGCATCCAGTGCAGAAAAGGGTTCATCGAGCAAAAGAACGGCAGGCTTCAGGAGCAGTGATCTTGCAACCGCTATGCGCTGCTGCTGACCACCGGAGAGTTGACCCGGATATTTAAGCTCTGCTCCAGGCAAGCGAACCAGCTGAAGCACTTCGTTCACGGCTTTATCGATGTCCGCCTTTTTCATCTTGCGTATTTTAAGACCGAATGCCAGGTTGTCGAAAACCGTCATATGCGGCCATAGATTGTAACCTTGAAATACCATGGATGTCGGACGTTTTTCAGGAGGCGCGTGAAGAGTACTTTTGCCCTCAATGAGAATGTCACCCGAATCCGGGTCCAGAAACCCTCCGATGCTACGAAGAACCGTGGTTTTACCGCAGCCTGATGGGCCTAGCAGTGTGATTAATTCACCCTTACGAACATCAAGAGAGATTCCTGTTACGCCTTCTCCTGTTTTATAGCGCTTCGTCAATTGTTGAACAGAAAGCTGAATGTCCATATGTGCCTCCTTCTATTTGCTAATTGTTCTACCGTCATTTGAGTTGGAAGCCGCTGGACATAATATCTGCGCTCACAAAGCGTTGTGCAGCCAGCAGTAGGATAATCGTCGGCGCTGTCAAGATAATGGAAAATACAGCACCCGCGTAGGCCGGATAATCGCTGATGATCGAATACATGACAATCGGCATCGTTTTATAATTGGGGATGCCCACCAGGAAAGTGCCCTGCGCTTCATCAAGCGAGTTAAGGAACGTAAAGATAGAAGCCACGATAATACCCGGCATTGCCATCGGCAACGTAATACTGCGAAACACACGGAACGGACTCGCCCCCACATCCCTGGCTGACTCCTCTTGAGCCATATGCACATTTCGGAAAGCAGCCGTTGGGATCCAGGTCATGAACATAAGCACGTTGATCATATGGATCAAAACAACGCCTATCAATGTGTTCATCAGTCCGAGTTTGTAGAAAAGCACAGCGATCGAAACATAAAGTCCCATTTTAGGAAAAGCATGTGTCAGTAGAAACGAGAACAAGAAGAACCGACTAAGCGGAAATCGTATGCGTGCAAACGCGTAAGCCGCTGGGATACAAAGAACAATGGATAGAGCGGTCACGATGGATGCGATCATAAACGACAATCCGATCGATTTCGCGATATCCTCCTGCTGGAACACAAATGTCCACCATTTGAGTGACCATTCGTGCGGCAAGATATCTGGGTAGGTCCATTTGCCGGTAAAAGCCAGTATGGCTAGGTTGAGCAGCGGGCCCAAGAAGAAGATGACGAACACAACAAGTATGATAAATTCCACGATTTTACGTGGCCCTATCGCTTTTAAATACCAACGCATGTAGACTAACCTCTCCTTCCAATGGAAAATGTTTGGGTCGATTGCCGGACAATTAACTTGGGCACAAGCTGCTTGGGATTCTCAATGTTCGGTTCCTGGCGGATGAGCTTGTCCAACAAGCTAAAAGCCTGAGTCCCCATTTCCTCTGTATTGACCCTGATGGTTGTTAAAGAGGGTGAAAACATAGCGGCAAAATCGATATCATCAAAACCTACAACCGCTACTTGTTCAGGAATGTGTACCGACTGCTCCAACATAAACTTCATGGCGCCTAGCGCTATCATATCGTTGGTGGCAAATAGCGATGTAAACCCGCCTGCACGAAACTGCTCCCAATGGGCGCGCATTAACTCATACCCTTCCCCGAAGGTGGAAGTCGAGGCCTGTAAGACCGATGATGATGGGATCGGAACCCCAATTCCTGCCATGTAATTCTTAAAACCTTTCAGCCTCAAATTGTGGCTCCGATGCGTCTGCGGCCCGGCAATCACGAAAATCTGACGATGCCCTAATTCCGTTAGGTATTCGGCGACCATCCGTCCGCCTTCCTCGTCTTGATTAACAATATGCATGACCCCGTCGACATCAGTGGAGCCATTGACCATCACATAGGGAACTCCAAAATTTGCGATATAATCAATGACGTTCTGCTGCAAGCGACTGATCAGGATCAGTCCGTCCACCCTTTTTTCCATCATAAAATCAGCTGAACGCAGCGACATCTCATGATCCGTCGTAACGAAAACAGAATAATTCAAGCTTGCAGCTGTCATTAAAATAGCGTCGAGGATTTTGCCGTAAAACGGATGGGACGCAATAGGATGATGTCGCCGATAAATCAGGACGCCAATGTTATGCGTTCTCTGTGAAACCATAGCCCTTGCCACTGCATTGGGCTTATATTGTAATTCCTTAATAAGCTGGAGCACCTTATCGCGTACCTCCAAGCTGGTATAGCCCTTACCAGAAATCACCCGCGACACGGTTGATTTAGATACACCGGTGCGTAGGGCAATTTCCTTAATCGTATGCTCCATGCTGCGACCCCATTTCTTTGTGTGAGACCGTTCCCACATATTTAATTTAACGTAGAACTATTATGTCTGTGTTAGCAACAGGATAATTAATTGTAAAGACAAAAAAGCTGACCCTAGGTCTTTACAACCTTCGGGACAGCCCAAATACTAAGATGAGGGGACTTGCACCAACTAGATAATGCGTGCCTCTGGGCACGCTAAACAAAAAAGAGCTGCTTCAGTGCAGCTCCTGCGCTATAGTTTTGCTTTAGCATAATGAATTATGTGGTACGATACGAATCTTCTATGAAATACGATTTAATTAATTCCTAATCATTTCTTCGCTGGCCAGCATGTCGATATGGGGTGTTCGTGCAAGAGTATCTCCATAGCACCCCATTCTAGGACTCGTATCCTCCAGGCTTATCCATAAGATATTTTTAGGCTGTTGCACTGAATTTGTCATTGGTAATGATTCCTCCCATTATCGTGTATTTTTCCTTGCCGCCATCGTTCTTCAATACAGTTTTTTCCTTCACTATGCTTTCAACTAGATTTAATAGACTGTACCGTAACCTCAGTCATTCGAAAATTCAATTTCCTTCCCCTTCCGACATTCTACTTTCGTTAAGTCTAATTTTATAAGTTCCCCCCCATGCCTTCATCGATAGGATGATCGGTTCCAAGGTCCTTCCAAAATCAGTAAGAGAGTATTCTACTTTGGGCGGAACTTCTTTATAAACTTCTCTGTGAATGATGCCATCCCGTTCAAGCTCCCGTAACTGATGCGTAAGCATGAACTGCGTAATTCCCGGATTGAAACGCCGGAGTTCATTGAATCTTTTCGTCCCGTCAATGAGATGATAGAGAATAATCCCTTTCCATTTCCCGCCGATGACATCAAGAGTTGTCTCCACAGGACATCCTTCTACGTTTGGATTTGAACCATATTTGTTTCTTCGATCGCCCATAACTCAGTCCCCTTACAAAGGTATTATTTTTCATACTATATACGAAAATTCTGCGTACTTCCTTAAAGTAATTATACATCATATAATTCAAATGTACGAAAAAACCATTTTTAAGGGAAGAATAGGATGAACGAATAGTAGTAATCAAATTGAAACGAAATAAAGGAGCGCAATATTATGAAAATCAAATATCATGGTCATGCCTGCATTCAAATCCATACCGGTGGGAAATCGCTCATCATTGATCCTTTCCTAAGTGGTAACCCCGCAGCCACAATCAAGCCAGAGGACATTATTACCGACGCCGTGCTGTTAACCCATGCCCATATGGACCATATTCTCGACGCGGCGCCAATAGCGAGCGCCAACAACGACGCGCCAGTCGTCTCTATCGTCGAACTCGCGTCCTACATGTCCTGGCAGGGCGTAAAAAATTCAATCGGCATGAACATGGGCGGCACGTTTGATCTCGGCTTTGCGAAGGCGAAGATGGTCCAAGCTTTCCACAGCTCGGGTATCGTCGTTGAGGAAACGAAACAGATTCTATATGCAGGTATGCCTGCTGGCTTCCTCGTGTTTGCCGAAGGCTTGACAATTCTGCATGCGGGCGATACATCCTTGTTCAGCGATATGAAAATGATCGGTGAGCGTCATCCGATCGACGTCGTTTTCCTTCCGATCGGCGACCATTACACGATGGGACCGGAAGATGCGCTCCAGGCGGCGGAATGGTACAACGCGAAGCTGACTGTTCCGATTCACCACAGCACTTTCCCGGGCATCACGCAGGATGAGAAACAGTTTGTAAATCAGCTTGAAGAACGGGGGTTGAAGGGCAAAGCGATGGCGCCCGGCGACGTACTTGAGATCGTAGGCCGCTAACAAAATACGTCGGTAAGAAGGTGACTCTTGAATTATTCAGAAGTCATCTTTTTATATTGCCCGTCGTTACCGTTCTTGCATCTTAATAACTGAACGGTCCTTTCACATACATCGTTAGGATCGATTGTGCTGGAGAATTTCTAAGGATTCACCTCGTGAAATTACGAACATTGTTGAAATAACAAATCGAGTAGGCCCATGCGCAATTGCATGGGCCTCTCACAGTTCCGGAGGTGCGGGTCATCGCATCCGGACCCTCCATGATTATAGGTATGATATTTCATACTATATACGAAAATTCTGCGTACTTCCTTAAAGTAAGTAAACAGCATATACTTCAATTGCACGAAAAAACCATTTTGAAAGGAAGAAAAATATGAGCAATCACCACAAAATGAAAGCAGTCGGTGCTTACCGATATCTCGCTTTATCCGATCCGGAGAGCCTTGTTGATCTGTATATAGAAAAACCGATTCCTACTGGTCGTGATCTACTGGTAGAAGTAAAAGCCATCTCTGTTAACCCTGCCGACTTGGGTGTTCGGGAGAACAACAACTATGAAGAAGAATCACCCAAAATTCTTGGTTGGGATGTAGCTGGGATCGTGGCACAGGTTGGACCTGAATGTCACTTGTTTAAACCTGGAGATGAGGTATATTATGCAGGAAGTGTGGCTCGCCCAGGGGGGAATAGTGAGTTTCACTTGGTAGATGAACAAATTGTGGGATTCAAGCCGAAGAGTTTGGATTTCGCTCAAGCAGCCGCTTTACCGCTCACCTCGATTACTGCTTGGGAAGGCTTATTTGATCGTTTAGGAATCAGTCATAGCGTAGAAGATAACAAAAATAAAAGCTTACTCATTATCGGTGCAGCAGGAGGAGTAGGATCGATTACTACTCAACTTGCCAAATTAGCAGGTCTAACTGTAATTGGTACTGCTACACGCCCAGAGTCAATCCAGTGGACTAAACATCAAGGCGCGGATTTTACAATCAACCACAATAACCAGTTTGCATCACAGCTCAAGAGCATTGGATTTGAGACCGTTGATTATATATTTTGCTTAAATGACACCGTACAACATTTAGCGAATATGGCAGAAGTCATAGCTCCCCAAGGCAAGATTTGTTCTATCGTTCCTGCAGATAAGGTTTCTTGGGCGGGAAGCTTGGCTATGGACTTGTTCTTTTCTAAAAGTATCACGTTTGTATGGGAGCTTATGTTTACCCGATCATTGTTTCAAACCAAAGATATGATTAAACAACACGATCTACTGAATAAACTGGCTAATTTAATCGATAATGGACAATTGAAAACCACTTTAACTGAACGCATAGAACCAATAAATGCAAAAAACCTACGAGTCGTACATGAAAAAATGGAAACGGGAAGATCGATAGGAAAGATTGTGTTGGAAAATTTCTAATACATCTTTTTCGATAAATCCCTGGTTCTCACTTCTGATTCCTGCATGAACATCTCGTCATAATAATGTTAAAGCGGATAAGGAGCGTTTGCTACTGCGTGTAACATCTGACTCAATCTCTTTCACGTTAGCATAAAAGACATCGATTTGTCTTATTTACTTCAACCAACTGCGACGATCATTACATTTAATTTTTTGGATAAATCAATCTCGTAAGGAATGATCACTTGGCCAACTTCATCCTCAAACACACGAACAACCGGACGGTATGGAGCAGAGACGTTCAAATCGACGACGACTCCCGTTTCTCCCGTATCCAACGTCACGGTGACACCAATCGGGTAGATGGCGACTTTATCGCGAAACAACGATAGTTTTTCATGATCATACAGCTCTCCTGCTCCTGTAAACAAAATCTCCATAGCCTGATGCGGCAGCATGGGAGCCCGGTAAACCCGATGAGTAGTCATCGCATCGTAGGAATCGACCAAGCCGATCCATCGTGCATATTCGTGAATGTCTGTTCCGGATATACCACGCGGGTATCCGCCGCCGTTGATTCTTTCGTGATGCTGATAGGCACAATGGGCGACAAGAATGGGAATGTTCGGTTCATCCTTCAGCAAGAGATATCCGTATTCCGCGTGTTTGGTTATTGCTAAAAACTCTGCATCCGTAAGTTTTCCTGGTTTCCTCAAAATATCCAGAGGAACTTTTGTTTTTCCGATATCATGAAGTAATGCTCCTAAGCCCAGAACCATTAACTCTTCCTTAGAATAGCCATGGGCTAGTCCGAGCATCGTCGTATAAATGCACACATTGAGTGAATGCTGGAACAAATAATGATCGGTGATGCTTAAATTCGTTAGCATAATCATGGCGTCCTTATGGCGGCTTAAATCATCAATAATATCCTTCATAAGTGGACGAAATGACTTACCAAATTGCACCAAACGCTTATTCCCGGCATCATTCATCAATTTTTTAAAAGTAGTCTTAACCTCTTGAATCGTACGAATTCTCGTTTCTTCGCTAATGATATCTTCGATTATTATATCTTCCGTTCGTGGGTCATGGATGTACACATAATCAATACCATAATGGGACAGTCTTTCAATTAAACTGGTCGTCAATTCCATGCCGACGGAAAGTAACACATGACCATTTTCATTATGAATGTGTCTGGCCAATTTCATCCCCGTATGGCAAGACCTGAGCGGTAATAACCTCATGTTTCACCACGCCCCCTTTATTCGATAAAAGTGCCATGTTGCATTATAGCAGAGTTCGGTTAAAATTTGAATTTCGTCATTTCCCCCAACAGATCTTGCGCCATTTGAGCCAATACAGCAGAAGCAGCCGTAATTTCTTCCATTGCAGCTAACTGTTCTTCGGAAGAGGCTGCCACCCCTGCGGAATGGTTCGCGGACATTTCGGAAATACTTACGATCTTCTCAATCGATTCCACCATAGTCTGCATATTGCTATTCATATGTTGTATGGCCTCGGTTACTTTTTGCGTTTGTACTGAAGTATCGTTCACAGCACTCCATATATTGCGGAAAGTCGAATCGGCATCTTCAATGCATTGTATTCCCTGTTTCGTCGAAACACTTCCTTCTTTAACAACAGATGATGCAAGTGTGGAACTTTGCTGTATCTCTTCAATAATACGTTTGATCTGATCTGTAGAATCCGACGTTTGCATGGCCAATTTTCTAATTTCACCGGCAACTACAGCGAATCCTTTACCCGCTTCCCCTGCCCTTGCGGCTTCAATGCTGGCGTTCAAAGAAAGTAAATTAGTTTGTGTGGAAATTTGGGTAATGAAAGAGATGATTCCCCCAATATCTGCGGCTTTCTGCGCAAGTGTACCGACTACTTCCTGCAACTGCTGCGATTGGCTATTCATTGATTCCATCTGATTTTTCGCTTTTTTCATCATTTCATTGCCCTCGTCGGCTGTGCTCGAGGAATGTGCGATCGACGAGTTAACCTTCGCGAGAGTATCGGTGATTAAATCCATTTGTGAAGCCATACCCAACGTTACTTCACGTATTTCTTCTGTTTGCCTCATTTGGTTATTGGCCCCATCGGAAACATCTAGAATTAATGTCGTCACTTGTTCATTTGCTTTACTGCATTCGCTTGAGCTAGCTGTTAGCTGCTGTGAAGTTGCGGCAACTTGTTCTGCAGTTTCCGACACGCTGCTTAGCATGGTTCGCAAATGGTTGGTCATGGACATCATATCGCCGGCCAGCGCAGTGACTTCTTTGTTTGATTTAATGGACAAGTCCGTTTCGGAAAGGTCGCCAGCAGCAATTCGGTTCGCTGCCCGTTGAAGTCTTTGGAGGGGGTGAGCGATCAATCTGGCGATAAAGAACCCTAGAAGAATCACTACAGCAATAATCATGGCTCCAACGAGGATCATTCTCCATTTCAACGTATCTGTATAGCTTTGCAGCTCACTTTTATTGAGAACAGCGGCCATTTTCCAACCTGTTGATTTAGAAGTAAAAAGGATGACGTACGAAGGCTTCCCTTCCATGTTCATTTCAAAAAATCCACTGCTTTGCTTCATTAATGAAGAATAGTCAGATATTTCGAACGAAATGGGCTGCTTTGTTTTCGTCGTAACAGCCGTCCCGTTGTTTAACTGCTCCAAAGTAGAGAACGTCGTTTCGCTATTCGGATGGGCGAGCACGGTTCCTTTTTCGTCAAACATGAACACATAACCGGTTTCGCCAATTTTGATATTTTTCACAATCTCCGATAATTTAGCTAGACTACGGTCTAGTCCCATGACCCCAATGATATTACCCTGCGCGTCTTTTACCGTAGTCGTTGTGCTGACGATCGTCGAAATCCCGGTTGGACTATCATAGCTGTAAGGAGCAGATCGTTTGTTACCTTCAGGATCTTTGATGGATTGCTGATACCAGGGACGTTCGCGAGGGTCATAGCCACCCTTCATCGGATCGTTAGGCCATTGAATGTAGCCGCCATCTTTAGTCCCCATATATACATAGGTAGTATCCGGATGGTATTTCGCATAGCGATCGAACTCACGATAAATATCTCCTTCAATGCCGCGACTCTGCTCTTGTTTCGGTTCGATATGATCACCCTTTTTATCGAAAAAGGTCGTTACCGTTTTGTCCGCTTTTGAGGCAACAGACATATGAGCTAGAAACTGTAAGTCCTCATCAATGCTTTTATACATCGTACCGAAGGTGTTATCTACTTGCTCAAGCTCCTTTTGTACAGAGTTGGAAAGCTCATCCTTCAGTAATCCACGAGAGTATTGATAGCTGATAAACCCCAGCAGTACTAACGGAATTAGTGCGATCAAAGAAAGGAGAAGCATAAGCTGCATTTTCATTGATTTCATGTGTGGACATCCTTTCAGTTTTACGGTGTATATTCAATTTAAGTCATGATTCAGTTCAATTTAAATTTCTCTACTAATCCTTGAAGCTCCCCTGCCATGTGTGTCAATGCTGAGGATGATGATGAAATCTCCTCCATAGAGGCCAGTTGTTCTTCTGCTGCAGCAGACACATTTTCAGTCCCAGATGCCGTTGTTTGTGCGACTTCGGCGATCCCTTCAATTGCTTTTACAACTTGCGTTGCTCCTGCTGATATTTGTTGGGTGGCAACGGTTACCTCTTGCACCTGGCTGCTCACCTCATCGACGTAACGTTCAATCTCAGAGAATAAGCCGCCTGCCGTTTGCACGACTTCTATTCCCACATGTACTTCGTTTGTTGCCGATTGCATCGATTCCTGAGCTTTGTCGATCTCCCCCTGAATGGCATGAATCAGAGTCGAAATTTGTTCTGCCGATTTAGAGGATTGCTCAGCAAGCTTCTTCACTTCACCCGCCACTACGGCAAATCCGCGTCCGTGTTCGCCCGCTCTGGCCGCTTCAATAGCCGCGTTCAGCGAGAGCAAATTCGTTTGCTGAGCGATTTGCGTGATCGCTCCCGTGATTTGGCCAATCTCTTGGGAAGTATCGGCCAGTCGGGTAATAACCTGCGCTAATCCGTCGACCGAGCCGCTGATAGAGCTCATTTGTCCTACGGCAGTCTGTATCGCACGTCCGCCTTCCGACGACTTTTCTGCCGCCTTCGTTGTCGTGTCGGCGACCGACTGCGTACTAGCCGCAATTTCCTGGATTTTCTCAGATACCTCATGGATCGTCTTGGCGCTTTCCACTACGGTATGAACCTGCTCATTGGCTCCATCCGCCATCTGTTCTACGACTCCCGCAATATGTTCGGTAGCCTTGGCGGTCTGCTCTGCGCTTGCTGAAAGCTGCTCCGAAGAAGCAGCCAATAGATTGGATGATTCGCTGACTTCAACTAGGACGGATCGCAGCGAATCCACCATAAGGTTAAAGCTGGCTCCAAGCTGGCCGAATTCGTCTTTCGACTTGATATGCGCCCGATGGCACAAATCGCCCTCGCTGATTTTCCGGGACGTATCGTTTAAAACACGGAGCGGAGATGTAATGGAACGAACAATAACGAACACGATGACTACCCCTGCAAGCATGGCTATAGCAATCACAAGTAATGTTCTTTTGAAAATAGGAGCTGCTTCTTGTGTCACTTCATCTTGATACCAGCTTGCCGATATTTTCCATCCGGTTGATTTATTCGTTGTAAAGAACTGTGTTTTGGCTTTTCCATCGAAGGGACTTATGTACTCAAGTTCACCTGAATCGGAAGCAAATATACGATCAATCAGTGCCCCTTTGTTTACGTCTCCAATTTTTGCTACAGGATGAACCAAAGTTTTTCTTTGTGCGTCTATGATTGATACAAATCCTTTATTGCCTATCTGGGTTCCTTTTACGAGATCAGCCATCGATTTCAGGCTAAGATTCACTCCCACAACACCATGATCGTCATATACTGTCTTTGCTATGGTCACCGTGAGATTATTTGTTGCCAGCGATACGTACGGTTCCGAAATGATGACCTTCCCTTTGCTCTCTATAGCTTGTTTATACCACGGTCTTACCCTTGGATCATAATCAGGAGGGTTTTTGATCGTAGTTGGAAAAACCACATGTTCCCCTTCATCTGTTCCCACAGTGACAGCGTCTAACTCGGGATGAAGTTGTTCATACTTGTCGAGCATTTCTTTGAGTTTCGGCTCTCCGTTCCCCTGTTTCGAGCCGATCACTCCTGCGGATACTTGTTCCGCCAAGAAATCAACATCCTTCAGTTGAGCTTCTATTATTTGCGTAATCGTTTGATTCAGCAAATCAAGATTACCAGAAGCGGTCCGCTTAAATTGGTCATCCACTCTGCTTTTGGCTGTATTGTAAGAAATCCCGCCGATTGCTAGGCTGGGGACAAGCAAAATGACCGCGAAAGCAAGGATCAGTTTGCTTTTAACCAATCGGAGCTTGGACAGTACTGAACGGACATTGAATCGGGACGACCGTAGTTTTTTTTTCATTTTAAAAGCCTCCTTTTATATGTGTTCAATGATCTCACTTTTACTCAAGACCTCTTGAAGGTTCAACAAAATAAGCAAACGGTTGCCGCCGACTTTGGCAATGCCTTGTAGGTACTTCGCCTTAATCCCGCCGACAATTGCAGGCGGGTCGTCAATATGATCCGAGTCGATGTCAATAACATCGTTAGCAGAATCGACAATCAATCCCACCTCAATATCCTCCACGGCAACAATGATAATCCTTGTGTTATCCGTATATTCGCTTTCCGTGAAACCGAAACGCCCGCGCAAATCAATAACAGGCGTAACCACGCCACGCAGATTGATGACTCCTTTTATGAATTCGGGCGCTTTAGGAACAGTAATCAATGGCTGTATCCGCTCAATGGTTTTTACTTTTTCCACTTCCACACCGTATTCTTCTTTTCCTAGAGCAAACACGATCACTTTTTTATCCTCTGACATCAATAAACCCTCCCTGGTAATCAATTTACTTCTGCTATAGAAACCCCTTAACCACCAATTCGAATTTTACGGTAAATAGCGATAAAAGTGAGCACATCGATACGCTTCCCCATTTTTTTCGCTATTCTCGCCATTTTAACTAACGTGGTCCAAAACTCATTCAGAACTTGAGATTCAAGATCCGTTTCTTTGGATGATTGATTGAAGTTATTTTTGTAAGATCCTCCTTCGTCTGATATGAGGTATTGAATTTGTTGTCTATTCCACTGTTCGTCGGTTACATAACTTAAGCCGATATCTCGCATTTTCTTGCGTACCGATGTAACTGGTCGAGATAACTCTCTGGCAATAACCACAGGTGGGCACTCGGCGGATAGTCGGATCAGTTTTTCTAATTCTTGTGAAGACCATGGTTTTTTTGTCATCTAAACAACCCCATTTCTTTAATCTGTAAGTGTTGTAATTGCTGATAATTCGATAATCGGAATGACAACACCGTCCCTAGCATCATTATTTAATTAATGCGTTCGTATCAATGATCAAAGCGACTTGCCCGTCCCCAAGAATCGTAGCGCCGGAAATAGCGAATAGATTGGTCAAATAGCTCCCGAGCGATTTCAGCACGATTTCCTGCTGACCGATGAATTCATCGATCATTAATGCAGCAATATTCTCACCATTGCGGATAATGACCATTTCCTTCTCGGCTTCGTTAGCCTCGTTATAATCCGGCATCTCGAATACTTCGCTCAAGGAGATAACCGGAATGACCATGCCCCGGAACTCAATCATTCGGTTGCCGTGAATATGGCGAATTTTCGATTGCTCTACGGCTGACGTTTCCACGATCGAAGATAAGGGTATCGCGTATTTCTCGTTTCCAAGACGGATCAGCATCGCAGAAATGATCGACAAGGTCAGTGGCAGCTGTACAGAGAACTTCGAGCCATGGCCCAGTCTCGATTCTACGGAGACATGTCCACCTAACGATTGGATCTTCGTCTTTACCACATCAAGGCCGACGCCGCGACCGGAAATGTCGGAGATTTTGTCCGCTGTACTGAAGCCAGATTCAAAGAGCAGCTGAGCGATTTCGTTTTCAGTCATTTTAGAAGCTTGATCTTGTGTGATAAGGCCGTTTTTCAACGCGCGCTGCAGCACTTTTTCATGATGAATCCCTGCTCCGTCTTCCTCCACTTCGATAAATACGTGATTCCCGCTGTGAAAGGCGCGCAAGTGCACTGTACCGGTTTCGTTTTTTCCAGATGAGACGCGTTCAGCAATCGATTCGATACCATGGTCAACCGCGTTTCGGAGAAGGTGGACCAGCGGGTCGCCGATTTCATCTATTACGGTGCGGTCAAGCTCCGTTTCTGCTCCTGAGATCACCAGATCGACTTTCTTATTTAAGGTTTTCGCTACGTCCCGTATCATGCGGGGAAATCTGTTAAATACCGAATCTACCGGCACCATGCGCAGTTTCAATACAATGTTTTGCAAGTCGCCGCTGACGCGTGACATATGTTCAACCGTTTCGCTTAATGCGCCATGTCTTACTTCACTAGCCAATTGCTCTAAACGACCACGATCGATTAACAGCTCGCTGAACAGATTCATGAGTGCATCCAACCGCTCAATATCAACACGGATTGTTCGATTGGTCACGGGAGTTGTATTTTGCTGCACTGCCGCTGCGCCTTGCTTACGTCCAGCTTCCAAGTCAGGGGCCACTGCCGCTGAAGCGGATGCAAATTCTTGCTTGGCTGCTTCCATTTGAGCGTTAAATTCCGACGTTACCGAGCTAGATATAGACCCACGGACCATTTCGGCAAGAGAGCCTTTGTCCACTTGTACGATATTTGCGGCCTCGATCTCGGATACACCCAGAATCTCTTTCTCAAGCGCTTCTTTATCGACTTTCGAACTATAATAAACCGAAATTGAACGATCAAATTTCTCTAGCTCAATATCCTGTACAGATGGGGTTGATTTGACGATCTCACCATGAAGGTCAAGTACGTCGAATACCATATAGGCTCTTGCTGCTTTCAAGACACAATCTTCTCGTAAGCTGACTTCGATGAAAAAGACCAAATGGCCTGAGTCAATAGACTGCTGGAGGACGGAATACTGGTATTGGTCGACTTCCAGTCCTGAAACGCTTTTGCTGGCTGTTACGGGAGCTGAAGAAGTCTCCGCTTGTTTGTGATAGCCGCCAGTGACGATCGATTTCAAAGCCACAACGATCTCGGCGACATCGGCTTTTCCCGTACCGCCTTGAACAATGTCTTCCACCATCGTTTCGAGCGAATCCAAACTCTTAAAAATACAATCAAAAATAAACGGATCCATGTCCAATTTATGGTTTCTTACAAGATCGAGCACATTTTCCATTTCATGAGTCAAGGAAGCCAAATCCTCAAAGCCCATTGTCGCTGACATTCCCTTCAAGGTGTGAGCGGAACGAAAAATATGATGGACGATGCCTATATCCTGAGGATTAATCTCCAGGCTCAACAAATTTTCGTTCATTGCCTGCAAATGTTCCTTCGACTCCTCGATGAACATAGACAAATATTGACTTAATTCCATTACGTATACCTCCAAGGGCTCAAATTAACCTAGATTTATATGAAACTCCGATATTGTAGGTTTTGGGTTCCAAGAACTAGTTCTCTGGTTCTATATCCGAAAATAATATCATTTTTACAGAGAGAGTATAATTAACTAAAGTTAGGTCAATTGAATTTTTGTCGAAATATGTCTATACTTTGATGTAATTACTGGAATCGTCAATCGATTATTACATAAAAATGGCAACGTGTTGTTAGGAGGTATTCTATGACTGATCATCTGAACGGACACGAAGTACTGCAGTCCAAGTTAAAAATACCGCCCTTACGCCAAGAGTTTGTATATCGTCCTCAAACCGCCTCTCTCTTGAACGAATCATTAAGCCGTAAATTAACAATCATCTCCGCTCCGGCTGGATTCGGTAAAACGTCGTTTGTCTGTGAATGGCTTCTTGGGTGTCCTTCCAAGGCAGCATGGTTGTCCCTCGATGCGGCCGATAATGATCCGGTTCGTTACTGGAATCATTTCCTATCCGCTTTGGAACAAGTTGCACCAGAATATTTCCTACGTACTAGAGCATGCATACAAACACGGGGATTGAATATCTCCGAGCCCCTTATGGTTCCATTATTGAACGAGTTGAGTATGTTAAAAGACCCCATAGTACTCGTACTGGACGATTTTCATTTGATCAACTCGGAGGACATCCATCAGGCAATGGCCTATTTGATCCACCACCTTCCTCGTAGCATGCCTATCATTTTGCTTACAAGGGATTCGGTTCCTCTCCCACTGCAGCGTTTGAAAATCAAGCAAGATCTGTACGAAATCGGTAGAGAACAGCTCTGTTTTAAAGAAGAAGAGATCAAGCAACTATTTTCCATTATGGGGGCAGGTATCTTAACGGAGACAGAATTGGATGGAGTGAACCAGCTAACCGAAGGATGGATTGCCGTATTGTGCGTAATCGCAGCCCAAGCTAGCAGTACTCCTGGGTTAAAATACCTAGACACCCTCGATCCGTACCTTTTACAAGTCTTCGATTATTTGTATGAAGAACTGCTTTTGACAATGGATAGCAAATTACAGTCTTTTTTACTTCGCACCTCAATAATCGACCGTATGTGCCCAGAACTATGCAATGAATTAACTAGACGCAATGATTCTCGAACGCTGCTGGCTCATCTGGAACGCTCAAATGTCTTTATCACGCTGATCGAACCTTCAGAGAAATGGTACCGATATCATTTGCTATTTCACGAATTTTTACATGATCAATTAAAAAAACAATTTCCGGAAGAAATTCGAATCCTTCACGAGAGGGCAGCAAAATGGTTTGCTTCCAAAAAGCTGATGAAGGAAGCCATCGAGCATTCGATTGCCAGCTCCAACTGGAACTTGGCGGCAGAATGGCTCAGTGAGCATGCTCCGGCTTTTTTACAAGATCATCTGGTCTCTACGATTGAGTATTGGCTTCGCCAAATACCTGAGATGGTTTTCCCTCTATATCCAGAGCTTTCGATCGTTCGATCCTGGACTTATCTGATAACCGGAAAAAATGAACTTGCTTTATCTGACTTGAAAGAGCTTACCTGCAAGTTGAGTGATGTAACGGAGGAATCTCCCTTACGCAATCGCCAGTTGGCTGTAGAAATGTATCTTATTGAAGCACTTATAGCCATGCGTGCGCAAAATATGGAGGAAGCGATTAATTGCGCCAGAAAAACCATTCTATTGTATCCTGTTGTATCCAATTATTATCATATGATTACTGAAGTGTTTATCAATAGTGAGCTATTCATATACCGGACACGCGGTTTTAATGGCCGTTTGAGTAGAGCTTTTCAATTTTACACAAAAATTCGTGAGATGTGTGAAAAGGTAAACAACCCAAGGTGGCAGTATTATGCATCATCACTGGCTGAGATTGCATATGAGAAGAACTTGTTTCCCGACGCATTATATTATTCGGATATTGGCGCCAGCCTTGGCTATGATAGAAAGATACCCAGCACTTTCATTCGCGCAATGTTAGTCCGTGTACGGATCATGAAGATCATTCAATCTCCCGATGGTTTCCATACAGAGTGGCGAAGACTGGAAGAAGGCATGAAGCATATCGGTGCCGACGCACAATGGCAGCATTTAATTATCGCTTTTCAGGTGCGGGAAGCATTAAAGGAAGGAACAAGCAGCATTGTTTCGGAATGGGAACAGGTTAACCGTTTGGCGGAAAGGGATGCTTTATCCGTTGCCCGGGAATACGAATACGGCACATTAATTCGTGTATTCCTTTGGCAAAACAAGCTAGAGGAAGCGGAAAGACTGATTCATAGCTTCCGTGCGTTAATGGCAGTGGAAGACCGGTTTGCGAATCTGTTGGAATTGGACCTTCTGCAGGCGGTGCTTTTCTGCAAGAAAGGAAACGTACGCCAAGCGCTTGCCATGTTGGACAAGACCATAGCATTGGCGGCACCCGAGGGGTTTATTCGCCTTCTCCTGGACGAAGGGTACGATGTCATCCACTTACTGTTCAAGTTAGCGAAGCTCCCGCGTGCTATTCAATCGCCAAATGCTTCCTATCTGCAGCTATTACTTGATGCGGCACAAGAATACGCTATTGTTCAAGAGAATGACCAACCCGCAAACGAGAGGTTGCCTGAAGCACTCACTCAGCGTGAGCTTGACATTTTGAATTGTATCAGTCGAGGAATGACCAATTTTCAAATCGGGGAAAGGCTCGGTCTTTCCGAAGGTACCGTGAAAGTATACAACAACCAGTTGTTCACTAAACTTGGTGCACGGAATCGAACTCAAGCCATCAAACGCGCCAGAGAGGCAGGAATCTTTTTGTAGTACGTAAAAATACAGGTTTCATATCAATGATCTCATAGCTTAAATTTATCAACTAATTCTTGCAGTTCCCCAGCCATGTGGGTCAGAGCAGCAGACGAAGATGAAATTTCCTCCATAGAAGCGAGCTGCTCTTCGGCGGCGGCAGACACGTTCTCGGTCCCAGATGCGGTTGTTTGCGCCACGCTTGCGATTCCTTCAATGGCATATACGACTTGCGTCGTTCCGGTTGAAATCTGCTGAGCAGCGGTCGAAACCTCATCTACCTGGCTGCTTACCTCATTGACAAAGCGTTCAATCTCGGAGAATAAGCCGCCAGCCGTATGAACGACTTCCATGCCATGGCCGACTTCCTTTGTTGCCGATTGCATGGATGTCTGAGCTTTTCCGATCTCATCTCGAATAGCATGGATAAGGGCCGCAATTTGCTCCGCTGATTTGGAGGATTGCTCGGCTAGCTTTTTCACTTCGCCCGCTACCACGGCAAATCCACGTCCGTGTTCGCCCGCTCTTGCCGCTTCAATGGCCGCGTTCAGCGATAACAAATTCGTTTGTTTAGAACCAATCGCTCCGGCGGATATTTCTTGAGCCACGTAATCAATGTTCTTCAATTGGGCTTCTATCATCTGCGAAATGGTTTGATTCAGCAGCTTCACATTCGCTGTAGCAGCCAGCTTCATTTGGTCTTCTACTTTATTTTTTGCCGTCGTATAAGAAATCCCGCCGATAGCTAGACTTGGAACGAGCAGAATGACTGCGAAAGCCAGGATCAGTTTGCTTTTAACTAGTCGAAACTTGGATAATACCGCGAGGACATTAAATTTAGACAATCGTTGTTTAAGTTTCATTGCGTACAATCTCCTTATTACAAATGACTTATCTTAACCTAATGCCTTCTTAATCGCTTCAAGCACTCTGTCTGCCTGAAACGGTTTAACAATAAAATCTTTGGCACCCGCCTGTATGGATTGAACAACCATTAATTGCTGTCCCATTGCTGAACACATAACGACCTTTGCCTTCGGATCGTCTTGCTTGATTTGTTTCAAAGCATCAATGCCCTCCATCTCCGGCATAGTGATATCCATCGTCACCAAATCGGGCTTTAATTTACGATATTGCTCAATGGCTTCAATGCCATTGGCGGCCTCGCCAATAACCTGATGGCCGCCTTTTGTAAGGATATCCTTTAACATCATTCTCATAAATGCCGCATCGTCTACTACCAGAATATTCGCCATCTTTTATACCGCCTTCTCTTCTTTTAATAATAAAATGATGTTCATTTCACCAACCTGGTCGATAGACAAGGGAACAGAAATGGCCTTTTCAAAACCAAACAGTTTCATCTGACCTTCCATAATGGTCGGGGGAGTAATATCCACCTTCCGCCCCTTCTGCGAAATCAATGTACATATGCTTCCAGCCACCATATTCGCGATTTCCCCTACAAAACTATGCAGCATCTCACCTTCCAGAGCCATACCGAACATGGTCTCCCCCAGCTTTCCAAACGACTCCCCATGCCCATCTATCAGCATCCGTCCAGCAATATCACCGGTAAAACCCACCAACACACACATACCGGTTCGCAAAACTTTTTCACTGTATAAAAAAGGCGCTCCAATCGTGACGGGTACATGCATGACTTGTTTCACGGAATCAATGGTGCATGCCAGTAGATCACTTACATTTTCATTAAATGAGATCA
Organism: Paenibacillus sp. J22FR5; assembly: GCF_059691975.1. NCBI lineage: Bacteria > Bacillati > Bacillota > Bacilli > Caryophanales > Paenibacillaceae > Paenibacillus > Paenibacillus sp. J22FR5. Next base: position 29,891 of record NZ_JCAUAN010000022.1, on the reverse strand, counting down.
TTTTCATTTTCCTCCTTGAGTGCCTAAAACACTGACAGTTACTGTTTGTTTTCGATCAACAGTACTTTCATTGCCAGATCGTTTTGCCGAATCAAAGTCAGCACTTGATTGTTTTGCTCCAGCAGCATGTGTACGGTAGCGGAAAGCTGTTCTAAAGCGGCGGTCGCCTGCTCGTTAATAGCTGCGAAGCTTCCTGTCGACTCCTCGATCGAGACGGAGGATGTACGGATAGCACTCATAAGATCGATATGGTCATCAGCACGCCGGCCAATCTCCTGAATCGAATCGTGAATGCGCATAAACATTTGCTTAATTTCCATCGATAAGGTGCTGTTACTTATTAGTTCCGTGGTATGTCGTATACTGACCTGCACATGCACGGCGCTTCCGTTCACTTCCGACAGCACGTGCTTAATTTGTGACGCTGCTTGGCCGGCCGTTTCGGCCAGTTTGCGGATTTCGGTTGCCACTACCCCAAATCCTCGCCCCTGCTCGCCCGCTCTCGCCGCCTCGATGCTGGCATTAAGTGATAGCAAGTTGGTCTGATTGGCAATTTCCTGGATCGTGGAGTTGAAGCCGGAAGCTTCATCGATTTTGCCGACCAAATCCTCGATATTGGACTCCGTGGAGGTAAAGAACTCCTGAAGTGCGGTTGTGGTATGATGCAGCTTTTCCACCGTTTCCCTGCCAGTCTTTGCTGCCGATCTCGTCTCCTGAATTTCTGTTCCAATCTCGCCCAGCGATTGAAACATTTGCTCCAGCATCTGATTAGCCTTCTGTACAGACTCGCTGATGGATAGCGTGGATTCCGCCTGATTGGCCGCCCCTTCGGCGATTTCCTGAAAAGCCAGATTCATCTCCTTGAACGATGCGCCGCTTTCTTCGCTTTTTTGCGTAATCGCAGACATATTCTTAGAGAACTTCTCGACATTCTCTTCGAGATTCTCTCCTTGTTTCTTTTGTGCCTCCAGCAATCGAGATGTCTCGATCTGTGCATTGAACATTTTTTGCTGGATGATGCCTGCTTGTCTTACCAAGGTAAAAAGCATAACGCTCAATAATACAACGGTGATTACGTAGGAAAATATCAAGTCTGTCCCAATAGCTGCTTTTATAGCTTTGGATATAAACATAGCATATACCATCAAAGAGGTTGAAATTGCGATTCCCGAAAGAAGCAATATTTTGTCCAAATACATAGCAGCCAGAACGATTATAAAAAACAAGCCGAAAGGAGTACCGGGTTTCGGCAGAGTTATCAAGGAAAAAAGGAGCTGGCCTGAAACGCTGAAAATGGCAATATACGGCAATAATTCAGTGAATTTTCGTTTATAATGGCCGAAAACAAAGATCCCTAGCGCTAATACGCTTAACACTAAAAACGCGATTTTTTGTACTGCTGTGTAATTGGGTGTAAGAATACCGAAGCAATACAAAAGAATAACCACCACGTACAATTTAGAAACGACCCCATTTTTAACGTGTAAATCTTCTTTTCGAAATGTTTTCAAAATATCCATCTTTATACCATCTCCCTGTTCTCTAATCAGCTTTTTAAACATTGCTTGCAATCATGATCGTAGGCAGATCGGCTAACGAAATTTCTTCACCCGTTGCCAAATAACGAATAAATGGTCTCTGCATATGATGCTCAATACGAGTTACAATCGCTTCACTCCCGTCAAGCAAACTCACCTTTATGCCCGGCGGATAAATGGGGACTGCCTTAACAAATGCACCAATTACATCTTGCGAATACGTTCTGCCGTTTTGACCCATAATCACCTCAAGAGCTTCATGAGGCGGCATCTGCCCATCAGATACCAAGTGATCGTACATATTGGCAACGGCACAAACTTGTGCAAACTCATGAAATGCATTTCCGGATATAGACCGGGGGTATCCTGTGCCATCCAGGGTTTCATGATGCTGATATGCGACATGTGCGGAAAGCAAACTTATCTCTCGTATATTGCGCAATATTTGAAATCCGGCCTCCGGGTGCGCTTCAACCCTTTTTTCTTTGGCTTTTCCGATGTCGTGAAGAAGGCATCCTACCAACAGGTCCCTGAGCTTTAGATCATTGTATCCGAGTTGTTTCCCCATTTGCAGCGACATGATCGCCACGTTTACAGCGTGCGCATACATGTTTAGATCACTGGTTACGGTAGATGAGGGAATGCCTATAACGATCGGGCGCAACGACGCTTCGACCAAAAGCTTGCCTGCGCTTTGAAATATTTTTTGCACGGGAATGGGTTTATTCACTAAAACAGCATCAAAACACTCCTTCACACATTCAACGATATCCATCCAGGTTGGCATATCGAGCATTTCATCCATTGTAATGCCTTTCGATACGGCATCCTCCACAATCAAATAGGAGATCCCCATTTCTATTAAACGATCCAGATATTTGGGATGAATCGTATGTCCCGCTGCCAAAAGGATCCGGCGCTTCGCGTCGAAAACCGGCTTGGCTAACTGCATGCTTTGCTCTTGATATTCTCTAATTTGAATCAATCTCATGGTATTTGATCTCCTTGTTTAAAAGTTATTAAGTTAGATTGGAGTTTGTGCGCCATCTCTTTAGCTGATAAAGGCTTGCTATAAAGAAACCCCTGGGCGTGCTCGCATCCGTTATGAAGCAGAAATTCTTGTTGATGCTCCGTTTCAACGCCTTCCGCGATCACTTCCAAGTGTAAATTATGGGCCAGAGAAATAATCATCTTCGTAATCGCCATATTGTTACTATCCATGTAGAGATCTCGTATAAAAGATTGATCTATTTTCAAAGCGCTGACTTCGAAGTTCTTCAAATAATTTAACGACGAGTACCCTGTACCAAAGTCATCAATGGAGACATGAACGCCCATTTGTTTTAACTCTTGAAGTTTTGTGATGATTTTCTCTTCATGATTCATTAGGGCGCTTTCCGTAATCTCAACTTCCAGTAGCTCTGGAGTTATTCCCGTTTCCGATAAGATTTCGCTCAGTCTGGAAACAAATGAATCCTGAAGAAACTGCTTCGCTGATACATTTACGGCAATCCGCAACGGGGGAATGCCTTCTTCCTGCCACTCGTTATTTTGACTGCACGCTTTCCTTATCACCCACTCACCAAGCGGTACGATGAATCCTGATTCTTCTGCCAGTGAAATAAAATCGTTAGGCGGGATGACTCCCATAACCGGATGGTGCCACCTGATGAGAGCCTCCACACTTTGAATCGTTCCGGTCTTTAATTCGATTCTCGGCTGGTAGTGAAGAACGAATTGATTTTCAGCTAAAGCTTTATGAAACTGAGTTTGCAAAATAAACTTATCGTACTTTTTATCGTCGTAGGAAGAAGTGTACACTTTCACGTTGTTCCTTCCCTCCGATTTCACCTGGTACATGGCGGTATCAGCTTGTTTCATCAGTACATTCGCCGTTGATCCATGATCGGGATAGATGCTGATGCCCATACTCGCTGTGATTCTTACCTCATGCTCCAAAAGTGAAACAGGCTCTTGAAGGCAAGCCATAACGCTCTTTGCTGCGTTCAACGCCTCTTCTTTCGACTGAACGTTTCTGAGCAGAATCGTAAATTCGTCCCCGCCATTTCGGGCGAGAATTTGCTCTTCCTTGAGGCACCGTTTCATCCGGTTTGCCACTTCGATAAGAAGTTGATCCCCTGTATCGTGTCCAAGCGAATCATTCACCCATTTAAATTGATCCAGATCAATGTACAACAACGCAATTTTCTGTTGCGCCTGTTCAGCTTCTTTGATGCAAACATGAAAAAGCTCAGCAAATTTGGCTCGATTGTATATTTCTGTCAATGTATCGTAGAACGCCAGTTTGCGAATCTTTCTTTCGGATTCTTTCCGTTCAATGGCCAGAGAAGCAAGATGGACAAAGGCTTCGATTATTTTATACTCATAAGCATTCAGCCTCTCGGATTTTTGAGAAAATAAGGAGTACGCCCCTATAACCTTGTTATCAAAAGATAAGACCGGAAAAAACCAACAGGATTTTATGCCATGCGTTTCAAATGTTTGTTTGAATAGAGAACGCTCCCACAATGGATCGCCCAATATATCGTCAATCAACACCGGTTTCTTCGAAAGTACGGCTTTGCTCGCGTACATATTCGCGTGGTCGATAGGAATGCCATCAATAGCATGAATATACGAATCAGGAAATCCCGGAGAGGCTCCATTGGTAAAAATGCGCCGATCTTGGTTAATTAGCATGATGGAACAAAACCGTCTCGGCAGCTTGGCATTCGTTTGTTCCGCTATTTTCCGCAAGATTACCGATAAAGGCTTTCCAAGAGCAAGCAAGCCAAGAACTTCATTCTGGGCTTCTATCATGGCTTCCGCACTTTTACGCTCTGTCACATCAATTGAGATCCCATGTATGGCGGTTACTTTACCTTCCTTGTCCTCTTCCCGTCTCAATTGCGTCTGAATCCACCGCATTTCCCTTGTTTGCCCATGAAAAATACGGTATTCAACCAAATGCTGATTCCCACTGTAAAAATACTCTTGCGGGATATGCCGATCATCCGGATGTACGATATGATAAAAACTGCTCGTATGGTATGCGTCTTCCTGGGAAATGCCAAACACCTTCTCTGTCCCCTCTGAAATAAACAGCAGCTGTTTCGTTTCAAAATTCCTGGCCCAAAGAACGATATCCAGACGATCCAGCGTATCGTACAAAGTCGTTCTGGTTTGTAAAAGCTCCTGTTCGGTTTTCTCTCGCTCCGTAATATCTTGAACCACGCCAAAAACATGCGTACATTCATCCGTATCATTCATCAGCCAGATTCCTTGGGCCATAACATGCCGAGGCTCCCCGTCCGGACGGGAAATTCTGCCCGTAAATTCAAACGGTCTCTTAACTTCTCTTGCCGCCAAAATTTCTGCATAAAATGCCTCTACATCGTCAGGGTGAATAGCCTCTTTGATGATTTCTTCGGAAAGCTTTGTCTCCGGAGCGATTCCAAAAATCCGGTAATACTCTTTGGAACCCGTCATTTCTCTGGATGACAGGTCTATTTCCCAATTGCCGATATGGGCAATCTGCTGCGCATGCTCCAGGTCACGCTGCTTTCTGCGCAACTGATCATTATCGCTGTTCTTTTCTGCTCTCTCGACGAACGGATAGGCATCGACAATTGCCGTTTCTTGATTGCGGACTTGAATGTTTTGATAAAAGAATTTGCTTTTGACATATGATTGTAAGAGACACCATAAACCTTTCATTGGTTACTCCTTCTCTGTATTTCTCAGGAAATAATGGCTGTTTGACTGTTACCCTCATCGCGAGCTGGTTCCAGCCACTTCTCCAAATCCTCTGGAGGAACCGGCTTACTAAAATAATATCCTTGAATTTCATCGCAATCTCGATCCTTCAGAAAATCGAGTTGTTCCTTCGTCTCTACGCCTTCGCAGATTACCTTCAACCCTAGATTGTGGGCAAGTGTGATAATGGCGGTAACAATTGCCGCATTGTCCTGATTGCTCGCTGCATCCTTCACGAATCCTTTGTCAATCTTCAGTACATCGAGCGGAAAGCTTCGTAGGTAGCTAAGACTTGAGTATCCTGTGCCGAAATCGTCGAGCGCAATGCTCAGACCTTTTTTCTTCAGCAGATGCAGCGTATGGCTCGATAACTCAGGCGTTTGCATGATGCAGCTTTCCGTCAATTCGAGCTCCAAAAGGGCGGGATTTATTCGGAACTCCGTAATGATGTTCTGAATACGAACGATTAGGTCTTTATTCTGAAATTGGCGGCTGGACAGATTGACCGAAACAGGTTTCGGACGAAAGCCTTTTGCCTCCCATACTTTGATCTGCCGGCATGCCTCCGTCAACACCCATTCGCCGAGCGGTACAATTAAACCCGTATCCTCCGCCACTCCAATAAATTTATCAGGCGGAATCATCCCTTTTTCCGGATGGTTCCAGCGGATCAGTGCCTCCACCCCGGCTAATTTCCCGCTTCGCGTTTCGACTTTCGGCTGATAGAACAACACAAGTTCGTTCCGTTCGATTCCCTTACGCAAGTCATTCTCCAAAGAAAGACGTTCGAGCAGCTTCCCGTTCATATCCTCGGTATATATATGCAGGCGATTGCCTCGTTCCTTCGCGACGTACATGGCGGTTTCGGCATTTCGCATCATCATGTCCGCATCCGTCCCGCCGATCGAATAGATGCTTGCCCCGATGCTTGACGTTACATACAGCTCGTATTCCTTCACTACAATCGGTTGAGCGAATACGGCATGGATCGCTTCCGCCTTCCGCAACACATCCCCCGGTGATCGGACATTTTGTATCAATACCATAAATTCATCTCCCCCGGGACGGGCCAAAAAGTCATCATTGTCCAAACAGCCTGACAACCGCTCCGCAAATCGCAGCAGCAGTTGATCGCCTACGTTATGCCCAAGACTGTCATTCACATTTTTGAATCTGTCAATATCCAGAAGCATCACCGCTGTAGACTGAGATTGCCCGGGAAGTTCGCTCAGTATTTGCCGAAGCCGTTCTCTAAACTGCATAATGTTCGGCAGCCCGGTCAGCGAATCGTGATAGGCTTGATACCGCAGCTCCTCCTGATGACGACGGAATTGCCGCTCTTCGAAATAGTACACACGTACCATGAAAGCCACGTTCAAGACTAATAGGATAAAAAATAAAATCCCAATAATGCCCAGCCGGGACAAAGCTATGTTTTTCACAAACAACTCTCCGTCAAAATCAAGCCCCAGCACAGCATCCTGGCGTCCGTTCGAATCAAAGATCGGGACAAACGCGCTTATCGTCTTCCCCCACTGATCCTCAGTCACTTCAGACTGGAATGTAAGTTTGCCATGAAAAGCTTCATCCAGCTCCAAAATCCGTTCCTCGTAAACGGTTCCGATGGGAACCCTGTATTCTTTATCTTCATCAATGTATCCATTGCGGTTATAATCCGTTTCTGGTCCGAGAATGAACACTTTTTGTCCGTCCCCCAGCCTGCGAAGGGTGTAAATGCTGTTTATTTGGCGGTTCAGACGCATCCAGTCGATCATGGTTGTCATCATATGCATGTATTGCGGGTCATTCGCCGCTGTGATTACACCGATCTTCTCATGCCCCAGCTTCGACAACTCATAAGCCAGAATCGGCGCATTGCCGACCAATGTATCTCTTGTACGTTCGTATTCCCGCTTCTCTGCATTGTTGACGAAGAACCAGCCTCCGCACAACAACCCAGCCGTAATGATTGCCATCGCAACGGAAGCAGTACGCAAACCGCGTCTATCACGCCAAGATTGCCAATACTTATACATAAATTTATTCATCCCTAGCAGGACAAGCATCATCACTAAAACAAACAAAGCATAATCCCAGTTATTGCCGATAAATCCATTCAGTGTAAACATTCGAATTCCCCCTTGGATACAAAACCCAATTATACCAATCAACATATGTCATAAGGTATTAAGAACTAGTTCTAAAGTTGTACATCAAAAAGATTTTACCATTTTTTCGCTCAAAACTAAATTAACTAAAGTTAGTTAACGTCAGTTAACATTGAATAATTGTCGAAATATGTCTATAATTAGAGGTAAACACGGTGTAAGTTTCATACATGAAACAATATCATTTTGTTTGGAGGTGCCCCATGACCGGTAATCTGAACGGAAGCAATTTGGTGCGATCCAAGTTAAAAATACCGCCCTTACGCCAAGAGTTTGTATATCGTCCTCAAATTGCAAATCTCCTGAACGAGTCATTAAACCACAAATTAACAATCATCTCCTCTCCGGCTGGATTCGGCAAAACGTCACTTGTCTGCGAATGGCTTCTTGGGATTCGTTGCAAGGCAGCATGGTTGTCCCTCGATGCAGCCGATAACGATCCTGTTCGTTACTGGAATCATGTCGTACACGCTTTGGAACAAGCGATACCGAACTATTTTCAAAGGTCACGGGCATGGCTGCAATCCGGGGGATCGGACATATCCGACCCACTTTTAATTCCATTATTAAACGAAATGAGCATGCTTAATGACCCCTTGGTTCTTATATTGGACGACTATCATCTGATCCAATCGGAGGACATCCACCGGACGATGAGCTATTTGATCCGTCATCTTCCTGACACCGTACATATAATTATGCTTACAAGGGGTGCCGCTCCTTTCCCGCTTGGGCGCTTGAAAGTCAATCGTGAACTGCATGAAATCGGGAGAGAAGAGCTCGCTTTTAAAGAAGAAGAGTGTCGAAAGCTTTTTTCCGTTATGGGGGCACACCATTTATCGGGGCTTGAAATTCATGAATTGAATCAGCTTACTGAAGGTTGGGTGGCCGTTTTATGCGTAATTGCAGCCCGTGCTTCCATCACACCCGGATTAAAATTCCTTTACGCAATCAATCCGAACCTTTTGCAAGTCTTCGATTACTTTTATGAAAAACTGCTTGTGACGATAGAAAGCGAATTACAGTTATTTTTACTTCGCACCTCCATAATCGAACGTATGTGCCCTGAACTATGCGAAGTTTTAACCGGACGCAAGGATGCACATAAGCTGCTAACTCAGTTGGGGCGCTCCAATGCTTTTATCACGCAAATTGAACCGATAGAGCAATGGTACCGATATCACCTGCTATTTCGTGAATTTTTGCATGACCAATTAAAAAAACAATTTCCGGAAGAAATACAGTTCCTACATGAAAAGGCCGCAAAATGGTTTGCTTCCAAAAAGCTGATGGACGAAGCCATCAACCATGCGATTGCCGGCTCCCTCTGGGAACTTGCCGCTGAGTGGATTGGCGAGTATGCTCCGGCCCTTATCCAATGCAAACGGACCTCCACGATTGAACTGTGGCTTCAGCAAATACCCGAGGAGATTTATGCAGCTTATCTGGAATTTCCGGTCGTCCGCGGATGGACTTATGCGGTTACCGGCAAGATCGATTTGGCATTAGCCGATTGGCAGATGCTTTCCTCCAAATTGCAAGATGTTTCCGTGGAATCTCCAAGACGCTTACGCCAGTTGGCTATTGAAATGCATATGATTGAATCAGCTATAGCCATATCGAACCAAAATCTGGAGGGAACGATCGCCGCCGCCATGAAAGCCATGCCGATGCTTCCGCTCGAAGGCAGATATTATCCCGCAACCGAGGAATATACCGGAAGCAGACTGTTCATATCCCGGGGACAATCCGGCTTTTGGGGGCATTTGAGCAAATCATTAGTTTTGTATGGCGGATTTCGAGAAGTCTTTGAAGAACAAAAAGTACCTTTACAAGGCTATAATGCAGCTATGCTAGCGGAAATTGCCTATGAACGGTATTTATTTTCCAAAGCATTGCATTTCTCAGATCTTGGCGCTATCAGCGGCTACCAAACAAAGACGGCCAGCGTATTCATTCCTTCCATGTTAGTCAGAGTCAGAATCATGAAGGCTATACGATCCACTGAAGGTTTCCATGCAGAATGGAAACGACTGGAGGAAGGCATGAGGCATATCGGCGCCGACATACATTGGCAGGATTTGATTCTCGCCTTTCAAGTACGGGAAGCGTTAAAGGAAGAAATAAGCGGAGTCGTTTCAGAGTGGATGGGGATTAGCAGATTGACAGAGAGAGGAGATCTATCCGTAGCTCGGGAATATGAATACGGCACTTTGATTCGCGTATTGCTTTGGCAAAATCGGCTGGCCGAAGCGGAAAAGCTGCTTGATGACTTCCGTGCATTAATGGCAGTGGAAGACCGGTATGCACATCTGTTGGAGTTGGACCTTTTGCGGACTGTGCTTTACGCCAAAAAAGGGGATCTCGGCCATGCGTTATCCTTGCTGAACAAAACAATCGAGCTGGCGGCGCCTGAGGGTTATATTCGACTCTTTCTCGACGAGGGGCAGGAAATCATCCGCTTGCTGTTCAAATCAGCGAAACTTCATTCTGTTAATCAATCTCCAAATGCTTCTTATTTGCAGCTTTTACTTGATTCGTTGCAAGAATCCTCCACCCTCGAGACGGAAGGCGATCATTCAAAAGGAAAATTGCTTGAAACGCTCTCTCAACGGGAGATTGACATTTTAAACTGCATCAGTCGAGGAATGACTAATTTGCAAATCGGAGAAAAGCTCAGTCTTTCCGAAGGTACCGTGAAAGGATACAATAACCAGTTGTTCACCAAGCTTGGCGTCCGGAATCGGACTCAAGCCATCGAACGCGCCAGAGAGACAGGAATTCTTTTGTGACGGTACGCTTCGGACGAGCTCGGCATCCCAGGATTGTTCATCCTGACCAATCGTCCTTGCCCTCTGCGGCGCATATAAGTCAAGGTAAGGATTTGGAGATTGAACGAATGCCATCAAACGGTCAAGGGGCTGATCCTTCGAAGGTGTCCGAAATTCTTATCATTTTATGAGATAAATATAGCTTGCTCCGTTTTTTTGCGGCACGAGCTTTCGTCATGGACAATGCTGGTTATCGAGTCCAAACCTAAGGAAACAGCAGGTTGAAATATCACCTGCTGTTTCCGATATTGAATGGATCAATAAATTGTTTGGATTAGCTGCATAGTGGTATGGACCATATGTTGTAGTGAGACTCATATTTCGCCTTTCACAACATTCAGCTGAAGAAATTGAGTTTTTAGTCCTAGCTTGATTTCGCAACTCTTTTTAGGTTTGAATTAATTCATCTTTTGCCTTTTTAATGTTGTGGTGGAAAGTTCTAATTAAAGCTTTACACCACAACCACATTTTTTTAATGGGACGATGTTCTGTTCTCGAAGCTGATTTAAACGAAAGAAAGAGGAGCAGCTACAAAGCAACTACTCCTGCAATCGTTTCCTGTCGATTGTTCGTTCTTCATTACAAACCACCAGAGTCTACGGACTTAGCCTGTACTGCGTTACCCCTTCAATTCCCTTTTCCTTTTTAAATACTTGCAGATTATCTTGATGCCTTCTGTCCAAGCACATCTTATACCGGTATCCTTGTTCTATAAAAAACTGATTAAACATTCCGTTCTCCCCTGCTACTGCTTCTTGTTCGACCACATCCAAATAATGTCGCGAATCCTGAATACGCTTGTTCATCTCTTGTCTATCTTGCGCTACCGTACCATGACCGGGGATCAGCAGCTTAACGGCATCTTCGGATACCAGACGATCAAGCGTACGGAGTGTCTGCTTATATTCAGCGAAGCTGTCGTATACAAAAGGAAACTCAATATCGGATAAATAATCTCCCGCGATTAAAAGTCCTAATGGCTGAATGAGCGTCAGGATGCCATCTGAATTATGCCCTCTCGCTTTGTAGAAAGTCAAAGTGGTATGTCCAATCTGAAGTTCTTCAACTAGCTTACATACGACATCTATTTGGGGATAAACAATTTCATACTCACGGTCTATATAAAACTTATCGTCATACTTGATTACCTCCTCCTCACTAGTTCGTTTCTAATCTTCGTTATCCACCTTAAAAGGTTCACGTGGCGTTGAAAGCAGCTTGGAAAATAAATCGCTCGTCTGCCAAGTTAAACTTTCTAGTTGAAGAGCATCCAGCGTAATCTGTATGCCGAGACCGTTTGAAATAATCTCCAAACGCTCTCCGTTATGTGTAAACACCTTCCGTACTGTGATTGAAGCGAACTCATTGCTTATTTTAATTTCTGGCAGTTCGTTGTCGCTCATATCAATCACCCTATTTCTTTTCTTTTTGGATTTCTTCGATAAACGTGCTATTGATCAAATGGGATGTATCGGGAACTGTCTTGATCATGTCGACCGATTTTAAAAACTCTCCATTATCTTTGGCTGTATGAGCCAGTGAAACGTTCGTGCTGCCGGCTTGAAATGCCTTAATATTATCTTCGACAGAAAATATTTTTACGCCCTCTAATCCTAACTCATCTGCTGATGTTTCTGCAGCTTTAGCCATGATGGCCTTCGACTCTTCAGGATTTTTTTGATAATAATCGACCGCATCATACCAGGCATTTAGAATTTTTTTGACTTGATCCGGTTTGTTTTTTATCACATCATCGCTGCCCATCAATACATCTGCGATTAGACCTGGTGTTTCCTTAGATGAATAGAGGAGCTTACCTTTGCCCTCGTTTATAGCTTTACTTAGGAACGGCTCCCATATGACAGCTGCATCTGCTTGGCCCGAGATGAAGCCGATCCTGCGTCAGCAATCGCCATGTTTGTAAATTTCACATCATTCTCCGTTAAACCCGCTTTTTTTAGTGCTTGCAGCATAAAAAAGTGATCGACCGTACCCATTTCGGTGACAATCGTTTTGCCTTTAAGATCTTCAAGCGAATTGATACCCGGTTTTGCCACTAATCCATCCGCACCATAAGAATTATCATTAATCAGCACAACTTGGCTCTTTAACCCTTTTTCTAGCGGCGCTATCACATCACTTAAAGCAAAACTGTTCATATCAACCTTGTTCGATTCAAACGCCGATAGCGAATCGCTATATACGGGAAACCATACAAGTTCCACGTTTACGCCGTTTTTGGTAAAGAAGCCTTTCTCTTTGGCGACATACCATAGAAACCAGCTAGGCCAAGCGCTTAAACCAATTTTAATTGCCTTTCCATCGGTTGGAGCCGAGCTTCTTGCAGGCTTGCTTTGTCCGCAGCCTCCTACTATCATCATACACACCACAATAAGCAAAGTAAGGGAAATATGTTTTCTCTTCATGTCTACTCCTCCATCCTCTTTATAAGAAAATGCCAAGATTGTTCATGCCCATCGTGGTGTGATCTAACAAAACCATCCTATTCGCTAACTCCCAACCGCAATACCGCTTACGCACTTTATCTATCCGTTCGCAAGAAATCAGCTCATGAGCGGCATAATCGAATTTACTTCGATAGAGAAGCAAATTCGATTTGATAGCAACTTCGCTGTATTCGTCATGCCGCTCTATGCACTCCAATCTAAAATTCGTCAAAAAACGCCTTGTTCGCGAGGGAGGATCCTCTGCCCAATTATAATCCGTGTACGTTCGCTGAATGCGCATTTCAAGCGAACCATGCGTATCGTTCATATGCCAGGATTGATCGCTGAACGGGGAGGCGTGCCGCTCGCGCGTTACCCGAATCGGTATGCGATACACAATATCCTGTGCCAAAAAACTTAACCATTCATGAAATTTTCCGTTATCCAGCCATTCCGCTTCCTTCACGAGAACATGCTGCGCTTCATTAAAAAGTAGTTGGTCCTCATGGGAATAAGCCGCAATTTCCATACTCATATCATCCCTCCTCGTTATGTAAGGGTTGCCCATCCAGCATATCCTTTAGATAATTTTCATATAAATACCTTTGATTTCCTTCACCATAACGTGGGTAATACGCAACACCGGGACAAGGCCATTCTTCGTCAATTTGAGCGCTGCCCATGCCATTCATACCCATTTGATAATTTAATTTCATCGTTCTCTTGGCAAAGGAATTGCCTGCTGTTTGCGTAATGGTTTCCCATGTCATGGTATCATCCATCTCGAAAACACCCGACATGCTGAACGATGTCGACCCTGCGCGATAGGACATTTCTTTGAATTCCTTCGGCGTATCTTTAAACATAAAGAACCAATTCCATATTTCGATCTTGTCCGGACCTTTAGGCAGCCACTGTCTCCACGAGATAAATGGCGTGGCCGGAACATTTTTCGGATCTGGACTGACGGTCATCAAAAGGAAAGAGGAGTTTGGATAAATATTTCCAAGCATTTCTCTGGAATCTCTTACGATCTCCAACTGTTTTTGGCTAAGATGTTCGGTAGTGAATGTATCTGCAATATCCTTAGGGAAGTTCCAGAATGGCATGTCACTTGGCACCACTTCTTTGTCCAGAGATATACTCACGCAGTGCCCATTGCCAGCCTGAATATGATAACCTCGCATAACATCGAACATCGGAATATCGGTAGCTCCGATTTCTACGGCTGAATGATGAAGGAAAATAAGGTGATAATCGTCGCTGCTGAAGTTCTCGGCCGCCATTTTCCAATTAGCATTCACGGTCCAGCGTTGCGGTTCCCCAATGACCTCCATTCCACCTTCTTGCAAACCGAAAAGTAAGTCCAAATAGTATTTGCTATCTGCCAAATATTCCTCAAGCGGCGGAGTATCCGGGCTTAAACATCCAAAAATAAAGCCATGATTCGTTTCTGCTCGGATTCCGATCATATTCCACTCTTTTTTATTCAGGCCATTATAGGCTTGCTTTTGAGCCGGCATGCCGATGAGTTCGCCGTTATTTTTATATGTCCAGCCATGGTACGGGCATCGAAAATGAGAGGCGTTTCCTTTTTCTGCCCGGCAAACCCTGACTCCACGATGAGGGCATGCATCTAATAGAACACGAATTTGACCTTCTTCTTCTCGTACCACAATGAATGGATCCTCACCGATATAGCGGAGAACGTAATCTCCCTTGGATGGAATTTCAGATTCATGCCCGAGTAGAACCCATTTCTTCCCGAAGATTTGTTCCATCTCCATGTCATAAACTTCTTGATCATTGAAAATCCCAATCGGAATCGTTCCCTGACCGATACTGTCACGCATTTCATTCAAAAGCTTAGCTGCCTTTGGAAACTTAACAGGTGCACTTGTTGTTTCTTTCATAATGATCACCTCTCTCAGCTGATTTAGAACGAATTCGTTGCTAACCAATCCGCGTAAGCTTTAACGCCATCCATTAATCGTTCGTATTTGGGCTTATAACCAAGCTCTTCGCGAGCTCGCGAGATGTCAATCGTTGCGTAAGAATCGATATCCGGAAATACGCCTTCCCCAACATTTATTTGGGAGTTCGGGTACAATTCACGTACATATCCGATCAGCGTTTCGTAGGACGTTTTGTAGCCCGCCGTGATACTGTACACAAACGTGCTCATGGTTGAAACCGTACATGCTTGTATGCAGGCTTGGGCTACATCAGTTACATGAACATACTGGAATTCGTGATCTCGTCCCTGCTCTTCCTCTGTTGGGATCCCATGTTTGGCGTTAAGCAGCAGCGTTTTCATATAACACTGCATAAATTGGCCCGGTCCATAAATCCATCCCGGACGCAGGGAGGGGATTTCGAGCCCATATAAATTCATATAGCCTCGCGCTAATTTCTCGGTAAATACCTTCGTTGCTCCGTATACGCCTGTAGGGTGAAGCGGAACATCTTCTTGGATTGTCCCTAAATGTGCATTGCCCCCATACGCATATTCCGAACTGAGGTTAACCACCCGTTTAATACCAGAAAGCCTTGCCGCTTCGAAAACATTTGTCGTCCCCAAAGCATTGGTAAGCACGGTTTGGTAAGGGATATCGATGGCCGCCACTGGATGGGAAATCGCAGCCGTATGAATGATCCGTTCAACATTATGGCGTCGGATGGTTTCTAGAAGCAGTGACAGATCCAACAAATCACCTTGCACATAGACCAAGTTTTCTTCTTGTGTGTTGTCCTTCATTCGTCGATCATAATTAACTACCTTATGTCCTTGCTCTCTTAACATGCGAACTAGTGTCGTTCCAAGAAAACCATGTCCACCGGTAACCATGATACTCATAGCTGCTTTCCCCCTTTAGATAAGACTTCCAGATTGGCTTCGTGTCTTCGTGTTAACCCTTTCGTAAAACGATAGTTATTTTCCAGCATAAAAACTTGAAAGGATTCATCTTGCCCATGCTGTTGCGTTGTTGATTCGGCTATCTGGAAATAAGTCTCGGATGCGATAATCCGGTGATCAATTTCTGCCGCATCGTCAGTTACCGATCCATGACTGGGTAAAAGAATCAAATCAGGGCATGTTTCTTTCAATTGTTTTAGCTTGCTAAGTGTATTTTTATAGTTGGCAAAGGTGTCAAAGATAAAGGGAAACTCAATATCAGATAAATAATCGCCGGTAATTAGAAGCTTACTGGACTCTACAAAGCACATCATGCTGTCTGGATTGTGACCTTGCGCGTGATAGAAGGTCATCACCGTATTTCCAATAACCAGAGATTGCCCCTCTTCCCGAACGACGTAATCTACATGCGGATAGGCAATATCATAAGGGCGCTTGATATAATATTGGTCATCTAATTCCAGTACAGCGTTGATGGCCTGCTGCCTATCCGTACGCTCTGCGAAAGCTTCACCCGCAATTGTTATACAATCCGTAAAACTGCCATAACCTGCGATGTGATCAAAATCCGAATGGGTAAAAAACAGATACATGGGCCGCGTTCCTTTCACACGATCCACATACGCACGTATCTTTTCAATCTCAGAGGAGAGATAACCCGGATCAATGACTAACACAAGATCTTCCGTATCAATAACATACGAATTGGTTTGATATAACTCACTTTGAAATACAGCTACAGCTTTCGAGATATGGGGCAATAACAAAGCATTCAACCACCCTTCTACGTGTCATGAATAGTAACATGGATCTTGTATATTCGGATCATAAAGTCTTGTGTAACACAAAAGTCAAGATATATGTTATATTTTTTTACATACATAAACCTGATCCTCGAAGGAGTGGGACGAATGAAGGAGAAATTAACGATTAGTGAAATGGCAAAACTTCGTGGTATGACGACCGAGACCTTGAGACATTACGATCGTATTCATTTATTCAAACCACATGTCGTCGATAAGCAATCTGGATATCGGTACTATTCAATTTATCAATACGAAATTTTGGGAACCATCAAAGAACTGCGTCAGATTGGGATGACGACAGATGAGATCAAACAATACTTCGATCAGCGGAACAAAAAGAAATCATTGGAGATTCTAAAAAACAAACATGCAGAACTTGAATCGACGATTAGAGAATGGGTGGACATCGAGGAGAACATACGGGAAAAAATCAAATACTTAGAAACAGTTTGCACGGACGACGGTCCTGCGGAGGTCATGTTCCGAGAAATGAAAAGTCGGAGAATCATCACGTTACATCAAAAGATCAACAGCAATTTGGAACTTTGTTATGGGGTCATTGGGTTGGAAAATATGTTAACTGAAAAGGCGCCCATTCTCGCAAGCAACAGGTTGGGGGTTTTGATTGATATCGAGGACCTGATGAATCAACACTTCGAGATGCCGTCCACCATTTTTGTCGTCGCAAAGGAGAAAACACACATTCAGTTGGAGTACTTAACAATTATTCCCGCAGGTCTATTCGCTTGTATTCGATATTACGGGGAGCTATGGGATCGAAGTAAAAGCCTGTCCATGTTAGTGGATCAACTAGACAGACAGGGCTATCGGATTATCGGAGATGCCGTACAAATTATGCAAGTGGATATTACCATTACGGATAATCCGAACGAAGTCATGTTTGAAATTCAGGTTCCAATCCTAAAGGTTTGACTTACGCTCAAGAATAAAAGGAATTAGTTTTCATAATTTAGAAACTTCTCCCTATCGCTCGAACGGAACGTCAGTCCTTTATTGGTTCGAATTGCGCTCATTTTGAAAGTAACGGTCCTGCATCAGGTACAAGTTTTTACGAGGTTGCAACTAGGCAAAGCAAAGAAACCGACTCTTATTCAAAGCGAGCTGAATGTTATAATTCCCCAACATGGAAAAGATGAACTGCGAAAGTTGGTAGAAAATTTCAATTTCATGTCCCAGAGAATCGCCGAATTATTATCCGATCAATCCGCACTTGCTATATAACTCTCTAGATTTTATAAATTGCTTCGCAATCAAACTCCAGCTGCCTGACAACTCGGAAATGGTTCAGTCCCTCACCGCTTTCTACAAGCTTGGGTTAAACAAAGGAGAAGAATTCATAACGATACAGTACGAACTTAACCATGTAAAGTTCCCATGTGAATAACCTGAATTTACGCTATCGGCAGTCCATTATATTTTCATATTCTTCTACTTGTAAATGCTAATGTTACAGTATTTCTTATATTAAAACAGGGCACAATGCTGCCGCATTTTTACGACAGCATTGTGCCCTGTTTGTAAGGTAGTGACAGAATACCAGTTCTCTAAAATTAGCTTCAGCAGCGAAACTCCGTCTAGAAGGGGAAATCTGGAATATGTTCACAAACTTCATTTGTGGATATGTTGGGTCCCCCCCCCCCCCCTAGGTCGAACGGTACCCAATTAGGTTCATTCTTTTTTAACTACATCCAAGAAGTTTCCAAAAAGCATCAAGCAAATTGTTCCGCCAACATTTCTGCCCAACGAAAATTGGCTTCCTTCGTTCTGCCTGCGTTATGCGGCGTATGAACAACATTATGCCGACCGAGCAAGGGGTCATTCAACGGGAGAGGCTCCACATCAAATACATCCGCTGCGAGACTTAATTCATCAGCCAGCACTCGTTTTCGAAGTTCACTGGTGTCGCAAATGCCAGCCCGGGTTGCGAGAATGACCAGGCAGCCCTTCGGCAGCGCTCTCGACGGTTTGTTGGCATAAGGATCGATTCCTATGAATGCTTCTTCCAGAGAAGCAAATGAGGCTAAACACGCTGCAGTTACCGGAGCAGCTAACGAAATAAGTCGGGTAACAGAACCCGGGTTGGGGACTGCCTCCGAAAGCTTGGTTTGGGATTCCAAAGGAAGTCGAATAAAGGTAATATCACCTAAGCGTTGCAATAATTGATGAAGCCTGTCTGCTGATCTCCGGAAGTTTCCATAAGACAAAGCCGGAAACCCGCATCGCTTACTCATCACCTTATCCGGAATCAAGTACCATGATCTTATCCTTTAATTCCGGATGTTGCAATGCCTTCTACAAAGTATTTCTGACATAATATAAAGATGATAAAGCAAGGAATTAGCGACAACACCGACATGGCGAACATAGGTCCCCAATCGGATTGCGAGCTGGAATCCAGAAACAGCCTTAAACCGAGCGGTACCGTAAACTTGGTTACATCGCTCAAATAAATCAGTTGACTGAAAAAATCGTCCCATGTCCATAGAAACGTAAATATCGTCGTTGTGATTAGGGCAGGAACAGCAAGCGGCAGAATGATCCGCCAATAAATATGCACAGTTCCGCAGCCGTCGATCGTTGCAGCTTCATCCAATTCTCTAGGCAAGCCGCGAATAAATTGGACGGTCAAAAAGATAAAGAAGGCATCCGTTGCCAGCCATTTCGGCAAAATCAGCGGAAAAAACGTATTCACCAAACCCAATTTGTTAAACAAAATATACTGCGGGATCAGTGTTACATGATGCGGCAGCATAATCGTCATTAGCATCAAGCCGAACCCTGCTTTTTTGAAGCGAAAGTTTAAACGGGCAAAAGCGTAAGCGGCCATGGAACATGAGATGACATTTCCCAGCACCGCACCCAGAGAAACGGTCAGCGAATTGAGCAGATAACGCGAGAAAGAGTTACCCTGGGCTCCATACCAGCCTTGTACGTAATTTGTCAACACCCATTGCTTAGGCAACAGCCCGATTCCAGAAAATATTTGGTTCCCCGGCTTGAAGGAGCTTCCAAGCATCCACAGCACAGGGTAGAGCATCACGAACGCAATCACGGAGATCGTGAAATGCTTAAACCATTCCGTATTTCTATTGTCATACTTCATGAGCTATTTTCCCCCGTCCTCGTAATGCACCCACGTTTTGCTAGTACGGAACACCATAAATGTGAAAAAGCCGATCAGAACAACCAATACCCAAGCCATCGCAGAAGCGTAACCCATCTGAAAGAAGGCGAATCCTTTCTTGTATAAATACAGAGAGTACATCAGCGTGGAGTTAATCGGTCCCCCCGTACCGTTACTGATTACGAAGGCTTGCGTAAACGATTGAAACGAGGTAATAATTTGCATCACCAAATTAAAGAAAATGACAGGTGAGAGACTCGGTAAGGTAATGCTAATAAACTGGCGCATTTTTCCTGCGCCGTCAACCGACGACGCCTCGTAATAGTCCGTCGGAATTTGTTTTAACCCCGCCAAAAAAATAATCATGGACGAACCGAATTGCCATACCGATAGCAGCACAATCGAATACAGCGCATATTTGGGATTGGCCACCCAATCGGGAGCATGGATGCCGAAAAGAAGCAGCACTTGATTCAGGAGCCCGTCGCCGCCGAACATTTTCCGCCACAGCATAGCGATCGCTACGCTTCCGCCCAACAAGGAAGGGATGTAATAGACAGTACGGTAAAAGCCTAGGCCCCTGATGCCTTTATCCAACAAATGAGCCACACCAAGAGCGAATGCGAGTTTCAGCGGAACGGAAATAAATACATAGAGGAACGTCACCTTTAATGAAATCAAGAACAGCTTGTCGGACGCAAATATCGTATTATAATTATCCAACCCGATCCAAGATGGAGCATTCAGAATGCTGTAATCGGTAAATGAAAAATAGAGAGACGCCGCCATCGGACCCAATGTTAAAAAAATCAGGCCGATCAGCCATGGGGTAAGAAAAAAAAGGGCCGCCCCATTGTGACGGAAGCTCGCTTTCGCTTTCACCCGCTTTATCGAATTGACCGTGTCGGTCATCACCTGCGTGTTCATGAAATCCCCCCGTTGCATCGAAAGAGTAGGCCAACCGCAATCTGGATTACGGTTAGCCGTTTGCAAATCGATCAGTTATTTGCTTTTTCCTAGAATTTGATTGGCGCCTGTAATAAATTGATTGATCACGCTATCCGCCTTGCCTTGTCCGAAAGCCATTTGTTCGCTGGAAGTTTTGAAGCTTTTATCAACCTCCGCATAGCCTTGAGGATATGGCGGATCGATATCGCTGGAATGCTTGGAAACGGTATCGATAAAGTCGAATATCATTTTATCCGTTTCCGACAGCGACGCTTTCAGCTGTTCTCTAATCTGGGAATTTACCGGAACGCCCCGCTCGGAACCGAGAATTTGAGCGGCGTCCGGATCGTTGACTAGGAAGTCGATAACCATTGCCACTTCTTTCGGATGCGCCGACTTGGAGTACGCCGAAATGAACATGCTCGGTTTTAAATATTCCCCGTTTTTCTTTTCGCCTGCCAAATGGGGAATCACTTGAATCTTCAGTTTGTCGTTTTGATTTTTCATCGCCTTTTGGAAGGCTACGATTTGATTGGACCAGACGAAATCCATCGCTGCCTTACCGAGCGCGAGCGGGCGGGTTTCGAGCGCATTCGTCATTGCCGCCGTAACTTCCGGAGAAGTGATACCGCCGTTCTTCCGCAAATCCTCCCACATTTTGAACCAGCCCGTCAGATCATCCTGTGTTGCTCCCAAATTTCCATCGTTGAATAACGCATGTCCGTTTTGGCGCACCATAGTTTCAAAAATATTCGTCGTTCCGGAAATATCCGTGGAGCCGTAGTATCCTTTTCCCTTGACCTGAGCAATTTTCGCCGCGATATCGCTAAAATCTTTCCAGGTCCAGCTTTCCTTCGGATCTTCGATACCCAGCTCCTTGAAGACAGGGGTATTATATATGACTCCCGGAGCATTGACTCCCAACGTTATCGCATAAAGCTTATTGTCCACTGAGCCCGCTTTTATCATCGTCGGATCGTGATTGTCGGTCTTGAGAACTTTACTTTGCACATAAGGCCCCAAATCCAGAAGGGCTCCGCGTTTAGCGTAGTCAGTAATGAAAGCGTAATCCATTTGAATCAAATCGGGCGCATTCGCCCCGGCAACCTGGGTGGAGAGCTTGTCGAAGTAGCCGTCAAATCCGGAAAATTCAGGTTTAATCGTAACCTCAGGATGCTTTTGTTCAAATAGCTTTAATGCTTTCATTGTCAGATCGTGACGGGTTTGCGATCCCCACCAGGTCATGCGAAGCTCCACTTTTTTGCTGCTCTCACTTCCTGCCGCAGCCTTCTTGTCATCCTTCGGCGTACCGGCGGAGCATCCGCTAATCGCGAGAGCGAGAGAAACGGACATCATAACTAAAGTTCTTTTCATCATGTGATTATCCCCTTTTTATCGACTATTCATTAAACACAACGGTCTTCACAACTTTATCTGGATTTTTACTTGAATATTCAAATGCCTCAGCAATTTGATCCAAGGAAAAACGATGTGTTATCAGATCTTTCACATTGATCTTCCCATCGGAAATCCACTGTATCGCTGTAGGATAAGCGTTTACATATCTGTTTACAGCAACATAATCCAATTCTTTATCTAGAAGTGTTGCAATATTCATTTCTACGATATTACCTCCAGGCCAGCCTACCTGCACAACACATCCCCCCGGGCGGCAATAGCTAAAAGTAGATGCAGTAGCTATTTTTGCTCCGGCAGTTTCAAATACGACATCTGCAGTTCCTTTTATACTTGTGTCTGTTGGAAGAGCAACCAAATCAATTCCTATTTTTTTTGCTAATGCGAGTCTTGTTTCATTAAAGTCAACACAGATAGCTTTTCCTCCGCCTGCCGCCTTAAAAGCTTGTGCAGTAAGTAGACCAATGGGACCTGCACCAAGGATTACAGCAGTAGCACCAATATTAAATCTGGCACGATTTACAGCATGTACCCCTACTGCAACGGGTTCGACCATTGCAGCTTCTTCAAACGATAAGGCTTTTGGAATATGAAATACCATATCATGACGTATAGAAATGTAGTCACAGAAGGTACCATTAACCGGAGGCGCTGATAGGAAAATTACATCAGGACATAAATTATACCGCCCTGATTTGCAATAACTACAAGTCCCACAAGGAATACCAGGCTCGATAACAACTGGATCGCCTACCGAAAAGCCTTTAACTTCACTTCCGACCGCTTCAATAATTCCACTTGATTCGTGTCCTGGAACATAGGGCTCTTCCACAATGAAATTGCCTAATCGTCCTTCTCGGTAAAAATGTATATCAGATCCGCAGATGCCATTAGCTTTTATCTTGACTAAGACCTCATTCGATTTCGGTAGTGGTACAGCCTCTTCAATTACTGTGAATTTATGTTCCTTATCGAGATAAGCTTTTCTATTCGTATTTTTCACGTATTCAGCCCTCTGTAAAATTTATTTAACTCTTTGTGAACTATAAACAAAGCGCTTGGTAATTGTTATGCACCTTCAGCGCAATAAGCTTCCTCATAACTAAAATTAAGTTTCAGCTTCAATGCTTCTGATAACAGTAAAAGTGTAAGCGCCTGTCCGTATGTCATGGGGCAAATGGGAACATCCCTGTAATCCTGCAGGCTGTCACTAATAGCCGTGCCGTATGACACTTCAGTCATAGTGCCGTCCTCTGTAATTCTCTCTATGATAGCCCTCAGGGCTTTTATCCCGTATTCCCGATATCTTTCGGGAATGTAGCCCAGCCGTACTGCCTTCAAGATTCCGTATGCAAAGCCTGCCGTTGCTGAAGCCTCCACATAGGATTCGGGGTCAATGATCAGAGTATGCCACATGCCGTTTTCGTTCTGATATTGCTCTAAGGCTTTTACTTGGCCGTGTAGGGTATCTAGAAGAAACCACTTAACTCCCATGTCGTCTTCTCCCAGGATATCCAAATAGTCTACCACACCAGAGGTATACCAACTGTTACCTCTGGCCCATTGAATTTCACCAAAGCTGTGTCGTCCATTGAAGTCAAAGCCATGATTGAACAGCCCAGTCTTCTTGTCTGATAGGTATTTAATATGAAGCAAAAATTGCCGGACAGATTCTGCCAGATAATCTTCCCGTCCCAGTAGCTTGCCCATTCTGGCCATAAAAAGTACCGTCATAAAAAGCGTATCGATCCAGATCTGTCCGGGATTTTCTACTCCAGATACGATATGCTGAAGCCCCATTTCTTCAGTCCGAGGCATTTCCTTCATGACCCACTCGGCCCATTCCTTGCAAAGATCCAAGTAAATACTATTTTTAGTGTACTCATAGACATATGATAGGGTCAACAGCGGACACATGGTGTTAATATTCTTTTCCGGGAGGCCGTTTTGGATATTGGTATCAAACCATTGGATCAAAAAATCAAGTACTTCCTGTTTTCCGGTTTCGGCATAGTATTTTTGCATACCATATAAACCGACTCCCTGAGCCCATTCCCAAGTCCCCATATCGATAATGCTAATCGGACAGATCTCATTGACGCCTGTTTCATTATCGAGGTTTTGCATTCTGTAGGATACTTTTTCAAATAGTCTCAGTAATTGGTCTCTTTCCATGGTTATACCCATTCCTTTCGCTTCGCTCAGCACAAACCATATTGAAATCGTTTTGATTCAATGAGCAATTTTTTATAATCTAAACTAATAGGGATGACAGTTAACAACAAATTAGGAGCTTTGTCGTGCTCGAAATCGCTTCCATCAACAATAAGGTGGGCACTAACTACAAACTTTTCATCGCATTCAAAGACACAGCTTCTAGGGAAAGGTTTAACCGTTTTAACACTTTAGCTTGGAAACGTGATTTCCGATACCTATTTTTGTACAGTGGCCACTACTGTAGTACAAAGTAAAAGTATCCCGAAATCTGAAACAGCTACTTACAGCTCAAAAAGCATCGAGGTCACAAACGTGCCACTATTCCCATTTCATGATTTGTTTAAAAAGGATGCGCTTCCAATAAACCGTATTAACCACATGGTCATCGTTTTGGTTTTATATGCTATTCCCTTCTACTGTGTAGTGCAAATTGTGATTTCAGACATATTCCTCACTTTCTTAGTAATGAAAAATTCATACCCCCTAATTTGATTATATCGAGTCTCAAAAAAATAATATTGCAATATTGTTTATTTTTATTGCATTTTTGTTAATGCATGATTAAAATCAAATCAAATACAACAACTGATAAGGTAAGGGTAGAGATCAATGGATAATAACTTCAAAAAAGTCAGAGAATCCTTTAATGTAGATCTTCAGTTGGAACACACCACGGGGACAGATAAGGACGTAATGAACTACTACCATGTCCATAATGTATACGAAATTTATCTGGCTGTTACTCCAGGAGCAGAAATGTGGATCGGCAACCAACGGTACATTGTTTCTCCCAATGATCTTTTTCTTTTGAGCACAAGTGACCAGCATCGGGTAATCGTCCATGACCGGAAAGGTTATGAAAGGTATATCCTTTATTTTAATCCTCTCTATATTCAGCCTCTTTGCACTTATAACGCTAGTCTGCTGGAATGTTTCGGCTTAACTGGTTCACACCGCATCCACTGCCTTAAGCTATCTCCGGAAGAAACCCAAAAGCTTATTTCAATGTATACCCAATTATCTGGTACTCAAGCCACTTGTAACTCATATGCCTGGGAAATCAAGCTTAGGATCCTTCTGGCCGAAATACTTATTTTTATTAATGAAATATTTTTGCGAGGAATACAGTTAAAAGATGCTGAAAATACTTTTTCCACCGTTCATAATACCTTGATGCATGTTATGGAATATATAACTAGCAATTATCATAAGGAATTAAATGCTCAGCAGGTTTCTGAACTCTTTGGCTTAAACCGTCATCAGTTAAATCAGCTTTTCAAGGAAGTTACCGGTATTTCGTTCCACAAATATCTAGTCAACACTCGGATTATCAAGGCGCGAGAGCTATTGGAGCAAGGCAGCATATCCACAACTCAGGTTTGTTATGAATGCGGTTTTAATGACTATGCTCATTTTATTCGAACTTTCAGTCATGCAGTAGGCATATCACCAGGGAAATATGCTCGTCAATTCCAAAAGAAAGTATGAAACTTCAACAAATGATACAAAGACACTAATTCTATAACATTTATTCAATTTGTTTATACTTGTACCACATCATTGTAGAGCGATGACGACCTGCCTCTAGCTTGTAGTCAATCTTCTCGCGTTTGTTTGAACGTTCAACGGTGGTTCGGCGTTTGTAAACAAGCTTCCACTCTTCAAGCCTCTGACGACACCAAAAAAATAAGCGAGAATTGTCCTTGCTGCATGTATGGTAGGTTCGACCGTACTTGGCAACGGAGCATGAAGTGGGACACGTGTTGGTGGTTCGGTCTTTCATCATAGGACATATCCATAAGTTTTCATTTCCTTACCTGGGGATAGCACCCATGCTGGACGCACAGAAAAGGCAGCCGATCATCTTCATCTGGCCGGCTGCCTTCATCCTTTATTGATTGAACTATCGTTCGCCGTTAGCGTAATGACATTAGGATTTAGTTTAAATCTACATCAACTCTGTTTTTATATTTGATTTTAATAAAATTAGAACTTTCTATTATGTTGTGAATAATTTCAATTCTTGAACCTGATAACAATTCCACTGCAAACTCGTTATTTTCAATATCGCTATAGCTTTGAATTTTACCTTTAACTTTTAGTTTGTTTAACTCTTCCTGATAGAAAGATTTAAAATCACGAACATTTACATAGGACAAATAAAACGGAGAACAAATATTTTCTTTTCCTTTAAATATAGTTCTTTTAGGAAGAGGAATTGCAATGTTTTTAAGTTCTTCTTCATATTCACATTCAAATACTTTGCTTGGGAACAAATAACTTTTTACATAGTTATTATATTTTACATTCCAATAGTAACATTGAAAAAAAATAAAAATGGGTATCGAAATAATCAAAAGCATTGAAGGGACTTTTTTACTCTTGGCTACTTTTATAATCACAATAAGAATAATCAGACCAATAATCATTAATATTGTATAAGGTATATATAGAATATTCCAACCCAAACAATCACCTCTATAGTAAAATTTCGTTGCATTAAACTGCCAGTTAGCGTAATTAAGGCTGCCGAACGTTTCCTCGGCAGCCATTTTGTATTCAGTTCTCGTTCCTCGTTAGTTTAATCTCCTAGACTTTAGACAATTGTTGCACAGTATCCTGTTTCCTTACCTTTTTCAACTGCATTGATATACCCATCAAAGTAATATGGTATATCATCTTCTTTCCCATTCTGAATTCTACCTCTAACTTTATCGAAAGCATAAATTGAAATTGAAAATTCCGGCTCACCAGTAACTAAAACAGGTTGTTCTCTATCTTGTATCCAATAGTACTTCCCACCATAATTCCTTCTTGCTACTTCGAAAATGTAACTTCCAACCATAGAAGAAACAGAATCCAAAGAATCATTATCTATTTCATACTCACATAATTCTTCAAGAATATCGTCTACTTTACGTAGGCTTTGTACACTAAAATTGAAATTCCCTTTATCAGAGAAATTAGTTATGAAGCTTTCTGCCGTTGAAATAATGTCTTGTTCTAATTTACTTTGCATTAATTCTAGCCTCCGATTATTAACACTATTGAATATGGACATATCCCAAAACGTCTATTTTCACTTTTACATCCCTAAACTCTTCTCCAGACATTTCCATTATCCTGCCCGTTAACGTAATGGAGGCTACCGATCATGCTGGCAGCCTCCCAATGGTGTGTTTATTGAACAAACGTTCACCGGTAGTTAAATGCGTTTACTGAGCGTGAATATCTGTATAATCTTTTGGTGGTACTGTTGAAAATTTAGAACGATCTATTTCCTGGTTAAAAGAAATCGAAGATACTTCAATTCTATTAGTAATCTCTCCAATAGTATTTGATTCAATCATTTTTAACAAAACACCTGTTTCTGAATCGACCCACATTTTAAATTGTGTGGCATTATGCTTTTTAGCTAGATTAACATCGTGTGTTCCCTCAATTAAAGTTACTTTACGATCAAGCAAGATAGCTTCACCTGTAACTTTATAGTTTTTAGTTTCATCGTTCAACCAAAAAGCATAAATTTGAGGTAGAATTACTTCTGTTGCTTGATTTGAAAAAGCCGGATCCGTTCTTAATATATATGTCGTTTCTCCGGTTTCAGCTTTAACTACTCTTGGACCCTTGATTTTGTCTGTTATCGTTTTGGTTGTATCGGCTTTCATGAATTTTTGAATCTTGTTATAAAGTGTAAGTATTGATTTCCCATCAGATGAAGATTCTTCGGTAGTATGTTCAGTTAAGTTATCTGTTACTTTCACGTAACTACCTGGACTATTGCCCTCTGAAATATAAAATTCAATAGTTTGATCAACGTTAATTGAGGTAAATACCTCGCGAAACGAACCCTGAATTGTATTGTAGTTATCGACTGCGTTTAGCATTCTTTCTTTAATACTCGAATATTCCGGAATAATTGGTGAGATGATCTGTTCGTTAGCTGCTGGTATGGTAGGTGAAGTGATTTTACTGTTATTTTCAGTGTTTGGAGTCGTTTTAATTTCATATTCAATTGTTGGAAAGATAACAGGTCGAAGAATATCAATAGCATAAACAGTTCCCACAATAGAGAGTAGAGCCAGTATTCCTAGACTTAAAAAGAATTTTTTTCTTGAAAACTTAGTAGTTTTCGAATTAATTTTCTTCTCTATTTTTTCCCACATCATTGAGGAATCGGAGTATTCTACAAAATCATTTTGAAATTGAGTTTCTAGTTGGCGTTCAATGTTTTTAAACATGAGGAAAACCACCTTTTAAATCAATATGAAGAAATTCCTGTGATTGGATTAATTGCCGCATTTGCTTTAGTCCTTTATTACATCTTGATTTTACCGTCCCTACAGGAATGTGTAATATTTGTGCTACTTCTTCATTTTTCATTTGATGAAGGTACTTTAATACTAGAACCGAGCGAATCCTCTCTGGAAGTTGTTGCAGTTTAATTTGTAACTCACTTTGCATTTCCTTGCCCTCATACGTGTTTTCTACGCTTACAGTGACAAATATCTGTTTCAAACGATTCAGTAGAGCCTCTTTATTTCTTCTTTTCAGGTGATTTCGACACATATTCATCGTAATGCTCAGCAACCAAGGTTTCTGATTTTCGATAGATTTAAATCCAGATTGAATAGCTTTCACGAAAACTTCTTGACACATGTCCTCTGCATCTTGCCGTTGTTGTAACATGTAAAAACATGTCCTTTCCACATCCAATTTAAAGGTTTTAAAAAACTCTTCTGCTGTCAGAATAAGCCCTCCTTTCAGTTGTTTTATCTATGTAACAATTAAACAGTTCAAAAGGTTCATTTTTAGCGTTATATAATTCGCATCAGATTGTTTTAAATGAGTCCTACTTTATATTAATTCAATCAACGTCGATGCTGCGTGGTAACTTTAATTGCACCATGCTGCCCGATAGCAGGGAAAAGGCAACCGGTTTCAGTCGGTTGCCTTTTCGTTTGGAGAATTGAGCTCTCGTGTCCCGTTAGCTCAATAAGCATTGGGTAATCTCAGCCTCGTTGCAGGACTTTGTGAAGCATATGTGGCTCATCTTTTAATAAGCATCTAATAAGTTTATCTCCATAGATAGTTATTGTTTCTTCCCACGGATGACCTAAAATACCCCATGAAAAATCCCTGGCAAAAAAGAAATGATAATCTCCATCTGGATGAATGGAAATTATCCAATCTCCATTATCTACTCTCCACGGAACATGTCTTGGAAACTCCAATCGTGCATCCACTAGATAGCAATCATGTTGCCAATCTAAAGCGTAAATAAGCTCCCCAGGTTGGGTGCATTGTTGAAATGCTATAGCGGATTTGTCCTCGAAGTCTCTAATGAGTTCTTCTGTGTAACTGTTAGATATATCGTATTTGATAAATGGACTAGGGAGGCTATACGAAGGGAATATTGTGGTGCTGGGTTTAAAATGAAAATCTCTATACAATCTTGACCACACCATTTCCAACTCGTCTTCTTCTAATAAAGTCCAGCCGCTCATTCTTGCACCCCTATTTTTGATATGTGTCCAACGTATAAAACACCCTTTTACAAAGTATATCAAAAGAATGGCTTATTGCGTTAAACTGCCCGTCCCTCGGTTTTAAGGGTTTATCTCACATATACTCACTCATTCGCAGGATTTTATCACCTTGGTTTGCAGATGTTGTTCATGAGAGCGCTCATCAGACGTAGC
>NZ_JCAUAN010000021.1:0-128237 GCF_059691975.1 Paenibacillus sp. J22FR5 | reverse complement strand
ATCAAGATATCAGTGGACATTAAAAAAGATGACCCCTGACCAGTTCAGGGACCATCTCCTTGCTGCTTAGTTCTTTTTATTAAAATGTCTACGAAACGGGTTACAGTTCAGCAGCGGGCTGAGGGTCTAAGTTTATATTTAAAAAGGGGGGTCGACTTTTATTATAATCTTGAAAGATTATTCCCAGATGAAAATAAGATTTCAATTCTGTAACAAATATATAACTTTCATTTCTTGATAGCAATTTGTTTAAGACTCTGATTGATTTATAAAATCGACAACACGATCAGACTCCTGATTTCTAAACAGCTCTTGAATTTGTATATTCAAAGTAGCATTATCTGCAAGCGAAGCACTTTCATATCCGTTTTAGCAAAGTGTGTGAAGGCTACTTTTTTGATCCGAGTGGCAGCCATATCATTCATCATTCTGAACGTTCGTAAGTATGATTATATTAGAGCAACTAACAGCAGCCGCAAATTAAAAAAGACCCTCTCGCGTCCTTTAACGGAGATGGCCTATGCTCTATTTAATAATAAGTGGGACTACCTTGCCCTGATTCACATCGATTAAACCGAAGTCCGTAATTTTCAAAGCCGGACTTACCGGTAGAGAGTGCGTACTGATGGACATGATGGGATTATAATGCTGGTAGCCCAGCGATTCCATCGCTTGGCGTAGCTGTTCCACTTCCTTGGCTACCTGCTCCAGCGGCTCTTCCGTTAAGATGCCGCCCACAGGCAGCCTGAGGTTCGCGATCACTTTGCCGTCTTCCACCACGCTGAAACCGCCTTGATTGTTAATCACTTCGTTAGCGGCAAGCTGCATATCAGCGGGATTAAGCCCGACAACGAGCAAGTTATGATTGTCGTGGGAATACGTCGTCGCGATAGCTCCCCGCTTGATCGTATCGCCGCCGATCAGCCCGTAGGCGCGGTTGCCATTCTTCCCGTAGCGTTCGAATGTAGCAATGAGTGCGTTGCCGCTTTCCTGCCACAACAGCTTCCCTTGCTGGACTTCAACCTGAGCGTGCTGTTCCTCTGTGAATGTAGAACCATCCTTCACCATCATCTTGCGACACGTATAAACAGCGTCAGCTTCTTCTATACTGACAACAAAATCCGCTTCCGTTAAAGGCGCCAACTGCACGCTCTGATAATAATGCGCAGGGAAAGCCGGCGGCTTGATGATTGGCGTATAAGCCTCTTCCACATCGTAAACTTTACGCCCGGCCTTGAAGACCTGCTCAATCGTTAGCTGTTCTAAATTGGAAAGCAGCAGGAAATCGCCTATCTTGCCAGGAGCGATTACCCCGCGGTCATACATCCGCATCCGCTTGGCTGGAGAGAGTGTGCTGGCATAAATGGCCTGCTCGGGCTTCATACCCATGCCGATTGCTTTGCGCACAATATGATTCAAGTGCCCGCGGCGCTGGAAGGAGTCAGCCATCACATCATCGGTAACGAAGCAGTAATGCTCGGATACATCATGCTGGATTAAATAAGCCATGACTTCATCCGTCATTGATTTCTCTTGAATTTCGATGAACATGCCCGCAGCGATCCGGGCTTCCATGCCCTCAATCGACTGATGCGTATGATCCGAATCGACCCCGCTGTAAATCATCCGGTGCAGATCCAAATCCAACAGCTTAGGCACATGCCCTTCAATAATGAGATGCGGATAGTTGGCGCGGACATGGTTGATGATTTGATTTGTTTTGCAATCGGGGTCTGTGATAACATCAACGAAATTCATGATTTCACCCAGGCAGATGATCCGTTCCGTCCGTAGCAGCTCGTCCAAATCGGCGATATGAATCTCGCCGCCTGTCGTTTCCATGGATGTCGCTGGAACCGAGCTCGGGATGGCGTAGAACATGTCCGCGATACAATCCTGACTGGCTTTCATAAACTGCTTGACCCCATCCAGCCCGAAGACGTTGGCAATCTCGTGAGGTTCAGGAACAATGGTTGTGACCCCATTACGAATGAGTCCGTAGGAGAACGTTTCCGGCGTCACCATCGTGCTTTCAATATGCAAATGGATATCGATAAGACCTGGAATCATGTAACGGCCGTTTCCGTCTAAACGTTCCGCGGCTTCGAAACTTTCCGTCCCTCTTTTGCCAATATATAAAAATTTACCGTCCAGGATTGCTGCGTTGCCATGGATAAATGTTTTAAAGTAACTGTTATAAATCTGGACATTCTCAATTAGTACATCAATGCGCATCTGTCTTCACCTCCAAGTCCACTACTCAACGATTACTAATTTCTCACCCGGAAAATGAAGCCGAACCTCTTGCCCGTTCACATAGGGAAACTCCATTTCTTTATTCACGGTGAAGGAACCAAGTTCCGTTTCAATCACATACTGATAGCTTCGTCCGAGGAACGTGCTAACCTTGACGCGGCCGCTCACGCGATTGGCCCCTTCATCCAGCTCATCCAGCGTTCCCATCACGACATCGTCCGGACGGATAGCTCCTTGCTTGCCTAGCTGTTCGCCTTTACTCGCATGCTTGGTTACAGCGAACATATAATCTTTCACCTTGAGGGCAATTTCTTCACTGCCATCAAACCGTGACTCGAAGTTGATAAAATTCGTAAACCCGATAAACCGCGCCACGAACTCCGTCTTAGGATATTTGAATATCGTCGCCGGGGCGCCTAGCTGCTCGATAATCCCTTTATTCATGATCGCTACTTTATCGGAGATCGAGAAGCACTCTTCCTGATCATGCGATACATATACCGTCGTAATGCCAAGCTCCTGCTGGATACGGCGGATCTCCACCCGCATGTTGACCCGCAGATTCGCATCCAAATTGCTCAGCGGCTCGTCGAAGAGAAGCAGTTCCGGCTCGATGACGAGCGCCCGCGCAATCGCTACGCGCTGTCTTTGGCCGCCCGACAGCTCCTTAGGGTAACGCTTCTCGAAGCCGGACAAGCTGACGACATCGAGAATGTGACGCACGCGGCGATCCAGCTCCGCCCCACCCACTTTGCGCAAGCGCAGGCCGAAAGCCACATTATCGTAAATCGACAAATGCGGGAATAACGCATAGCTCTGGAAAACGAAGCCAAAATTGCGTTTATTCACAGGAACATGCGTATAATCTTTTCCATTCAATGAGAAAGTGCCTGATTTCGCCTCGATGAATCCTGCGATAAGCCGCAAGGTCGTCGTTTTCCCGCATCCGCTAGGACCAAGCAGCGAGATCAAGCTTCCTTTTTCAACACTCAGGTTGAAATCCTGCAGAATATAGTGCTGGTCGTAGGCAACCGAAATTTTTTCCAGTGATAGCAATGCCATGGATACAAGCCTCCGTTATCGTTTGGTGAAATAGGATAAACCCATCAACCGTTCAATGATGAACATAAGTACAGCCGTGAACAGCATCAGCAGCACAGAAATAGCAGCAATCGTCGGATCAAAATGATTCTCCACATAAGTCAGCATCTGAATAGGCAGTGTACTGACCCCAGGTCCCGTCATAAAGACCGAAATGTCTACATTATTGAAAGATTCCAAGAAAGCAATCAAAATTGCCGCAATAATCCCGGATTTGATGTTCGGCAGAACGACTTTAAAAAAGGTCTTCAAGTGTCCGCTGCCCAAACTTAACGCGGCTTCTTCAATCGCAAAATCGAAGTTCGATAAGCTAGAAGCAATAACCCGAATAATAAAAGGCAGCATGATGACTGTATGTCCAACCAACAATGCCGCATAGACCGGCAGGTGGTACATCACAATCAAATACTTGAGCATTGTAAACCCAAGTACGATACCAGGGATTAACACAGGGGATATGAAAATCGCATTCAGCGCTTCCTTCCCTTTGAACGTAAAACGGCTTAACGCGTAAGCAGCGGGAATCCCCAGCAGCAGCGCGAATATATTGCCAAGCAGCGAGACGATGATGGACGTGTTGAACGTCAACATGAACATCTTGACGTCCAGGATGTTACGGTACCATTTTAAAGAGAAGCCTGTCGGCGGAAATTTCAAGATACTCCCTGGCTCAAATGATGCAAATGCAATGATGATGAGCGGCCCGAGCAAAAATAGATAGACAAGAAGCGTAAATACGGCCAGCCCTCGGTTCTTCTCCCGCATATTTCTACCCCTTTGGATTTAATTTAACAGCCAGTTTATTCATCAGCGCGATGACCACAAAAGTAATTACGATCATAATTACCGCAATAACGGAGGCGAGGTACCAATCATTCAGCGTAATCGCGTTCTGATATAGGAATGTGGAGATAACCCGCTGCTTGCCTCCGAGCAAAGCTGGTGTCGTATAGGCCGTCAGACTGCCCACGAAGACTAGAATACTTCCTATGATTAATCCGGGTACGCTAAGCGGCACGATGACTTTGACGAAAGCCGTGAAGCGACCCGCTCCCAAGCTTTCCGCCGCTTTCAGCAGATCCGGATCTATATTCTCAAGAACACCGACCAAGGTAATAATAATGAGCGGCAGGAATAAATGGACCAGACCGATCATCATCGCAGCAGGCGTGTACAAGATATCGAGCGGCTCCTTGATCAAGCCAATGGCGATCAGCGCGTTATTCAGCAGCCCCTTTTTGCCCAAAATAATCATCCAACTGAACGACCTAACAACAGAGCTGGTGAGCAGCGGAAAAATCGCTAAGGCAAGCAGAATCGCCTTCTGCCTTGTGCTTTGCTTGGAGATGAAATAAGCAACCGGGAAGCCCACCACGATGCATAGCAAGGTTGTGACCACACTAACACGCAGGGTCGTCCATAAAATTTTCAGAAAGTAGGGGTCCTTGAAGAAGCTCCAGTAACCGGCTAATGTGAAGCTGCCCTTATTGAAAAAGGTTGAACCTATCGTAAGAAGGATCGGAACCACCATGAAAACCGTCAGGAACAGTAATCCAGGCAGCAATAGTAAATATAAATACGTTTTTTTCATGTAGCTTTACTCCTGTTCCTGGGTTCGCTAGGCGCGCAGTGCGCGGATGAATTGGTCGAGAAAAGCTTCGGCGGACACTTCCATACACACATGGACATTAGCAGTCTTAGCCAATCGGTTTTGGAAATCACAGACCGTTTGCCCGTCGCACAACTCACTTCGAGTTTCTATATCTACGTAATAATGACGAGTGGTAACCAGCTCTTTATTCAGCGCCACCCCGACTGCAAGCGGGTCGTGAAGGGCGCAAGCCCGCACACCGTTGCGCTCGTGATAGCGCTGCATGTAATCTGCTGTGCTTTCCTTGACATAGCGGCCAATCGGCGTATCTCCGAGCGAGCGGATATGTTCTTCTGTCAGCAGCGCCTTCCTGGTTACATCCAAGCCTACGAGCGTTAAGGCCGGGAATCCCGCATGCAGCACGATCTTCGCTGCTTCTGGATCGACGTACATATTATACTCCGCCGTCGGCGTCACATTGCCGAAGCCTTGGACAACGCCGCCCATCACAACAACTTCGCGGACCTGATGAATCAAGTCCGGGTATTTCATCACTGCCATGGCCAGATTCGTCAGCGGCGCGGTCATAATAAGCGTGACTTCACCTGCGTGCTGCTTCACTTGCTCGATGATGAAATCGACCGCATGTCCCTCAGCCGCCTGTGTGTGAACCTGCATATCGCTTAAAGCTCCGCCAAGTCCGTCCTTGCCGTGAACGCGATGCTCAAAATATGTCGTGCGCAGCAAAGGCTTATTCGCCCCTTTAAAAACCGGAATCTGCTGTTCCATTCCCAGCAGCTGCAGAACTTTGCAGGTATTCAGAGTAGCCTGATCAAGTGATACGTTGCCGTTCACCGTAGTGATGCCGAGCACTTCCATTTCCCCGCTGCCAACGGCTAGCAAAATGCCCAGCGCATCGTCTACGCCTGTATCTACATCCAGGATGACCTTCTTTGTCATGATAAACCCCCTTCCATTTCATACAGATAAGGGTATATCCACAATCATATACCCTTGTTCGATCTTCAATTATTGAGTAACTTCTTTATTCCAGCGGTCAATCCACCCTTTAAGGTTTTGATTCACGAATTTCATGTCCAACTTGCGAAGTTTACTTACGACTTCTGTCCCATAAGTAATACCTTGTGCGTCATCAGCCGAGAGTTGAAGAGTCGTATTTACAGGGGAATCGACTTTGGCTTTCGCAGATTTTTCTTGTACTTCTTTGCTCAAATGCCAGTTAATGAAATCTTCAGCCAACTGCTTGTTTTTACTTCCCTTGATCACGTTAACTGTATTCATGACAGCGTATGCCCCTTCAGTCGGGGAAACAAACTTGGTTTCCGGCACAGCCTTTTTCAAATCCTTTACATACATTTCCATGATTGGCCCAGCGGCAATCTCCCCTTGCGCGAACATGTTCACGAACTCGGAAGTTTGACCGTAGTATTTAACCACGCCTTTATTCAGTTCTTTCACTTTGGCGAAAGCTTGATCCGCATTGAACGTTGTATTCCCAGCCACGACCGATGCCGCGTCTAGTATCATTGGACCTGTGGTTGACGTGATGTTCGGCAGCGTCAGTTTCTTCGCAAGCTCAGGACTCCATAGATCGCTCCATGACTTAATTTCTTTACTTGTCGCTTTCGGATTGTAGGCGATCCCTAAACGGCCTATCGTGTAGGCAGGACCATAATCTTCGCCAAGCGGAGCTTTGGCTACATCGTAGACGTCTTTCAAGTTCGGGATACGGGTGCGATCAATCTTATCAAAGAGTCCAGCTTCAATACCTTGCTGCGCATAGTAATCGGATAAATAGATAAGATCCACTTTGGAACTGCTGCCTTGCTTCACTTTGTTCAGACGTTCCGAGTTATTACCAATCTCCAGAACGATCTTGACGTTGTGCTCTTTCTCGAATGGCGCATAAACTTCCTTCTTGAAGAAGTCATCCGAGAAGCCCCATGTTGAAATGACTAATTCGGTAGGCGCTCCTTTGGCTGTTGCCGTCGGTGCCGTTGAAGCTGGACTTGCGCTTGCAGTCCCCTGATCTTTGGACGGCGCTGTGCCGCATCCTGTTAGAGCCAGTCCCACCACGGACAGCGAAATAAGGCTTTGAAGCATTCTTTTTTTCATCATTAATAACCTCCCAAGTTTGTATATCTATGTTTTGAAGCGTGAACCCCATGTCATTTTTTACTAGTATGCTACCCTAGGCCTTACATCTATGCGCATAAGCGCTAATAAACAGAAAAGTGCCCTTGATAGAAGATAACCTTCTAATCAAGAGCACTTTTCATCGTAAACAATGTAAAGAGACATCTACAGATATACATGCGATTTCCACTTAAGATAGATCAAAAGTGAAACACCGTGGTCTGAGCTATTCGGTTTGTTTAAGAATGATGTTCGTAATTGCCCATTGCGTTGGCGGATCATAATCTCTTAATACCGCATCCATCGATAATCCCATCTCTTGTTCCAACTTCTCGCGGATTCTTTTCTTATATATCGAAGACATATAGAAATCCACTTCGTGTTTCAAAGTCGGTGCCTCTCCTTCAAGCGCGGTAGAACGGGGTGAACGACGATGCTTTGCATGAAAAGTAATGATGTTCTGATCCAGCGATACCTTGAGCAAAGTGGTTCCAAAGCCGAACAATTCTTTAGAAATCTCGTTATATAGGTGACACAGCTTCTTCTTGTATTCATTAGAATCTGATTGGGACATTGAAATCACCTTCAAGAACGATTATTGACTTCTACGCTTTCAAATCTATCTTAATAATACATAGGATTCCTGAATTAATCAAGCCAATCGTTCGCCTTTTTATCTATATTGACCTGTGATTAAGACCACATCACTTAGAAACATGCCGATTTCCCGAAAATATCTCTCATGCTTTGTAAGAATCAATTAAACAGAAACGAACCCCACCACCTTAATTTCCTTAAGTGGAAGGGTTCATCTCTCATTTTGCCAATATGATAAACATATACATATTCTTATTTTTTCGTGATCAATTCCAAATCAACCGGAATAAATTTTTCAACTTGTTCCCCTTTTAGCACTTTTAATGCTGTTTTCACAGCTGTGTCTCCGATGGATGCCGGTTTTTGAGCTACTGTTGCGGCAAGTTTTCCGTCATTTACGGCTTTAACCGCGTCATCGGTAGCATCGAAACCAACTACAGCAATATTTTTACCAGAGGATTGAATCGCTTGAAGGGCACCTAATGCCATTTCATCATTATGAGCAAATACCGCCTGAATATCTTTATTTCCTTGCAAAATATTTTCCATAACGGAAAGCCCTTTTGCTCGGTCGAAATCAGCAGGTTGAGAAGCAATCACTTTTACGCCAGCTTTTCCGTCAACAGCATCATGGAAACCTTTTCCACGATCACGTGCTGCAGAAGTTCCTGCGATCCCTTGAAGTTCTACAAGATTACCTTTGTCACCAAGGGTTTTCAAAATAAAGTCGCCTGCCATTTTGCCGCCTTTTACATTATCTGAAGCAATGTGAGTAACGACTGTTCCGCCATTGGCTGCACGGTCTACTGTAATTACAGGAATGTTGGCTTTATTGGCAGATTGAACTGCAGTAACAATAGCATCGCTATCTGTCGGATTGATAAGAATTACGCTTACCTTTTTCTGAATTAAATCTTCAATACCGCTAATTTGCTTCGCTGTATCATTTTGAGCATCTACAACAACCAACGTAGCACCAGCTTCTTTTGCCGCTTTATCCGCACCGTCTTTCAAAGTGACGAAGAATGGATTATTTAATGTGGAAACGGAAAGCCCAATTGTCATTTTGCCTGCAGCTGCTTTGCTATCCGCGGTAGCTGATGGTGCAGCCGTAGCTCCTCCCTCAACCTTAGATTGAGTCGAACAACCAGCAAGTATCAGGAACACCGCTACTACGGCAGATAATACGAGATTCATTTTTTTCATGGTAAACTCCCCTTTGATGTGTTTTATTTTCGAGCTTTCGATCTGTCTAACAAGACAGCAATTAAGATGACTACCCCTTTAACCACCTGCTGATAAAAAGACGAAACATTTAATAGGTTAAGACCGTTGTCTAATACACCAATGATCATGGCTCCGATTAATGTACCGACAATCCAGCCTCTTCCCCCTGATAAACTGGTTCCACCAAGAACTACGGCTGCAATCGCATCCAGTTCAAACGCTCCTCCAGCTGTCGGCTGAGCGGAGTTAAGTCTGGAAGTTAGAATGATACCGCTAATTGCAGCTAATAAACCGCTAATCGAGTAAACCAAGATTTTTACTTTCGATGTGTTAATACCTGAAAGCCAAGTCGCCTCCTCGTTGCTGCCGAGCGCGTAGACACGCCGACCAAAAGTTGTATGCTTTAAAATGATATATAAAACTGCAAATGCAATGACCATCCATATAATCGGCATTGGAATTTGCAGAAAATACCCCTTCCCTAACAAAGCGAAATCCTCTTTGAAGCCCGTGATTGGCCTTCCCTGCGTATAAACTAAGGTAAGCCCGCGGAATACTGTCATTGTTGCCAGTGTCGCAATAAATGGAGCAACCTTACCTTTCGTGATTAATAAGCCGTTGATCGCCCCCATGATCAAACCGCTAACTAAACCGATTCCTACAGCTAGCCACGTATTCATCCCGCTTGCCATTAAACCAGCCGTAAAAGCACTTGATAAAGCCAGTATGGATCCTACAGAAAGATCGATTCCCCCAGTCAGAATGACGAATGTCATACCAAAGGCAATAAGAGCATTAATCGAAATTTGACGAAGAACGTTAAAAATATTACCAACGGTTAAAAAGTCACCGTTCACTACCGACAAAATGACTACAATTAGAACCAATCCCAATAAAGACCCCAGACTCTGCATCTTACCGATTTTGGGTCTGCTTAAAGCTTTACCGTCAACCTGCATGTCGGTTCCCTCCCCCTGTTGCACTTAACATAATTTTTTCCTGACTTGCATCTTCTTGTGTAAATTCACCGCTTATTTTCCCCTCGTGCATGACAAGTATGCGGTCACTCATTCCTAAAACTTCCGGAAGCTCGGAAGAGATCATAAGAATGGCTACACCTTGCGAAACTAGTTCATTCATTAGATCATAGATTTCTTTCTTCGCACCGATATCAACTCCGCGTGTAGGCTCATCCAATATCAATACTTGCGGGTTCGTGGCCAACCATTTCCCGATGACCACTTTTTGCTGGTTACCTCCGCTTAGAGAGCCGACTTTCTGCTCACTGTTTGGTGTTTTAATCAGCAGTTTTTTTATCATGGAATCCGATAGTTCCCGTTCCTTTGAACGATTCATGAAACCAAATGATGACAATATCTTTAAATTCGGTAGGGCTAGGTTATCGTTGACCGAAAGGGGAAGGAGCAGTCCCTCATCTTTCCGATCTTCCGTGATTAAGCCAATACCGGCGTGAATCGCATCAATCGGTTTATGAATGGAGACTGGTTTTCCGTTAATGGAAATCGTTCCACGATCAATAGGTGTCACTCCGAATAGCGCTTTCGCCAGTTCTGTTCTTCCCGCACCCATAAGTCCGGCGATGCCGACGATCTCTCCAGCTCTTACAGATAGGGAAATGTCATGGAGCTTCCCTTTTTGGGTCAACCCGTTGACCGTCAGTTTTTCTTCGCCTAGGGTGATTTTTACTTTAGGAAAACGGTCTTTAATTTCCCTGCCAACCATCATTTTGACGAGATGATCCATCGTCGTATTGGCAATGTATTCGGTTCCAATATAATGGCCATCGCGCATCACCGTAACTTGATCGCAAATCCTGAAAATTTCTTCCATCCGATGGGATATATAAATCATGCCGACACCCTTTTCCTTAAGGGAAGCGATGACTAGGAATAAGGCCTCAATTTCACGGTCCGTGAGGGCAGCCGTCGGCTCATCCAAAACAAGAATTTCTGCCTTCATAGATAATGCTTTCGCAATTTCGACCATCTGCTGTTGGCCTACAGAAAGCTCATTAACTAACGTACCCGGATCAATATTCAAACCTAATTGAGATAAATAGCGATGGGACTCTTGTCTCATCCTTCTCCAGTTAATTAGCTTCGACTTTCCATAAGTGAATTCTCGACCAAGAAAAATATTTTCCATGACTGTTAAATGGGGAACCATATTAAGCTCCTGATGAATAATAACGATGCCTAAGTTTTGTGCCATGGAAGGTGATGCAATATCGTAAACGTTTCCATTAACAGTAATGGATCCACTATCCTTTGTATGAATCCCGCCTAATATTTTCATTAGCGTAGATTTACCAGCCCCATTTTCCCCCATCAGCGCATGAACTTCTCCGCGATGCAGGGTAAAATCAACCTGCTCTAGCACCTTAACGCCAGGGAAACTTTTACTGATTCCCTTCATTTCCAACAATGTAGACGTCATTCCAATTCCTCCTTTCAGAAGATAACTCCAGCCTGAAGAATAACATTGGCATATGGAGTAAACTCACCTGTTCGTATGATTGCCTTAGCCTGATGCGTCATTGCCTTCAATTCTTCATGACCCACCTCATGTATAGTTACCCCGTTTAAAGAAGTTTCCATTTGCTTCTTTAGCTTTGAAGTTACCTGATCCATTTCACTTGCAATGAAAGCCTGCTCAACTTGCATTTCTAGAAGTACGGTTTCCAAACAATCCATAAAAGAAGGGATACCTTGTTTTAAAGCCAGATCAATTCTCTTTACGTGGGCAGGAATAGGCAACCCGCTATCACAAATGACAATTGTATCGGTATGCCCAAGTTCACTGATCACCTTGGAAATTTCACTATTTAAAATTCCGATCTTTTTCATGTAGGTTCTCCCTTGGAATTTTTCGCAAACAGTTCCACATCCTCAAAGCTTGGCATTCCGGCTTGAGCCCCAAACTTGGTAACGGCTAATGCTGATACCTTAGCTGCAAATGATACAGATTGTTCCAAGCCGTTTTGCATGGCAAGTGAATAAGCTAAACCGGCATTGAATGAATCCCCAGCACCTGTCGTATCGACAACAGAAACCTTATAACCGGGTACTTTTTGCAGCTTCCCTTTTTCTAAAAAAGCCGATCCATCAGCCCCCAACGTCGTGATCACGTTGTTTGCTCCCCTTTGTATTATGCTTGTCATCGCAGTTTCCAATTCATCACCTTCTGCCTGAATCCCAGTAAGCAAACTCAATTCCGACCGGTTGGGAGTGATGTAATCTACATTCCTCAATAGTTCATCCGGCAAAAATTGTGCGGGAGCCGGATTCAAGACGACAATCTTCCCAAATGACTTTGCCTTTTTCGCTGCATGAATAACCGTATCTAATGGAATTTCCAACTGAAGAAGAAGGATATCCGCATTTTGGATGATGTCATCATATCGATCGATATCTTCTGGTAGTAAATGATAATTAGCCCCCGGAACAACCACAATGCTGTTATCCCCATTTGAGATAAAGATGGAAGCTATCCCTGTTGCAGTGCCGTCCACGAGTTTAACTGAGTTTCTACTGATCTTATTATCATCTAAAGCTTTCAGCAGCTCTTGACCAAAACTGTCTGTGCCAACAGCTCCAATCATGGTTGTTTTGGCTCCGAGCCTTGCAGCCGCTACCGCTTGATTTGCACCTTTGCCACCTGGTATGAATTGGGCGTTAGATCCAAGAATCGTTTCTCCCAGTTGTGGGTGTCTATCTGCTTCAATAACGATATCCATGTTTAAGCTTCCGATCACAACAATATGAGGTACCTTCAATTTACCCACTCCTCTTCGTAGATTCTCTTGGGATTAACGTGACATCCAGTTCATAAATTTGATCCGCTTCGATGGTGCCTTCGATCTTCTTAATCAAT
Source organism: Paenibacillus sp. J22FR5 (assembly GCF_059691975.1). Taxonomy (NCBI): domain Bacteria; kingdom Bacillati; phylum Bacillota; class Bacilli; order Caryophanales; family Paenibacillaceae; genus Paenibacillus; species Paenibacillus sp. J22FR5. The sequence continues at coordinate 115,414 of NZ_JCAUAN010000021.1, read as the reverse complement.
ATCCTTGATACTAAAGCACCCATATCATAAATGGGTTGCGCAATCGTTGTTAGTTCAGGTTCTGTTATTTCCGTCATATTTATTCCATCAAATCCACAAACTACAACTTGTCCAGGTACTTGAATGCCCATTCTATGCAGCGCTTTCAAGGCTCCGACAGCCATTAAATCATTTCCTGCAAAAATAGCATCAATATCAGGATGCCGCCGCATAAGTTCATCTGTAGCTTTTATACCACCGCTAATCCCAAAATCCCCTTGAACCATTAAACTTGGGCTGAACCAATCAAAAGCTCTTACGGATTCCTCATATCCAATTAATCTCTCTTTGGCAGGGATCAGATCCTGAGGACCATAAATATGCCCGATTTTCTTGCTTCCTGACTCAAGAAGATGCTTTACTGCTAATCTGCCTCCCTCACGATTGTTCGAACGAACAACGCTGCAAGATTTATTCGTAGGAGCTCGGTCTAAACAAACGAACGGGATGTTAAAAGACGCCAATTTGTCTACATCTTCTTGTCCCAATGTATTGGATGCAAAAATAATGCCATCGATATTTTTGCTCTTTAATATGTCAATATAATTTTTCTCTTTACCAATTTGGCCATCAGAATTGCAAAGTATGACAGTAAATCCATACGTAGAAGCAACATCTTCAACTGCCCGTGCCAGCTCTGGAAAAAAGGGATTTGAAATGTCGGGTAAAATTAGCGCAAATGTTTTTGTGCTTTTTCCAGCAAGCCCTCTTGCTACCACACTAGGTAAATAATTCAGTTTTTCAATCGCATGTTTTATACTCACTTCCGTATCTGCGTTTACATATCCACTTTTGTTTAAGTAACGAGATATAGTGGCAACAGAGACTCCGGCTAACTTGGCTACATCACGTATGGTTGCCATCCTAGTTTCACTTCCAACTTCATATTTATGGTAACGATACCGCAAATTCATATTAACGGCTATAATACTGACGTTTTACTATGTGGTACCGGTTACACATAAAATATAACATAATTTATTTTCGTCCGCAAGTTAAAAAAAAATTTAACACCCCACAAATCAAAAAAGCCGCGATACGCGGCTTTGGTTTATAGGATTATTCTCTTGTTTTCACCTTTTCATACCAGCTGGCATCGGCCCCACATTTCAAGTTTTAGTTCTAAACCATGCTCCATATATATATATCTTGAAATGCTCTAAATTCAGGTGTTTCAGTCACAAAAAAAAGACCATCAAAATCGATGCAAGGGCTTGTTTTGTGCGGTAAATGCGGACGGCGCATGAGTATGCGGTACATTACGGTACACCGGAAACGGCGGAATCTCCCCTACTTACGAGTGCAAGGGCAGATGGGAGCATGGGCACCGCGCAACCTGCACAACGGTTCCTACTCCAAGAATTGATCAAGTCATCTCAAGCCGGTTGTTAGAAGTGATTCAGCCGGCTCAGCTTGAACTGGCTCTCCAAGTGATAGACAAACTGATTCTACATCAATATTTATTATTTCGCTGGTTACCGGGATAGCAATCTTTTGTAAACCGAGATGATCCCGAAATGCAATCCTTCATGATACATGTTATAACGAAGCGACTGCTCTGGAGTAAGCAAACCGAGTCCCGTTGACGTTGTAATGGTAGGTACGCTTTCGTTCAAACGGCTACTAGGCAGCACCGCGCGAATTCTCTCCGGTTGTTCCTTCAACAGGCTTTCCAGCTGCGGTAACGTTGGCACAGGGAACGAGTTTGCGATATTGTCCAGCGGGGACGTTCCGTAAGGAAACCGCTCCATAAACCCTTCCGGCAGATGCATCGGAAGTTTCAATTGCGCAAACGCCAATTTTTCCGTAACGGTATAGACGTGACCAAGCTGCCAACGGAGATTATTGCGGAAACCGGCGGGAATTCGATCCGCCAACTCCTCCGTTACGCCCTCCATTGCTTCAAGCGTTTGACTTCTGATGAAGGCCATTTGGTCGAAAAGATTTGTACTCATTTGTCTCGCTCCTTTTCTTCACACTATAAATAACACATCTTTTCAAAAAAGAAGCGCATTTCTCGGCCGTTTCACGGTTCACACTATAGAAGATGTACGTACCATCCTTGCGATGTAAGTTACTTCCTTAATAGGACAATCTAAACCCCCATGTATACAATTGGGCCATGATCACAATCGTGTCATCAGTGCAAAGACGCTAAATCACGCTCTCATTATTAACGATCAAGCGATTACTTTCTCTTATCGGCAAGCTGCCGGCGATACTCCAACGCAGGCAGTCCGCCCCAACCCCAATTCTCGGTGTCAACCTCTTCGATAACTACGAAGGTAGATTCTAAAGGTTTGTTCAAAACGTTGAGCAGAAGCTCGCTGGCCCCTTTAATGAGTGCCGCTTTTTCTTCCGCCGTGACAGACTGACGATCTGGTGTTGTGCCCTCGCGGGTCACTTGAATCGTAACGATTGGCATGAATATTCCCCCCATTCCGTTTGGATATGTTTTGTATCTGCTGTTCCATTTGCTTAGTGACCAGCATTCTGTCCGCCATCAACATAAAGGATCTCACCTGTTACGAAGTTGGCTGAATCCAGATATATAACTGCTTCAACGATGTCATGCGCCTCGCCCATTTGTCCCATAGGATGCAATTTAGCTAGAAAATCGTGTGTTTCAACAGGGTGCATAGGTGTTTTAATTACCCCTGGTGAAATTGCATTCACTCGAATACCTCTGGAAGCATACTCAATTGCTAGTGATTTTGTTGCAGCTTTCAGACCGCCCTTCGTCAATGAGGCGAGTACGGAAGGAACGTTAACTGAAGGTTGGTCAACTAGACTCGTCGTGATGTTAATGATGTGTCCCGTTCCTTGTTTCAGCATCTCAGCCGCCGCGCGTTGGGAAACGTGGAAGAAGCCGATGACATTCGTGGATAAATATGTTGCAAAGTCCTCTTCTGAATACTCTGTAAATGGCTTAGAAATGAAAATTCCGGCATTATTAATTAGCGTATCGATGCGTCCGTAGTGAGCCAAACCTTCGTCGATTAGACGCTGCGCGATCTTTGGATCTGCAATATTACCGGCAAGAAAACGGACTTGTTTTCCTGTGGGATCAATTTCTTTTGCAGCCTCAGCCAACGCTTGTTCACGGCGTCCATTGATAACTACATTCGCTCCTCGATTCACCAACTCAATCGCCATAGCTTTCCCAAGACCGCTGCTTCCTCCAGTTATTACAAATACTTTTCCTTGAATACTCATGTGTTATTCCTCCATGTGATTTTCTAATTTATGAATAAAATATTAAGCGTAATAATCGCCTACATCTATGATCTTAATATATGATAGCTAGTATTATTATACTGAACCGTTTTTCACCCATCTAGCAACGGATACGGTGCGTTTTGCTTGATGTTCAGCAGCAGCGCGCACGTCTTCCTTCATAACTCCATTTTGATCCACTGTTACACTTGCTGTAATAGATAACTGCTAGATTTACTTTTGTTGCTGACATTTGTGTCGTAACCTTTTAGTCATTTCGGCTTATATTTTTTCAAACAAGGTAATCAATTCATCAGGAGATTGCAGTCCTGATAAGGAGATCTCCTCATTAATTACAAAGTAAGGAACCCCTCTGATTCCTAACTTTTGCGCGTTGCGTTGTCCTAATTCTACCTTTTCAATTCCATCACCATTCATGAGCCGCATTCTTAGCTCGGCATTCTCGTTAGTGATCCCGCTTGCTCTTGCTATTTGCACAAGTGCATCTACATCTCCGATGTTAATACCCTCTTCAAAAAAAGCAGTATAGACCTTCTCAATTAATTGCTCTTTCTTGTCCTCTGGAGCAATAGCTATTAATTGATGGGCTAAAGTCGTATTGGGTGTATATTTTACAATATCCATATTATATTTGAGGCCATAATGAGCACCGTATTCGTTATACTGCCTCATTCTTGCTTCGAATTGAGGAACCCCGCCTAATCTGCCAATCATAACCTGCCGATAATCTTCACCTTCAGGACGAATACCATAATTTATCTGAAAAGCTTGCCAACGGATAGTTACCTTTTTGTCTTTCGGTAGCTGTTTTAAAGCGGTTAATAAGCTCTTTGTTCCCATACGACACCAGGGGCAACTCAAATCCATATAAACGTCAATGATCAAGTCTTTCATTAATCCACCACAACTGGCTTTACCGTTTTAATATGTTGAACGTAATCGATGCTGCTCTGTGCTAATCGTTCATCCGTAACGGCAGAAGTATCGTTTAGTGCAAAGTGAGGCAGATATGTGGCACTTATAAAACGAGAAGTCGCTTCTATCGGTCGCAATATTTCTTGCAGTGTAAAACGATTAAACCCACTTGCTTGATACGACTCTTCCGTACCGTAGGTCGAGATCGCAACACCGATTTCTTTACCTGCTGTTTTATTGCCATCCGGTCCGTAGGCCCAGCCATATAGCAATACGGAATCAAACCACTTTTTGAGTAATGGCGGTGTGCTGTACCAGTAAAGCGGATATTGAAAAATAATCCGGTCATGTGCTTCAATCAACTGCTGCTCTCTAGAAACATCGATATTTTCGTCTGGGTACGCTTTATATAATTCATGAATTGTGATATCGTCATGCTTTTGCAATTCCTCCACCCATGCTTTATTCCAGTTAGATGCTTCGATGTTCGGGTGAGTCACGATTACTAATGTTTTCATTTCAGTTGCTCCTTTTCATAATTGTTTTAAAAATCATTTTTTAATTCTCGAAACATGATACGTTTTTCATAAAAATACTCTCATGTTTGTTCAGTAATGGTCCATCAAGTTCTGTAATTCGTGTTAATTCAATCCATTCAGGATCGTTGCGGAAACGCTCATAGTTGAGGTTACGCATTTCCATATTGGCATGCTCGACAACATAATAAAGTGGGTTATTTGCCGCATCAATATCTTCCCAAAATAGCGTCACTTTCATGCCATGCTTCACATTGGTACACTCGCAGCTCATACAATATCTCTTCACCTCCTCTATTCAGTAGAATGGTTTCTCATTTTTCCTTATCCTTTTGTCTATCTATTAAAAGGTAGATTTTATTTTAAAAAAATATCCGCCTTCGTTTTTAAGTTAAAGCGGATATTAATCTTACGGCGATCATGTTAAACCTACTTAAATCCTGAAAACTTCTTGCAAGTAATTGCGCACCTTGAAGCGAAGCAAGAATTTGATGGGCCTTTCACGCCCGCGGCACCTTCAAAGTTTAAATGCCCTACACGCTGCCCTTGATCCAACACTTGTTCCAACCAATTCAAATTGGCGGTGAACAGCTGAGCTAGGTTTTTGTTCATGGTGTTATTCTATCTTTTAATAGGTAGTTTGTCAAACTTAGAATACCGAAGAGTTTTCGGTCGGCCCGGGCCAATCCTCGAGGAATACCATTGAAGCTTTGGGCTCGCTGGAACGAATATCAATGATTTGACTACCCTTGTTATAGCCGATGACTGAATTTTTCTTAGCAAATGTAGAATATATGCCGCTTCCCGCCGATTCTTCTTTATCTGCTCTCCCTCATGCTTTTTGGTACAACACATTTGTTCATTTATTTTGCTCTCTCGCGAGCACTTATGGTACTTTCCACAATGCTGCCCGGTGAAGACTCAGACCGACGACCGGATAGCATGTACCAGAGCAATGCGCACAATGATAAAACGCATACCACAATTAAAGCACCGTACACTTGTTCATAGGCACGTACCAGCGAGTTCTTTTTTTGATATTCAAGCAACAAACCGCAAACCGCAACGGAAAACGAACCACCGAAAAACTGGATAAGCTGCATGAGCCCCATGCCTGAACCGATTAGCTTCGCCGGCAAAATACGCGACGTTTCATTATTTAACGATGCTATCGATGCCGAAAGCGCCGGCGAAAAGCATAGGTAGCCTAACAGAATAACAGCCGGTGATACGCCAAGTTCCGCCCAAAAAGCTGCCAACACGAAAGCTATAATGACATGCCCGAGAATCAGAAACCGCACATTGCCGTACCGGTCGATCCAGCGTCCGACGAAAGGCGTAAGAAAGGCTGATAAAACGGCGCCCGGCGCGATCGTAAAGCCAATGGCCAAAGGTGATTTACCGAACATATTAGCAAGTGCTAATGGCATTAAAAACAAGTTACCGAGGTTCAGCATCATGATGCAAAATCCGACAGCTAGTAGTTTCAGGTACATAGGCTTTGCTAAGAGCTCCGGGTTAATGAACGTTTCTTTCGAGCGTCTGAGATGCCAGACGTGGGCAGCGATCGATAACAATCCGACGGCCAGCCAGACGACTGAGCGCTGCGTGACAGCGATCAGAATCGTCGCCGCATTGACGACAGTCAGGATGGCCCCGGCGATGTCAAACCGAAATGGCTTTGGCTGCTCTTTGGGAAGCATACGCAGCAGAATCGGAAGAAGGACAATCACAAGGCAAGTGACGGCAAACAGCCCGTTCCAACCGATGTACTCGCTAATCAACCCGCCGACAATTGGCCCAAGTCCAAATGCCATGGCAGCTCCCGCGGAAATCATCGAAATCGCTCTTCCTCGCCTTTCATAAGGAATATACCGGCTGGCGAGAATGAGACCCAGTCCCGCCATCGCGCCGGCGCCGGCGGACTGCGCGATCCGAGCCATAAGCAGCGCTCCAAAATTCGTCGCCATGATACCGAAGACGGAAGAAAGCCCTAGTATCGCGAGTCCAATCGTAAGCAATCTTCGAATCGGCAGCACGTCGGAGAGTCTGCTGTAAATCACCGTTGATAATGCATAGCCGATCGAGTAACTTGAAACAATCCACGATCCGAGAGCCGCCGAAACCCCGATATCCCGAATGATGCTCGGAATGGAGACGTTAAACATAGTCGTGTTCATCACGACGATAAACAATCCGAATGTCCATATCGGCATTACGATTTTGTCATTCATGATAGTACCTCCTATCCGAGGCTACCCCCATCTTCTTTATAGGCTTCTTACAGAGCAGCAAGAAGTTCTTCTGTTGTTAAAATGGCATGTGCAAATGTAGGGCCATTAATTTCGTGCGCCGCATGCATTGCTTCTTTACTAAAAGCCGCTGTAGCATCTTTAACAAGGGTAACATGGTAACCAAGCTCCATGCCGAAGCGTGCAGTCGCTTCAATGCACGTATTGGCTAACATACCGATAACGATAATCTTTTGTACACCATGCATTTTAAGTTGATGATCAAGGTCAGTGTTCGCGAATCCGCTGCTGGCCCAGTGCTCTTTAATAATCACATCACCCTTCTGAGGCTGAAAATCCGGATGAAATTCCCCACCCCATGAATCTTTGGCAAACACCTGTCCTTGTTTAGCACGGAGCTGATAGGGAGTCGGATGCTTCCAGGTTTCGAAATCATCCGGTTCAGATCTGTGATGAGGAACAAAAAAAACTTGAATACCGGCATTCCGAACCGCAAGAAGGATTCCCTTTAAATGTTCAAGCAAGTTCACAGAGTCTGCTACTTCTTTAGTACGAGGGAAAATCTTGCCTTCCGGTGACAAGAAATCATTATAAGGGTCAACTAAAAGAAGCCCTGTTGTTGGATCATATACTTTCGTCAATGGTATGCATTCCTTTCTGGTCTCTTATATCATTAACCAACCACGTTCGTTTCTACTTCGATATTGCCCCGAACAGCTTTGTAATAAGGGCACACCTCATGGGCTTCCTCAACGATTTGCTTAGCGACACTGGTTTCTACTCCGCTTATCGTTATGTCCAATTTAACGGCGAGGACAAAGCCGTTGTTCGCATCCTTACCGATCGTAACATTAGAAGATATTTGTGTACCTTCCGCTTTAATCTTCTTATTTCTAAGAATAAGACCTATCGCACCTTCAAAGCATGCGGCAAATCCTGCAGCGAACAGTTGCTCCGGATTGGTTCCATGTCCGCCGGGCCCCCCTAATTCCTTGGGAACTCTCATGTCCAAGTTAAGGACTCCATCGTTGGAAATCGCTTTGCCTTCTCTTCCGCCTTGAACGTTTACAGTAGCCGTGTACAATTGCTTTTCCATTTTAATCATTTTCGTAACTCTCCTTTAAGATCGATGTTTTTACACTCTTCAGAAAATGGCAACTAGTCAATATTTACTAAATGTTGACCTAAATGAAGCTCGAAATCGCCTCGTTGACCAAAGCCCCGCGCCATTGCTTTTGACACTTTTTCCTGCGTACTTTTTGACAAGGCTCCAGCGATAAAGGCTGCTCGAGATTCCATCAATTCTGAGGTTTCAGGGATTCCAGCACGATTAAGGAGACCCTTGGCTTCACTTATTGTCTGTTTATCGATTGACGAAATTCTTCGAACCAAGTTTTCCACAAAACCTTCTAATTCAGCGTCAGGGATCGCTCTGTTAATCCATCCATAGCGTTCTGCTGTTGAGGCATCATAGTCGTCGGCGGTAATCGTGATCTCAAGAGCTCGAGCACGCCCCGCCAAGAGGGATAGTCTCTCCATGGCACCACCTCCCGGTACGATGCCGACAGCGACTTCAGGCTGTCCGAAGATGGCCTTCTCTTTGCTGGCGAACCGCATATCACAGGCAAGCGCAAACTCGCTGCCGACTCCGCGGGTTCGTCCCCGAATTTCAGCTATGCTGACAACCGAAGTCCTGGAAAGTCGAGATGTTAAATCAATAAATGGTGGAAGGTCACTTTCTTTTGGCGTTCTTTGCTTTTCTCCAGCACGCGCCATGTCATAGTGCGCTATGAAATATTCAGGATCTGCGCTGTCGAAAACAACGACCTTCAGATCCGGGTCTGTCTCGATTTGATCCATAAGCGTTAAAAGCTCAAACATTGTATCAGGATCGAGGAGATTAATCGGCGGGTTATGAAATGTAATGCGCCAATAATCAGGTGTTTTGCGATTTACGGTAAATTGATTGTTTGTGTTCATGTTAATATCTCCTTTTTAGTTGGGTTAATACTTTGGCACTTATTTGAACGATCGTTCAAAAATAAAAATAAAAACTTCAACCATACTTAACCTTGACGGTATATTGGGGCTCCCAACGGAGATGCGTTAGCTCCCCCATCAACGGCAATTTCTGCTCCCTGTACATAGGAAGAATCTTCAGAAGCCAGGAACAAGGCAACCTTGGCAACTTCCTCAGGAAAGCCCATACGGTTAAGAGGAATCGTACGCGCATGTGCAGCCTCCAGTTTTGCTATTTCTTCAGGTGTTGACTGTTTCCAAATTGGTGTACGCGTTGCCCCTGGGACCAAAGTGTTTACACGGATTCCCCGCGGCGACAACTCGGAAACTAACACTCTAGCCATGCTGCTGATGGCTCCTTTACTCGCCGCATAGGCGGATCTTTCCGGCGCGCCATCGGTTGCACGCGTTGAGCCGGTCAAGATTACCGAAGCTCCTTCCTTCAGCTGGGGCAGAGCGGCTTGTACAGTGAAAAAGACTCCTGTTACGTTAACCTTAAGCACTTCTTCAAAAACCGAAAGCTCTGTACCTCCTACAGGTGTGGGAGCTGCAATGCCGGCATTAGCGAATACGATGTCAAGTCTGCCGAAGGTTGCTACTGCTGCGGACACCGCATTTTCCATGCTTGCTGGATCGGCTGCATCCGCTTGAATCGCAAGGACATTGGACCCAAGCTCCTCAGCCACCGAGCTTAACGTGGTCTGATTCCGGCCTGTTATAACGACCTTTGCCCCTTCTACAACAAACAATTTAGCGCTTGCCAAACCGATTCCGCTATTGCCTCCTGTAATTAAAGCCACTTTCTCATCAAGTTTTCCCATATTGCTCCACTCCTTAACCTATATAATTTAGTATTTGAAAATCATCAAATACCCATTCATTCCAAGACCGACATATTCATTTCAATAATTTGGCGTAATTTTTCCTTGTCCGTTATAGTCTTCACCATAACGCGCAGGCCGATTAATGCATTATTAAAATAATAAGACAACCATTCCGCGTTGAGGTTCTTGGAAAATTCCCCCGATTGTTGGCCTTCCATAATAAGATCACGTATTAACTGTTCTGTACGGGCCCAGTCCAGATGAACCCAATCTCTGGCCTCAGAATCATGTTTGGCCAACTCAACCGCGGTATTCACTATGAAGCAGCCGTTAGGAAACTCTTCTCGCTGCCCGATTGCCATTTCAAACAACAGTCGGATTGCTTCCTTGGCAGAACCGGTATCAGCCATACGACGCTTAACCGATTGCTCTAACATTTCACTATAGCGTCTCAATGCTTTGACATATAAGGATTGCTTATCGCCAAAGGTATCATACATGCTCCCTTTATGAATCCCCATATGTGAGACCAGCTCCTGGATGGATGTCTTCTCATAGCCTTGTTCCCAGAATAACCACATGGCTTTAAGCAGAACGGCATCTTCATCAAATTCCTTTGTCCTTGCCATCTCATTGTTCCCTCCTTTCGAAGCAAATTTAACATATCAAGAACGATCGGTCAATAATTATTTTGACCGATCGTTCTTGATTGTGATTGATCATCTGATTAAGATGCAAAATGACCCGTAACAGGGCACTTTTATCAAAGTGTCCATTTTACGGGTCAGAGTTCATATTAAAACAACTTTTTCATCCCATAATTAAGCAGTATTTCCTTTCCAATCCTAGCTGAATCATAGATACGATTCCACTGTGATCTCACAGTGGGACACATTGGGGGTGCAGACATGGATGACAGAAATGTTTTTATCCTCCAAAAGATCGCGATAGAGGTCAAGCCTTGCCGTCGGTATTCCCATTTTCAGAATGCTAATCAACATTTTCACATAATTCTGTGTCTAAGATTCGATATACTGCATAAAAGCCCTACGATTTCTCGTAAGGCCAGTCTATCAAATCTTATAGCTCATAATGTCTAAAGAGAACCTAAACTTGGCATCATCTTCATACCACATTGGAAAATTGGTGCCCCAAATATTATTATGCAAGTTAACATGCATGCCCCCATCCAAAGGTTCGAAGCCATTATCAAATTTTAACAAGTTCTTTCCACCAGGTGAAAGCAAAGGAGCATCTAAGCTGGTAATCATAGCCGAGCCATCAGAGCCTTGGTAAGAAACACCTGTCTGTATAGCGTGCAAATTTCGATTGCCACCCTTGACGACTTGGAGAGGGGACAGCCATTCCCCCATTTTGTCCATTTGCCACAAATTCGGATTGTTCACTTTCAGCCTGAATGAAAACCAGGATGCTTCCGGCAAACGGGATGCCTGTTTATCAAACCATTCTAATTCAATGTCCACTTTATGTTCATTTATATGGAACTTATACTGAATAATCAGCTTGGCAGGAGCCCCCAACACATCTACGGATTCTTGTGGCATTTGCAACTGCGCCTGAATGATATCGAAATGCTCTTCTCTCTTCACACTAAGTAATGTTAGCAAGGGCTTCCATTGCTTATGCTGAGGTTTTGGTTGCACATACTCAAAGCCTGGTTTGCCGAAATCTGAATCTGCCCAACTATGCGTGAATTTCAAATTTTGCATATAGGTTTCAAACCAATGATGATAATTTTCAATTCCAAAAGACTCGTAGCTAAAGCTACCCAATCTGTAGGTTTCGTCGGCCCATTCTTTCCCCGCATTATCTTTCAACCGGATTATGGAGCCATCATCATCGAACTGAACCTCGAATAAGCCGGCATTTATGATCTCTTTTGCCCCAATTATCGATGACTCACTCAGTTCTTTCCATTGCGGTTTTAACAAACCAAGTGCAGCGTTTGCTTCATTCTGTAGATCTGTATGCAGTGAACGCAGTGCTTTGCCAATATATTCCCGCTGCTCGGCCCACGATTGTTCAAAAAAGGAATACGTGCGACCTTCCCATGAAGTGGATTGGATCTCTTTCGAGTTTTTATTAAATTCATCCATGGCAAACTCACCGATATAATTATATTTTGACGGGATAGCATCTTTGGCAATGAAGTCATGTTTCCTTGCTTCTTTGAAATCAGGTTTCGAATAATTTTTATAATCCGTCAAATACTTCTTAAGATCCAACCCCCATGTATGCTCGGAAACAAGCAGCAAGTTATCACTGAAATCCTCGTATTCCTTGCTGTCTATTTGAAGACGACCATCTTGAATCCATGTCTCTCTAATTCGTAAAAGTTCCCTGAAATGTGAGACTTTCTTAGGATCTGTCGCAACGCCATGAATCCATGTATCCCCAATTTCTTCATATACAACGGGTAACTTGTCTCTTAAAGGCCACAACTGTTCAGCAAATACGTCCATCGTGGAAGCCTTAATCTGGGCCCCTGGAAACATTTTAGCTAATTGTTCGTATTTGCTCTTAATGACTTTTATGTCTGGTGGTCCGCAATTATCATCCGTATGAGCAAACACTAATACATCTCGTAGACCTTCAATTTCCAAGATGTCCCCATAAGTAGCCGCATAATTGACAATAATCTCGGAACCATCTTTATTTTTCCATAGGAAGACATTCGGTACATCTGGTTTTTTTGAAGCTGGATTTACACCCAAGTGGAGATACCTGATTCCGTATTTAGCCATATGGGGAATGATTGCGATCGTATGTCCCGGAACGTCGGTCATCTTAGCCGCAATAGTTTGCTTCCCGAATCTTGAATCTAATTTATTGGATAGGGATAGGCCGTATTCAAATAACCTGACGTCCATCAACTCGGTATGTGTGGTAAATGGCAGACCATGCCAAGCAACATGACCTTTGGCGATCGCGGATTCGAGTGCCTCTCTATTGGAAGCAGATGCCTTATTTAAATACTTGTGAATGAGCCATGAGCCTGTCGTCCATAGAAATTGTTCTTGCGAATTTTCTTTCGCCAATGTTTCTGCTAATTCAATCGCTTTCGGAATAAATAATTCCGTATATTGATCAATTACTTTTTCAGCCAAGTCAGTAAAGCCGATATCCAGATGGGTTTTGAAAACCACATGTACGGTTTCAATTTTATGCATCTTTTGGTCACATCCCTTTTTTATTGTATCTCAATCCTCATTACATACCGGGAGTATACGACAAGCAAACTCAAACTCTTTTTCTTCCAATCTATAGGCTGGAAGAAGATCAGGTCCGCAGGAGTTCGACCCCACACCGCTCATTTTATAATCCACATGAACAATCGTTTCCTTCCGCTTCTTCAACTCGTGTGGATGCCCGGCTTGATCTAGCTGTTCTGGTGTGTAATGAGCCGCATTGAAGGAAAATTCACTATCGCTTGAAACCTTGAAACCGATCCCCTGTTGATTCGTCAGATACAACCATTCCGTTCCATATCTTGATCCGTTTTCTTGCGGCATCAAATAGGATTCAAACAAATCATCGACTTGTGCTGAAAACTTGCCTTTTTTAACACTTTGTCGCTTATCAATATAACTTTCATGAGGGCCGTTTCCAAAGTACTCCACATTCTCGAATCCTTGCGGCATCGTAAACTGAAGCCCAAATCGAGGCAGAAACGGGAAGTCTTCTCTTACTTGAACTTTCGTATGTAAGGTGATTTCACCATGACCATCCACCCGCCATAAGACTGTCCCATGAAGAATCGGATACCTGTTGTAGCCACCCAACGAATACTGAACAGCGATCTCCACGAACGATTCGGTACTGTGGGTCACCTTGCTCTCGTATACGTGCATGACTGCTCTTTCGTACCCATTTTCGATCCACTTCAATTTGATATTTCTGTCATTATCAACAGGGGCTCTCCAAATCTGGAATTTGGTTTGTTCACAAATCAAATCCACTCCGTGTTTGGATATACGAGTAAAAGCACCGTCATACAGGTCAAAGACATGTTCAAAATCAAAGCCCTCAATGGTTACAAGATGCCCCTGCTGCGCAAACTGAATAGCAGGAATTGATCGTTGTTCGCTGTGTACCAGCTTCACTATAGGAAGTTCGAATTGTTCAAAAGTGACTTCATCGCCTTTATCCGCCCAAGCCGATGCCAGTTTATGAACACAGGTTAAAGTAAGGAAGTAACGACTATAGGAAGCTGCCGGTAGATCGTATTCCAACGTGAACACTTGGGATTGTTGTGGCTCGACGATTAATTGGGTCAGTTCACCCTGCTGAATCATTTGCCCGTCTTTCTCTACCTTCCAGTAGAGTGCGATATGGGATAAATCGATAAAATCAAAGAGATTAGTTAGCTTCATTTCCCCTTTAATCAGGTCTACCTCTTGAATTCGAATTGGCGCAATAACCTTCTTTAATTCCAGAAGTCCTGTATGGGGTGTCCGGTCAGGATATACGAGTCCATCCAGGCAGAAGTTGCCGTCATTGGGCTTATCCCCAAAGTCGCCCCCATAGGCGAAGAACGGTACCCCCTCCGGCGTCTCTGCCAAAATGCCATGATCGCACCATTCCCACACGCACCCTCCCATCAACAGGGGATACTTGTAAATCACATCCCAGTAATCCTTCAAATCTCCGGGCCCATTCCCCATAGCATGGCTATATTCGCATAAAAACAACGGCTTCGCAGCGTTCTCATTTTGAGCATATTCCTCGATTTGCCGGGGTGAAGCGTACATCCGGCTCTCAATGTCCAAACTTTCCACATCAGGATTTCCTTTGTTTACGGGAGCCGCACCTTCATAATGGACAAGCCGTGACTCATCTCGATTTTTTGTCCACAAGGCCATAGCGATATGATTAACATCATAGCCGGCTTCATTCCCCATGGACCAAATAACAACACACGGGTGGTTTTTATCTCGTTCTACCAGACGCTGCGCCCGCTCGACAAAAGCTTGCTCCCATTTCGGATCTCTGCTCAATTGATGAATATCCGTTCCCACGTATCCGCCAGTACTCAGACCATGGCACTCCAAATCGGCCTCATCCACGACATAGAATCCATATTCGTCGCAAAGATCCAAGAACCGGGGATCGTTCGGATAATGTGCTGCACGAATCGTATTGATGTTATGCCTTTTCATAAGAAGCAAATCTTGAATCATATGTGCAACCGGTATCGTTTGCCCCAGCACAGGATGAGTATCGTGACGATTAACACCTTTAAGCTTGATTGCTTGGCCATTAATCTGAAACACACCTTCTTCGATCTCAACCTGTCGAAAGCCGACATGGAAATGAAGAACTTCATTCCCGCTGCATACAAATAACTGATATAAATACGGCTTTTCGGCATTCCACAGAACTGGCTCGGCTACAATAAATTCAAGTGATCCTTGACCATCTATGGTTGCTTCACATGTTCCTATAGACTTGCCATTGCAATCCTTCAATACAGCTTGAACATGACAACTGCCCACCGTTTCAATTTCACAGCGCAGTGCAGCCTCCTTGAAGTCCTTTGACAATTGCTGCTTATTGAACACATCGCGAATATGGGACTGATCTCTTCCTAACATATACACATCCCGAAAAATCCCGGAATATCTCCAAGCATCTTGGTCTTCCAAATAACTCCCGTCGCACCATTTGAGTACGAGCACGGCGATCCGATTTTTCCCAGGATGGACAAAAGGGGTAATGTTAAATTCGGCCGTCATCCGGCTACCTTGACTATACCCAACGAACTGACCGTTAACCCACACATAGAAGCACGAATTAACGCCTTCAAAAACAACGTATTTCGCTTTCTCATGCCAGTCTTGAGATATATGAAAATCTCTCACGTAAGCACCGGCAGGATTATTATTGGGCACATAAGGAGGATCACAAGGGAATGGATAATTGATATTGGTGTATTGACGTTGGTCATAACCGTTCATTTGCCAACAGGATGGCACAAGTAATTCGTCCCATTTGCTGACATTAGCATCTTCAAGATAGAACCCCTCTTCGACTTGCTTGACGCTAGCGTGATAATTGAACTTCCAATTTCCATTTAATGTTTGATAAAAGGGGGATTGCCCCCGTTTCTTACCAAGCGCAGTTTCAGAATCCCCATATGGAATGTAATAAGCCCTTGGTGCCAGTCTATTCACTTCAAGCACATGAATATCTTCCCAATATTTCGTTATTTGGATCAAATCTATCACCTTGTCTCTTTATAGTAGAAATAGCAGGAACATTTTCACTTTTGAAAAGTAATTAAATATTGATTACCTTTCACTGTTGGAAAGCAGATCATCCCATTGTCAAAAGCTTCTGTATGAATGGGAACATCGGCATCCCATACCACGATATTTCCATCCTTAGCCCGCGGATTGTTCCAGTCCTTTGGAGGACCAGACCATAACGTATCTTCATTTAATTGGAGAAGCTCCTTTTCCATGCCACCGAAGATCATGGCGCCAAGCCGTCCATTACCGATGGGCAATGCTTCTGTCCATTCTTTGGCAGCAGCCGTGTATCTAAGTTCCATTTCAAATCCACTCCTTCACCCAAATTAAAAGTTAAATGCCTCTGTTCAATCCCTAACGGTTAAGTGACCTTCTAATCATCGTCAGATGAATAGAAGGTCACTTAACAAGCAGCGTTTTTGGAACAAGCCTCTGGAATACCTATCTTCTAATCACCATGAACTGCTCTGCCGGTTGGACCGATACGGCATCGGGTGCCATCTGTTGTAATCGGATGGTCCGGTTCAAGCCGTCGTCGTCAAAAAAGTTGTCCTTGATTATAACTTCGCTGCAGGCAGTCAGGCTAATCACATCGGTTATCATTGGGGATTGCGAGAACTTGACTGAACTCGTGATCGTATTATCAGCAAAAGTCAAGTATCGTGTACTCTTGGCGTCCATCACTACCACGTCCTTCATTTCAAACCGATTGCGCTCAATAACAATATTCTGATGAACAGGTTGGTCAGACCGTACTTCCGTATTCTCCGGGCTGATGGAGATTACTGGATGTCCGGGTTCTCCGCATTCGACGAAGACATTGTTGCGAATTATCAAATGCTCCACTCTACCGGACTCATACCAATTCTCAGCATCGTCGGCGACTAGAATAGCGCTCATTGTCATACGATCGAATATATTGTCTGCGATCAATACCTTTTTACGTGTTGTCACCAATACACCGCGAGTAGGAATTTGGGCCATATAGTTGTTTACAATCTCAACTTCCGGCGTCCATGTCACATTTTCAATCACATCGTCATTCAAAATTCCTTCAGGTGCTTGTCCTTCTAGTGTCACTAGAATCTCACGAGGGTTAACGAGCTTAGCAGAAGCAACCGTAGCGCTGGAATAAGCTCTAAGTGAATCAGCACGCACGAATTCGATCTCATCTCCGGGGAAGAACGCATCATAGCCATAACTCTGCGCATGCATAAATCTAAGACGCACCTGATTGTGAGCGGTTTTCTCTATCACACGCAGATGTGTACCATGCACATTGATTACATCGTCGTGAGCCCCAACGAACCTGCTGTTTGCAATCCTTATCGTCCCACGGCAGCTAGAAAAATGAACGCAGTCTGCAAAAGCAGCGACCGTGCGTCCAGTCTCCGGACGCGGTGCCACGTTCATGCTATCGAACAATAGGTTCTCACTGAACTGGCAAACGATCCCTAGTCCATGCATAAAGTGCATGCCCACATTTCGCCAGACGATATTCCTGCTCCTGAGAACGAATGCACCAACCTGATCTCGTATGCCGTCGCGTGTTTGTAGAATGTAACCGGGTGCAATGAAGGGTATGCAATCATCTTCATAATGGAAACGCAATTGTCCAGGTTCGAGTTCTTCAACATACAATGCCAGATCTAATAGATTATCGATCCGCCATGTCCTATTGGCCGTGTGATCGTAAGCCTGCATAGGACCACTGCTAAAGCTCCAGTCATCACCTACCCAAAAAAGCTTGCCATTTTGAATGTTATAGCGGCTATCATGGTGAACTCTGACATCTAGATAACCTTTTCCTGCTGCCTCTACCTTCATTTCTACAACGGTCGGTAGTTCATAGTCCATATTAAGGTTTTGGATCGTGATATTCTCGCACTCCTCTAGTGCGAACGTCGTTAGCTTGCTATGAAAGACGAATAAGGAGCCGTTGCCCTCGAGTGTGACATTCGTTAACCCTTTGATAAGAATGCCGATCGTTTTCGTGACATCCGGATTTTCTTCCTCACTGGTTGTGTTGGAGATATAATAGGGTAATCTGGCTGCATGTTCAACGTAGAAGTCATACCTTCCCTTCAAGCAATTCACTACAACAGGGCCATTAATATGTAACGCGGCCTCAAGTGCTTGCTGCATAGAGATTACCGTATCTTTTCTCGAATCCGGAATTCCTCCAAAATCGGAGAGATGAATGACAGTTGGCTCAAGGCCTGACATATCTTCAGATGTAAGCATCGATGGGATCATCCTTTGCGTATATACAAGGAAACGCTTCTCTTAAAAAGATGAACATTCCTTTGATCGATTCAAATCGATTAGTAATTTTATTCTTCACGTCAGCGCTGATCCCTGTGCAATTTTCTCAAGAATAACAGGAATATGCGGGTCTAGTCTCAGATGGATTGAGCTTTCATCACGTACATATTCGGCTGCTTCACGCCCGCCGTCCTTCGTTAACCGAAATGCGGCAATATCGGCATTCATCCAATCCTCAGGCAGTCGCCAGTCCCTATCCACCCCGTTTCGGCTGTATAGGTAGATACGGTCGTCAAGCGGAATACACCTGTTGTCGTCATCCGCAATGATAATTTCCCCCCAATGGACCATCAGCCGATTCGCAATTTTGTCAATCCGCACATTCACGCCGTCTGCATAGCGGATAAACACGTTGTTCTCGTCCTCACGCAGTTCTACCATTTCGCGCTGTAAATAGAACTGATAGAGAATTGAACCGAGATAAATCAAATCGACGATCCGGGTCCAACTCATTTCGAAATCGTTAGACTGGAACTCATTTCCATCCAATTTCGTCGGTTCGCCGCGGTATAGGATGTCGGCATCGATGGATGCGCCTTTGCCCCATGTCGTTGCGTTCATATCGAAACTGCCTCCACCGACAATTTTCCCATGGTACTGCAGCGACGGAGAAAAATGCCAGTATGCGCTGAAAATCCCGCTATCCTCAATAGGCATTCCATTCTGTCCTTCTGTAGATACATCAATCCCTCTTTCTTTAAAATACGTAAGGATTGGCTTCATCCCGCATATCAGTTCTTCCAAAGGACCGATATATTCGCTCCCGTCCCAGCTTGCGTTTGTATTTCTAAATGCGTCCAAATGAACTGTATGCTCCACAGGAATAAGATCTAAAAACGCATCCAAACGCTTAAATACATGTCCACTCTCGACATCCTTGGTATGATTAATATGGAATACGCGATGATCAACGCTACCATCCATATCAGGATCCTTCTGATCGATCCAAACACGAGCTGCTCCGTCGGGATCACGGCTTAGGATAGCTGGATTCCAATCCGAAGAATCGACATAGGCATCGTCCACGTTGATATGGTAACTAATTGTACAACAATAGTCATCCTTAGCTATTCGAATAAGCTCTAACAATTCTTCACGGGCTCTATCCGGATTCACAGCAAGCTTGGTATTGATACAATTTAGTGAAGGATAGCCAGTATCATGCCCCTCAAACTGCCAACCAACCAAATACACAATTTGTGGAATCCCATTTGTTATATTATGAATCTGACGTATAATATCAAGCGTCTCCTGAAATGTTGTCAATACACCCTTCTTCTTTTCCGCACAAAAAATCTTATACCAGATAGCCTCTTTATAAATGGGATTGGCATCTGGATAATGTCTGTTCAGCCATAGCTGATAGTCACATTCGTCCGCTTTACCATCTCCATTAATATCTGTTAATAACACTACCTTTATCTCTAATGGCTCCATTGTCTGATTACGCACCCGATACTGGTAAGTATTTAGGCTAATTGTGTAACGAACCGATCTATTTGAATGAGCACCCTGTCCCGACACCTCACTAAGCAGCGGAATGACCGGATAATTGCTGTAAACAAAGCAGCATACATCATCATTGAACACACAAGTATGCATAGTAGGCACAGCGTGTCCATCCGCAATGGCGTCTTGAATACTCGCTTTCAATTGCTTTCTGTCATATAACCCTCTTCCGCCGCCAGGAATCAATTTCCAGCTTTTTTGTTGAATCTCTGAGCGAGCAAAAGTAAATGCATCTTGATCACAAGTAAGCAAAGGTTGGTCAATCCAATCCAATCGCTCCAAACAAAAAGACGTATCCTCCACAACACGCCATTTCATAACAAGCTCATTATTTTCCAATCGATATTCGATAGCTAATTTGAGATCCGATTCTTTTAAATGCAAGCTGTAGGAAACCGTTAGCAGATCAGCCATGTGCATCGCATGCACATCCCATTCTTCCCAATGCGTCACTTTCCCATTTACAGCTAGTTTACCTTCTGCGCTGCTGCCCTGCATCACGACTCCAGTTAACTTATGTTTATATGCCTTAACCCCAGGCCATCCATACAAATGCATAGTCAAATGCTCATTCTCTAATGTAAACATACCCTTTACCTCCAAATGTTTAATCTTCATGCTGTCAGAAAAAGAAAAGAGAGGAAACCGTTTGTGTATCCTGCTTCCTCTCTCACATATTTAATTTATTTACTGCCTAGTTTAGCCTTTAATTCCCCATATTGTTTGGTATACTCGGCTTCTAACTTGGCAATGCCAAGATCATCAGCTTTCTTCTCAAATTCAGCGAATAAGGAATCAAATTCTCCTGTAGATTGAGCAAAGATCAACTTAGTTAAATAGGTTTGTTTTAAAGTCTTAATTTTAGCATCAATTACCCCTAAATCGCTTGCGCTGTCAATACTAAAATTAAATTCGGGATAATATTTCATTTTGGGGGACATCAATTTATCGTAAGCCACTTTTTTCGGATCCTGTGGACTCCACTGTACCGTGTTGGATATAGCCCAGTTCGAAATCAAAACAATATGCTCACCGAATCCAACTTGATTCCATGTACCGTTCCAGTCTTTGTTCAAGGCGTCATTAAAGCTCTTTGTAAAGGTTGGCTTGCCTTGCGGATAATAATCATTAGGTACGGATTTGTTATAGAAGAAATGCGGACCATTTGCAATATCCTTGAAATCATCTGCGCTTGTTCCTTCTACACCAAAGGAGAAATCAACCTGTCCTTCTTTAGAAGCCGCATATTCCAATAATTTCATCGTGCGCTCTGGATTTTTATTACTTTTTGGGATTACCAACGCCATCCAACCTTTTGGAATAGATGGAGAGATGTAGCTGCTGAACGGCTGAAGCATTTCAAACTTGGTTTTCGGATTGTCTTTAGGCGGTGCGGAATTCTCAGCGGCTGAATTCAAAGCTGAGACAATGGAATCACCAGCAGCCACTTTTTGCGCTGTAACATCACCAGTGTTAACAAAGGATTCCTTCGTTAATAATCCATTGCTAGCCATAGTAAAGCCGAACTTAATCATTTCTTTCCAAGCTGGATCATGAATTGTATTCTTAACTTCATTGCCGCTTACATAATAAGGTGTGATACCGAATTGAGGTAAGAACCAATTCAAATCATCTGAATGCTGCCCTTTATCGCCGAGATAAGGGATCTTGTCAGGATGTTTCTTAGCCATTTCCTTAAGTGCAGTTAGAAATTTCTCAGGACTCGATGTATCCGGACGTCCAATTTCATCGTAGTAATCTTTACGTACTACAAGTTGCGGCAACCAAACAGGCGCCAATCCAGCATTTTTCTTTGCTTCTTCTAAATATTTTTGCGTCTGATATCCGGATACCAGTTTATAAGTTTTACCGTCTTTTTCCTTGAAATTGGTCAATAGCTCGGGTCCATACTGCTCATTCAAGGTGGTACGCAGGTTTGGTGCATACTTATCAATCAACTCATCCATGGAATACAAGTAATTACCATCAATTAATTTCTGAAGCATTTTATTCCCCGTATCGACCACCATAACATCAGGCAAGCTATTGCTCGCTATCATCAATGAAATATCTTTACCATCGCTATCATCTTGCACAGGCTTCTTAACATTGAAGCTTACTCCCGTCTTAGCCGTAATCCGTTTGGCTCCAGCACCAGTCCAATCACTATACCAAGCACGGTCTGAGTATAGGCTCTGTGTTAAAGGGGAATTACCAGCTTTTGCGCTTGCTTCAGGCACTGTGGACGTTTTTGGTACCACAGTATCCTCTTTCTTTGCACAACCTGCAAACATGGTCATCATAGAACATGCAATCAGTAATACGGATAAGCTTTTAAATGAGTTCTTCATTGTAAACTTCCTCCCCTTATTTTATATATCAATAGGCTAATATGAGCCTCTGACACAATGTTCAAGCTGTCACTTTAGGCTTTGATGGCTCCAACCATCATGCCCTGCACGAAGTATTTCTGGATAAAGGGATAAACGATCGTAATCGGTATCACAGTTACAATCAACGTTGCATATTTAATCGCCAGCAGCGTCGATAGAGGGTCAACTCTCATGTTAGGCGGCAGGTTTTGCATTTTATCAACAATCGTGGTATCCGATAGCATGCGTACAATAATTGTTGGCAATGTCCATAACTGCTGGTTCGAAACAAAGTAAGCTGAGCTAAACCAATCGTTCCAATGATTCACTGCGACGAACAAAGACACTGTTGCAAGCACCGGCTTAGATAATGGAAGAATGATCCGTAAGAAAATATAGAAATCGCCTCCACCATCCACCTTGGCAGATTCCTCAAGCTCCGCAGGCATCTCTCGAAAGAACGCCATTAGCAGAAGCGCATTATAAATATTGAACAAAGACGGTATAATGTATACCCAGAATGAATTCAACAAATGTAGATTTCGCAATAACAGATAGGTAGGTATTAACCCACCGCTTATATACATTGTAATTAGGCCAAAAAGTGAATAAAACTTCCTAAACATTAAACGCTCTTTGGAAAGTGCATAGGCCGCAATAGCTGTAAACAACACGCCAGTAATAGTACCAATTAAGGTTCGTGCAATTGTAATAAGAAACGAATGCAAGAGCTGCGGGTCTTTAAAAACAACGCCATAATTAGCAAAGGTAAATTGTCGCGGATATAAGTATAGATTACCGCTTGCCGCATCCACTGGATCATTTAACGAGTAAATCAATAGATAATAAATCGGATAAAAGGCTGCAAAAAGCACGATTATGGAAATGACAATTACAGCACTATTTACGACCTTGTCTTCTGTGGTTAGCTTAATTTGTGATCGCATTGCAGTCACTCCCGTACAGTTAAATTAAAACAAACGATTGCCGGACACTTTACCGGAGAACCAATTGGCAATTAATACGAGAATCAAAGACGCCACAGCTTGAAAGGAACTTACTGCTGTCGCATACGAATATCGCGTTAACTCCAAGCCCATTTGCAAAGAGTAATACTCAATTACATAAGAAGTTTCTTTATTAAATGAATTGCCAAGTAAAATCGATTGATCCAGATTACCGTTAAACAAGGTGCCAATTTTCAAAATAAAGAGGATTGCAAATAATGGAATAAGGTTCGGTAATGTGATATGTGTAATCTTCTTGATCCGATTTGCCCCGTCCATTGTAGCAGCCTCATATAATTCGGGATTGATTCCCGATATTGCAGCTAAATAAATGATTGCTCCCCAACCAACTTCTTTCCACATACTTACTAGTAGTGATAAAGGTCTATACAATCCCGGCTCCGTCCAGAATTGAATCGGATGCTGTACAAGATGAAGTAACAGTAGCGATTGATTGACAATCCCTTTGTCATCTAGAAGAAAAATCCACATCGAAGCTACCATGGCGAACGATATGAAATAAGGCAAATAACTTGTCGTTTGCACAATTTTTTTCAACCGCAAAAATGGAATTTCATTCATAACTAAAGCAAATAACAAAGGAGCAGGGAAAACTACAACCAAATATAGGGAACTTAGAATAACTGTATTTTTCATTGCTGTGTAGAAGGTAGGATCTGAGAACATCTCGGTGAAATTTTTAAGACCAACGAACGGACTTCCCAAGAATCCAGAGGTAATACTGAAATTCTGAAAGGCAATTATATTTCCAGTAATAGGGATATAAGCAAATACGAGCAGAAAAACCATGCTTGGCAGAACCATCATTTGCAAAGATAGTTGGGACTTAAATAGTTTAAATGAGTCCTTGCGCTTCTGTTTGCGGGGTATACTAAATTCGTTCTCGTTCATAGTGTCTTCCCTCCTGTAAAATAGGATACCATCCATGTTCTCTCTTTCATATGAGACAGATCTAAGCTTTTCTGATACAAATCTAATGTGAATAAAAAAGAGATGACTCTGTTATTAGAGTCATCTCTTGAGTCATCTCTTTTCTGCATATTAGCTTACTACTCTAGCTCCGTAGTATTTTCAGGTAAAATTGGATGTAACAGCACAATCGTCGTGCCTCGATTCAACTCGCTTTGCACCTCCAACCCATAAGGCTCGCCAAAATATAGCCTTAAACGCTCATGAACATTAATCAGTCCTACTCCGCCTTCATTGTCTCTTTTCATTTCTGATAATGGATCAAACAACGTTTTTTTGACATCGTCGGTAATGCCAGGCCCATTGTCTGTGATCCTAAAGCAAATACTATCCTCATTTTTTGTTCCTTGAATAATGATGATTCCGGCATCTCCTTTGTTGGCAATCCCATGACGAATAGCATTTTCAACTAAAGGTTGGAGAATGAGGCGCATGATTGGAAGCGCAAGAATTTCATCTTCAATCATAAATGTGACTCGTATGGGACTCGTATGCCTTGCCTTCTCTATTTGAATATAGGAGTTCAAGAGCTCTAATTCTCTATTTACCTGTGTAAACTCTTTGCCACGGTTCAAACTGAGGCGGAATAGTGTGCTTAATGAAGTAACGATCTCACTAATCTCAGCGATATGATGCGCTTCGGCCTTCCAACGTATTGTATCCAAGGTATTGTAAAGAAAATGAGGATTAATCTGATAAGCTAACACCTTAAACTCCAGCTGTTTTTTACGTTTTTCCGAATCCTTCGTTTCCTGAATCAATTTGTGAATCTCGCTAATCATATTATGCATACCACGATATAACCATCCAACCTCATCATTCCTTGCGGCGAACTTCGAGCTTGCTATGGTTGTTTCATTGAAGTTATTTCTTGCGATCGTTTTCATTTGACGAACAAGCGTTGATATCGGAGTTGTATATTTAACCGTAAGATAGCCAACGAGTAAAATTGCAAGAACGAAATAAAAAATAAGAAAAGATAAGGTTAATTTATTTAAGATTGAAACCGGATTATTCAAATCCCTCGTAGGTGTAATGCTAACAAGTTTTAGTTCATTATCGAATAATTCGGACATATTAACTAACGATTCTTTCCCATTATATTGCATTGTCTTTGAATTGAGAGAATCAAGAAGCGCATTCTTCAAGTCCTGATCAAGGTCCTGATTATCATATTTTCCATCCGTGCTGTAGATAATCTGATTATCCTTGCTCAGCAGCATGATTTTTTGATTCTGAAACTGCTTGATTGGGTATATAAAATCTGCAAGGACAGACGGTCGAATGTCCATACTAACTACGCCGATAGGGTTAAAGTTCCTTAGACTGTGAAGTCTTTTGACACTGCTGAATGTAGGCTGGATGAACAAGCTTGGTTGATCGGCAGGAACGAAAACCTTCCAGAAGGGGCGGCCTTGCTGAACGATTTCCTTAAACCACGACTCATTTTCAATATTCGTCAGACCGTAGATCGATCTCATATATGTTATATGTTTTGCTGGTTCTAAGGGCAGCAACCGTATTTTAAATAGTTTATTTGAATAATTAACCGTATCTGTATAGGATAATAACTTATCCGCATAGGAAATATCATCCAAATTATTCTGTGGGACACTGAACAAGGCTTGTAATTCATCAGAAGCCATCAGTTTATCTTGTTCATTGAGCACATAACGAAAAAAATGATCCAAGCTTTTTCCCGTTTGAACAACAGCAACACGATTGGCAATTTGAATTGTCTGTTCTGATTTGTAAAGCGCTATATACCCTACCAATCCAAAAGGAAGCACAATGAGAATAAAAAAAACAAACATGAACCTATAGCGCATAGACAGTTGGTGGCCTAGTGATCGCTCAGTCATCAATTTGAATCCCTTTCAGGTTGCGATATTCTTTGGGTGTATAGCCGCATCTCTTTTTAAATAATTTCGAAAAATATACCGTATCCTTATAACCAACTTCGTTACTGATTTGATATATTTTTAAGCTTATATCTTGGAGTAATAACTTTGCCTTTTCTATTCTCATATGGGTCACATGCTCCAACAATGTAGTTCCATAATGTTTTTTAAATAACGTGCTTAACCATTCTGGCGTGATAAATACGTACTCAGCGACCGCTTGAATCGTGATTTGTTCTGTAAAATGCGCTTGTATATAACCTTCTGCTTTTTGGAGAATTTGATTATGGGCATTACCATGCAGTTCTGAATTCACTTGTATTAGATAGCTTAATACTTGCGGTTGTAGTGCCTCCATGGTATCGAAAGACTCAATTTTCTCCCAGATTACGAGAGGATTTTTCTTCCACTCCTCTTGCTTCCACCCCGCCTTTCTCGCTTCGTCAAAAATTTCAAGCAACCACTCAAACACACGATGATGTAAATCTCTAAGCTGAGTGACCCCCCATTCCCTAATCATTACTGGAAAATAGGCTATAGCTTCTTGAACATCTTGTTCTTCTCCATGCTTCAATAAATCAACCAAAGCTTTAGCTTCCATCAGAAGATCAATTTCTCTGGGTTGTTGCATCCCCTCCAGTTCAAATTCGTCTGAAGGTTCTGGGTTTCCGTAAATCTTGATATGCGTTAATCTCAAAAGTGCTTCCTCATATAAAGCATGTAACGATTCCAAAGAACCCTCTGAGGTAATAACGATACTCGCACTCACCTTAACATACATTTTCATACGAGCATGCAGCAAGGCTTTAAAATCATTTAACCATTGAAAAAATGTAATAGCCTGGGGTTGATTTACCCCCAAAATTACAATCCATTTATCTTCGAGAGTTGAACGAAAAAAAACATAACTCCCTGCACTTTTACTATGTTCTTTCAATGAATGCTCCAAAACATTACCAATAGCAAACAGGATCCGATTCTTCTCACTCCCTGCTTTCCCCTGCTGTGAATAAGACTTTAAGTTATCTGCTTCGAGCACCATCATTAACAGATTAGTGTGGCACAACCAATTAAGATTGCACTGCTGCAATTGATGTAACAATTGTGGTTCTAGAACCGAGCTCAATGGATGCTCTATCATTCCTTGCAGTAAGGTTTCTCTTAATTTAGGGATAACATCCTCAATCATACTGAGATTATATTGCTGCTGCTCTTCTCTCTCTAACACAGATATCGTTTTTATAATAACCTGTTTCAATTCAGTCATATTGACAGGCTTAAGCAAATAGTCGATTACACCATAGTTCATAGCTTTACGAGCGAACTGAAAATCATCATAGCCGCTAATAATAATCACTTTCCCTGTGAATGACAATTCCCCGTGCAGCTTTTGAATAAATTCCATGCCAGACATACGCTTCATTTTAATATCTGTGATCACTAAACGAATATCCGGCTCTTGTTTAATAATTTCCATACCAGATAGACCGTCATCAGCATCGAAAACAAACTCAATCCCTAATTCATTCCAGATCGAATGATTCAACATGCCTCTGCGAATTTCCAACTCATCTTCAACAATCAGCACTTTATACAAGGTTGTCACCACTTATTTTAAGATTTTTAATGCCTATCCTAAAGTATTTGAATGCATATAGCAATAATAATATGGTTTTGATGCAAGAAATGAATATAACAAACCAAATGTATGAAACGCAGTGTAAAGTTTGATGCATCGTCCCTTGCCATACTAAAATTGATCCAATATATCCCGGCAAAGAAGTTTCTATGCAGCAGTGTCTGCGGAACGATACTAAGAAATATTGTTTGAATATATAAAATGATGAATCTAATCTGCCCAAAAACAAAAAAGGATCTGCCGCAAAGCAGATCCTCAACTATAGATTCTCGTTAGCTCAAAACGAAATATTGGCTGGAATTACATTATTATCTGCTTTCGTATTCCATGAGCTGCCGTGCTGCACATCCAATGCCCAAGAGCTCCATACTGAAATCGAAACACTCTCCGCAAGCCATGAAACCCGACTTTGCGACCTCGGGATCTTCACCCGGACTAAGCTTGTAGTCGATACAACTGATTTGTCTGCCGAAGTGTAATCGCTAAATTTCGCATTTACGCTTGTCGGCAATTGAGGTGCAGTTCCAGCAATTGTCGTTACAATTTGTTGATCAGTTTTACTTTTTCAACATGTTGTAGATAACTTGCGCTGCTTCGGCGCGAGTCGACACACCTTTTGGAGCGAATCTACCTTCTGCGCGGCCTTGAATCAATTGAAGCTTGGCAGCGGCATTGACATATTCTGTTGCCCAAGAGGACACTTCACTTGCATCTGAGAATTGGGCAGATGTTCCTGTTTGTGGAGCAGTGTTCAAGATTGCATAAGCACGCATCATCATGGTAACCATTTCTTCACGAGTAATTTGTGCATTCGGAGCGAAGAATGTTTCGCTCTTTCCAGTTACTATGCCTGCTTTAACAGCGATTGAAATATAATTAGCGTACCAATCATTGGAATCTACATCCGTGAATGAAATTTCAACGGTAGCTGTTAGCTTCAACGCTTGTACAAGAAGTTTAGTAAACTCGGCACGAGTTACATTGCCTTCAGGATTAAACGTTGTATCGCTAGCTCCACTAACAATTTGTTTAGCAACTAAATTCTTGATCACCGTAGATGCCCAGTGTGAACTTGGAACATCGCTATACGATTTGGTCACTTCCAAAACAGCATATTTACTGAAATGGCTGATTTGAGCTACAAACTCACCGTTCTCGAATTTGGCATCAATATATTCTAGCTTGCCATCGTCAGAGATGTAATACACACCAACTTTATTCGAATCAACACTAGCATCAACACTGAAATGAATCGTCATAGGTTGATCGAATTTCGACAAAGTGGCAATTGTATTGCCATTTACATCCGTTACAGACAATTTAAATTCGTAAACTTGACCAGTTAGCTTAATTTGAGAATTCGATGCCGTTTCACCTTTTGTTACGATGCTTGATGCTTCTGAATCTGTTAATGCATCAAATTTCAAGGAAACTTGGCTGCCTTTCAGTTCTTCAGCTGATAACGAACCCGTCAGTTTGCTTAGCAATTCAGTAGGAATATCCACAGAAAGGTTATCTGACTTAATCTCAAGCTTGTTCTGACCCAACAAATCCGCAGCATTGGCTGGCAATTTCACTTCTCTTGCATCCGACGCTACCTCTACAGTTATCTTCCCATCCTTACCTTCTGAAAGCTGATCCGCTGGAACAGTTACTGTATCTTTTTGATCTGTTACAGGTGGTACTGTACCAACGATGGTCACAGGTGTAGCGGATACCGTTATTTGCGCTGTTGCTTGCAGTCCCGTTCCTGCCACCATTCCATTTACGACAAAGGTGCCTTCCTGTGCATATTGCGTTGAAGCGATGCTATCCCAAACAACTAGTTTGGCTGCCGAAGTATTATCGCTATATTTCGCATTGACGCTTGTCGGCAATAGAGGTGCAGTTCCAGCAATTGTCGTTACAAACACTGGATCAAAACCAACGATGGTCACAGGTGCCGCGGATATCGTTATCTGCGCTGTTGCTTGCAGATCCGTCCCTGCCACCGTTCCATTTACGGCAAAGGTGCCTTCCTGTGCATATTGCGTTGAAGCGATGCTATCCCAAACAACTTCTTTGGCTGCCGAAGTGTTATTGCTATATTTCGCATTGACGCTTGTCGGCAATTGAGGTGCAGTTCCAGCAATTGTCGTTACAAACACTGGATCAAAACCTACGATGGTCACAGGTGCCGCGGATACCGTTATCTGCGCTGTTGCTTGCAGTCCCGTTCCTGCCACCATTCCATTTACGACAAAGGTGCCTTCCTGTGCATATTGCGTTGAAGCGATGCTATCCCAAACAACTGATTTGGCTGCCGAAGTATTATCGCTATATTTCGCATTGACGCTTGTCGGCAATTGAGGTGCAGTTCCGGCAATCGTCGTTACAAACACCGGATCAATACCCACGATGGTCACAGGTGCCGCGGATACCGTTATTTGCGCTGTTGCTTGCAGATCCGACCCTAACACCATCCCATTCACGGCAAAGGTGCCTTCTTGTGCATACGCAGATGAATCTATTGTGTCCCAGATCACTTGGAACGTCGCCGTAGACTCATCGTCATACCTAGCCGTAACCGTTGATGGCAAGCTTGGCGCTATGCCTTGGACCGTGTCGACGTTCACTGCCGCTATCGATGTAATCAAAGGAGGCGGCGGCGCTATTTCCCCATTGCCCATTTTTATGCGATCAATATCAAGGTTAGCAAGTGACGCGGTATCACCGCCGATTTTAATAAGAGACGTTCCCGTTCCAAGATTGTGGGCACTGGTCCAAACTTGTTGACCATCTACATATAAATCATAAGTGTAATCCGAATGAACGACGATCGTATAGTCATGATAAACAGTCGTATTCAACGTATAGACTTTACTCGGATTAGAGGCGGTGTTCTGCACAGTTCCAGTTGTACCATAGGTTAAGTACAAACTTATCAGATATTTTTCACTCCGGATTGTGAATTCGCTTAGCGTATTGGCAGCACCTACCTTAGCCCTTGCCTGGAATGTAAACGCTCCTGTTGGTGCTGTAAAATTGCTTTTAATTAAATAATAGGATCTATCATCTTGATCGAGAACCGTTATATAGCCATTCTTCTGCGTTACAGAGCCTATTCCTGTACCCTGAGTGAACCAGCCATTAACATAATTGCTTAATTCATCGTCAATCAAATTCCAATTCGCTACAAACGGAGAAGCGCCTATTTCATTCGAATTGATACCTTCGCCATTCTGATTATAGGCCGAGACGGCAAAGAAATACTGCGTTCCTTCGGTTAAACCGGAAATCGTAAAGCTGTTCGTCACACCCAAAGGTATTTTCTTCGTATATATGCCATTTGCTGTTCCGTATTTTACATAATAGCCCGTTGCCGAGCTTACGCTGTTCCAGTTCACTTTTACCGAGTGATTACCCGTTTCAACATTGGTTAATGTCGGGGCATCTGGCAAAGCCATCGTATGCGCCAGATTGAAGTTAGCGTGGATTGTCGCTCCTCTTGCGCCAGCCGTATTCACCGAAAATTTTATCGTTGGACTCAGTTGCGTAATGGTTATGTCGGAATCAGCTGCAATAACACCAGTCGCCGCCTCATTGATCTCTATCGTAATGGAGCCGGAATTGCTATGCGTCGGATCTGATACGGACACATCCAGGTTGCTAGATGTCTCATGGGTCATTACCGAAGCCTTCTTGTTGCTAGTAATCCAATCTCTTCCATCTACCTTCACCGTATGCGTGATATCGTTCCAGAAGTTGACTCCGACAATGTTCAGGGTATTTTCCTTAACCGCATGAACATCGGGGGAATTTTCCAGAATCGTCACATCGGGACTGTTGGCATAATCGGCTGTCTGCGTAGCAGAGCGATTCGGAAGCGTAACATATTGATAGGTTCCATTATTCGGATTGGCACCATGATCAAACCAAAACGTTAAATAATTGCTCGTAATGAGTGTATCTAACGTTCCAGGTCTTCCGTCGATAGCCGTATATTTCCCTGATCTTGCTTCTCTCAGAGCATGCACACTGGCTGCCTCAGGGAAATAATACCCGATATCCGAGCCGGCTGTATCCCCCGCCAAATGTGCCCAGTTCACTGCATTCAGTGTGTCCGTCCATCCTAACCCCATAGGCTGGGCTGTACCGTCAACGGTAAAGACATTATTTCCGCTGCTATTAATCTTACGGTTATCTATGATCGTCTCGATCGTTCTGTTATCAGTGCTCGTAATTCCCGAGCCTATTGCAACGATTTCATTGTCGAACATAAACCAAGATTTCTTAGCCGTAAGCGTGCTGTTAGTGTCGTCCAACTCCATCCCTGTTGCGCCGAATTGCCCTAAGATTTCCGTGCCTCCTACCCAATCCTTACCTAATTTATTTCCTCCCCCGTTCGATCTTACCAGCGTATCCACCGTGGTCCCAGGTAATCGATATGGATTAACCGTCGGCCAGAAATCATCGCTAAACTGGCCAAGGTCGCTATTATACAGGTAGGTCATACCATCTCCCGTATGCCAGCCCTTTAAATTCTCCGAATTTATGGATTCGTAATTCGCGGTGCGGCTGGAAAACATTTTCAGAGCCATGCTGTAATCTGGACGACGAACAACAGCCTCGTCCATATTCGCAAACTGCCAGAAGCCATTCGGACTATTCCGAGCGATAACCTCCGAATTATTGATTATTCCCTTACCGAGTACGATCTGTTCGATAGAGGAATTCAAGAAGAAGTTCGCGTATGTATCCGCTTCTATCCAGTGCTTCACCATGCTCTTGAAATTCGCTGCGTGAGTACTAGGGGCCATCTGGGATAATCGAAGTACCGCTTTCGTAATCCGTTGCCCCGCAAGATGATCGGTTACATATGAACGCGAGATTTCCCGCCCTCTCGTCATGTCCATTGCAAGACCTTTATACATGATAGGTTCAAAAGTATCGTAGACCCAATGATAGACATTATCAACCTTCGGATCAGTAATCGACCAAGTTGAGCCGTCCAATAAATAGAGCAAGTCGGAAATGCTTTCTAGCATGGTCGCACCATATCCTCCGCTATAGGCGATGATTTCGTGCTGAATGAACGAACCATCCGTGTAAAACCCATCTCCGGAAGTAACATACGTGAATACATTGCTCAGTCCATCCCGCGCATTGGCGATCTTAGCGCTATTCTTCACGATGATTCCGCGAACCGCAATGACCTGGCTTTGCCATACCCGATTGGCAGCAGTCATGTTAACAGTAGGCGTAAAATGATCCACTGCGTTCATATAGTTATTGATCTGCGTTGGCGATAATTGGTTATATAGCAGAACGACAGTCTCGTTAAGCGCAATGGGTGCCCCAATTTTCCAATCCCACCAGTTATCGTATGAATTAGTAACATTCTCGTTGTACCGCTTCACATACATCCAATCCAGAGCGCTGATAATATCCGTCAGAAGTGCGGCATCGCCATATAGCGTTGACCCCTTCGTCGAGTAGGCGATGGCCAGATCCTCCAGACGTGTGTATCCTGAAGTGATTTCCGCGGATTTCGTACCAGTGCCCAGATCGCTCCATAGATAGCTTCTATTCG
The DNA here is from genome assembly GCF_059691975.1 of Paenibacillus sp. J22FR5. Classification (NCBI taxonomy): domain Bacteria; kingdom Bacillati; phylum Bacillota; class Bacilli; order Caryophanales; family Paenibacillaceae; genus Paenibacillus; species Paenibacillus sp. J22FR5. The sequence continues at coordinate 82,005 of NZ_JCAUAN010000021.1, read as the reverse complement.
CTGTTTTATCCATAGTGGCCCAAGAGGCTTGTGCATTCGTGGTGATAGATGCAATCTGATTCGCTATTTCTGCATCATTCGTATCGAAGGTTGTTCCACCGTTCAACATGACCTTCAGCTTTTCTCGGAGTCTGTCATATTCATCCGTAGCCACCGTGACGTTCGCCTTCGCTCGTAGTGCCGTTCCCGATACAACGCCATCAACGACGAAGATGCCCTCTTCTGCGTATTGCTGAGGATTAATGGTATCCCATGTAACTGCTGCTAATGCCGTCGTTGAGTCATCGTAGACAACCGTAACGAACCCAGGAAGAGGGGGAATGGCTCCCGGAGAAGCGCTTACACTTACCGGCAAAATAGATGTGATCTCGGCTGCTTTTACAGGTATGATCTCACCTCTGCCCATTTGGAAATAATCAAGCTGGATATCTGCAAACGAAGCAGTATCTCCGCCGATTTTAATTACCGACGATCCTCCCGTTCCATTAGCGGCCCCAGTCCATCTTTGGATGCCATCCACATATAAGTCATAGGTGTAATTCGCATGAACGACAACCCTGTAATCATGATATACCGTCGTATCCAGCGTATAGGTTTTGCTAGGGCTCGACGCTTTGTTCTGAGCGGATCCCGAGGTTCCGTACGTTAAATAAAGACTGATAAGATAACTCCCGCTTCGAACAGTAAATTCATTCAACGTATTGGCTGTACCCACCTTCGCCCTTATTCCGAATGTAAAAGCACCTGTAGGCGCAGTAAAATTGTTTTTGATCAAATAGTATGATCTGTCACTTTGGTCGAGGATGGTAACATAGCCGTTATTTTGCGTAATTGATCCGACACTCGTCCCCGTTCCAGTCCATCCCGCCACGTAATTGTTAAGATCGTCATTGATCACATCCCATGACTCAGACGCGTGGGTTTCAAGAGGCTTGACCAATATTCCATAGCTAAAAATCATTGAAAAACAAATAAAGACCAGAACGATCTTTCTATACATGTCTGTTCATCCCCCTTTTGCAATTTTGTTAAAACGCTTACATAATAAATTATATTAAAAAAATAACGTCGGCATAATGACACTCTATCCAGAATACACCCAAAATCGTAAGGACATTAATGACAGGCTCACCAAAAAAAGCTTCTTAGGTGTCGAGTAGTTGGAATTATTCAGATAATCGCACCATGCCAAATTTGCTAGAAAAGGTGAAGTGTTTTCTAGCTGAATAAATATGTTCAAGTCTCTTATATGTGTTAAGTATGCCGAAATTACCGATTGATTTTCCTTATGAAGCCCTTTCCGGACTTGTTCTAGTCTTTCTGCCTGCTTCTAATGAAGGTAGTTGTTCGTACCCACGAAGAGCATTAAGCGTGTACCTGTTAATTGAGGCCAAAATGGTAAGATGTTTTTACTGCTCCCTGTACTCATTTGGCGTTGTACCCGTTTGTTGCTTAAAGACGAATCGAAAATATTTAGGATTAGCGAAGCCGCACATCATCGAGATATCAGGCACCTTAAGCATCGTTTCTTTAAGCAGCTTCTTTGCTTTATCCATCCTGCGTTCCATCACATAATCGGATAGGTTCTGGCCTGCCTCGCGTTTAAACATATCAGATAAATATTTGGGATGGAGGTACACGCGCTCGGCAAGAAATTGCAAGGACAGATCATGGTCTACGAATTCATTCACCAGCTCCTTTACCTTGCGGATCAATGATCGTTCCTTATCCTCATTCTTCTCTCCGGCGGAGGATTGGGCTCCCTCTTTTTTCGTTTCTGCCTGCATTTTAATTTTATTTATAACCCGCGCTAGCTCCATGCGATCAATGGGCTTGAGCAAATAATCCACAACGCCGTAGCGAAGAGCTTCCCTTACATAAACGAAATCCTCATATCCGCTAATAATAACGAACGAAATATCGGGATGAGATTCCTTGGCCCGCTTCAACATCTCGATTCCGTCCATGACGCCCATGCGGATATCGGTTATAACGACGTCAACACCTTCTTGTTTTTTTAACCAGTCCAGGGCTTCTTTACCGTTTGCCGCTTCTGCCACCTGCAGCTGCTCAGGGACTATTGACTCCACAAGATTACGAATGCCCTGCCTGATCTTGGTTTCGTCCTCGACCAACAAGATCTTCATTGCTTATTCCTCCCATGAAACGTTATTCTAATATATTAAAATTCTTCTATCGAGAAGCAAAATGGGTCATTTATCTCAGAAAGAAGAACGCTCTTTAATTGTTCTGTTTCAAAATATTTTTTATTATCGCGCATAGTTGGATTTATATGATTACTTGAAAGTTCATCAACATTTCCAAGATGAAACTTGATTTAGTCCATCTAAGTCATTGAATTAACGCAGAACAATAGCTCATTAAAACAGGAGGAGGCTGCCGACAGTATAGGTCGACAGCCTTCTCAGCTAAAGGGCGTTCACCGAGAGCACCCTCATACAGTTGATTGGCGTTAATCGCGAATCAGCCGTTTTATATATATGAAGTAATCCGCTCTTGACGGATTTTTGGATTCTCCAATCGTCTGCTGGAAAGTCGGAACGGTTCAAAGCAACCACCTGCCCGTTCTCTGACAGCAATTTCCGGTTAGTTCCAACCCGATCCCGGCGTTTGCGCCAGTAATTAGTGCGGTATTTTCGTGATTAAGCAAACCGCCGAGCAAACCGATATTTCCGAGGATACGATCCGTTATTACGAAAAGATCGCGCTGCTGCCCCGGGCGGACCGGAAAGACAACGGGCACCGCGTCTACCGGCTGGAAAACATCAATACGATCCGGCTGATATCCTGCCTAAAAAAAACGGGGATGCCGCTGGAGGATTCGCTTCGCTGCAGCAGGTCGTCGATTTTATTGGCATGAAGTTAGAAGAAGGGAGACATCGCCGTGACTGCTCGGACGAAGCCAGGACGGAGTGTCAATGAAAACGATGGGAGAACCGAAACCAAAGCCCGTCTCGCCCGTTGAGATGAGTTATTTTTCCGTATCGGCAAAGCGGGCAAATCATCGGCTTCCATAAAATCAGCTCACAAGAACAAGGGGGTGTACTAGCGAAGCTGCCACCACCAGCAAACATCTGTAAAGATCTGTTTGTAAAAAGTTCTGGTTTTCGATGCGTGGCGACACGTTTACTTACCAAGGCTCTGATGGCTTGGCTTCCCCCATTATGTCCATTCATCAATGTGGACTTACAAGAGCCCGAAGCCCACATACTTGTTGCTGCGACAACCCTATCACAAATTGCAATGTTCAACATTCGTCCGCCACCTTCTCTAGAAATGTTAATGCATACTGTAATTATAATTACAGTATGCATTGTCAAGTGAAGGTTGAAACACATTCGAGGCATCCATATCATATGGACTCCTCAATTCTTCTTCTATTTCTACTTCTACTTCAAACCTGTCGTTGCAATCCCATCAATGAATTTCTTTTGAGCCAAGAAGAATACGAGTAAGAGTGGAACTGTAGCCATAACAGAAGCCGCCATGAGCAAATGCCAGTCCGTCCCTGCTGTATCCGTGAATAACTTCATCGCGATCGGAAGCGTAAACAGCTTAGACGAGCTGATATAAATTAATGGATCGAGAAAGTCCTCCCAGCTATTTAAGAAGGTAAAGATAGATAATGTAGCGAAAGCCGGCGTAGCCATCGGCACCATGATTCGCCAAAAGGTTTGCCAAGGTGTACTGCCATCAATTTCAGCAGCTTCATCTAGATCCTTAGGGATCGTGATGTAGAACTGACGAAGTAAGAACACCCCGAAGATTCCACCTGCCCCCAGCATCGGTGGAATGATTAGAGGGAAGTGATTGTTCACCAGTCCCAGCTTCGAGAACCAAATAAAGTTCGGAATAATCGTTACCTCATTCGGGATCATCATCCCGCTTAGCAGAATGAGGAAGAAGACATTTTTGAAAGGAAAGGTAATCTTGGCAAAAGCAAATCCAGCTAACGCACCGAAGATGCACGTTCCGACCGTCACCAATATCGCGATGTAAAGACTGTTCGCATAGTGCAGTAAGAATTGCGGTTGCGTTGAGAAAACCTGCGAGTAGTTAGACCATACAATTGGATGCGGTATCCACTGCGGTGGAAATGAAAATATTTTCGACTGTTCCTTGAGTGAGGTTGTCAGCATCCAAACAAACGGCATCAAAATCACGGCTGAGACAATCGTTAGAAGAACATAGGTAAACGTATTACTTAGCATCCGTATGGATTTATTGCTCATGGTGCACCCACCTTTTTCTGAAATTCCACTGCACCATCGTGAGCACCAGAACTAGGAAGAAGAGGATAAACGCGACGGCAGATGCGTAGCCCAGATCATACGTTTTGAAGGCTAGCTTATAAATGTAATACACAAGTACGCTTGTGCTATTACCAGGGCCGCCATCCGTCATTACACTGATCTGTGAAAACACTTTAAGTGAGCCGATTAAGGTAATGATCAGGGTTAGAAATAGGGACGGTGAAATCATCGGTAATGTGATTTTGGTGAACTGCTTCCATTTCGTAGCACCATCAATGGTTGCCGCTTCATAGTACATCTTCGGCACGTCTTGAAGCGCTGCGAGGAAGATAACCATGTTCATACCCACTTTTTTCAGTACGCTGACCACAATAACGACCGGCATCACCAGCTTCGTATTATACATCCAGGCAGGTCCTGTTATACCGAAGAAATGCAATATCTGATTCACCAGTCCAGCATCCGTTGCAAATACATATTTCCACACAATGGCCCACACGATAATGGACGTGACGACTGGGGTGAAGATAGCGGTACGGAAGATGCCTACACCGGGAAGTTTTGTCGATAATAATAAAGCTAGTCCTAAAGCGAGAATGAGATTGAGCGGGATCAGTCCTGCTGAGAAATACAACGTATTCTTCACAGAAGTCCAGAACAGTTCGTCCTTCGTGATAACCTGCACATAGTTATCTACACCAACAAATTTTGTTGCATGCAAGAGCGAATAATCGGTAAAGCTAAGTCCAAATGCGCTAATAATCGGTCCTGCCATGAAGATCAAGAAACCAAGCATCATCGGAGCAATAAACAAATATCCATAGATCGCATTTCTGCGTTTAATTCTACTAAAGGCATTCTTTTTTTTCTTGATTTCGGTTGTTGCAGGCACCTCGAGGGTGGCCGTTCTATATATTTCCATAGTGTAGTCTCCACTCCTTTGTAAGACAATGGCCAAGCTGTTTCGGCTTGGCCACAGTTTCTAATTCATTCGATTATTGGGCAAGAACCGTGTTTACATCCGTTTCCATCTTTTTCAAGATGTCAGGAATTGTACCTGCTTGCGTATAGATCGCATCGAAATGCAGCTTCATTTTGTCATCAATTTTTTGGAAGTTAACGAAGCCCTGACGTACGCGAGCCGCTGCCATTTGATCCAATACGGCAGTTTTCATGCTCTCAGGAGATGGTCCTTGCTTCAAGAAGGCGTCAGAGTTCAGAACGGATTTACGGCTTGGCACGAAGTATTGTGAAGTGATTCCCATGTTCTCTTTATTACTCAAGTATTTCACAAACTCAATCGCTTCGGCTGTGTTTGCGTTACCTTTTGGAACCATGTAAGCTGCGTATCCAAGCGTTGTTCCTTGGCCGCCTGCTGCTTTCGGCATTGGTGCGATATCCCATGCGAAATCTTTAATTGCTTTGGCTTTACCCATATAGCTGAGCAAATCCTGTTGCATCCCGATTTTGCCGGATTCGAACGTTGTTTGGTCACCTGGCTTCGGATGCACCTTTGTTTTGAACATTTCATCACTAAACATTTGCAGCGCTTGCTGGCCTTGTGGCGAGTTCAATGCCAATTTCTTGCCATCCTTGGTGAAGAAGTCCGAACCATATGCCCAAACCAAGGTCTGTAAGGACTCAATCCAGCTTGGTCCCCAACCGCCTGGACGAATCAAGTTAACCCCGTAAATACCTTTATCCGGTTGCGCGATCGCTTGTGCCGCTTTATTCATTTCATCATACGTCCAGTTGCCTTCCTTATATAGCTCAGTAGGCGTTTTCAATCCTTTTTCTTTAAACAGGTTTTTATTGTAGTACATCATGTTTGGCGGTGTGGAGAATGCGACACCATACATTTTGTCTGCTTTGGTTACAAGCTCTAACGTCGATGGGATGAGATCGCTTGCATCATACGCCGCATCCGATTTAATGGATGAAAGATCTTCCATTTGTCCTGCTTCAAGGAATTGTGGAATCCCTCTTTCAAGCATCCAGATCACGTCTGGTGCTGTTTTGGACGCTAACATAACAGACATTTTCTGTAGGTAATCTGCCGATGGAATGATCATCACTTCCACGTCAACGTTCGGTTTAATTTTTTTATAATTAGCGATCATGTCTTCATACATTTTCTTGTGCGCGTCACTTCCCCAAATACTGAAAGTAAGCTTAACGTTCTTTGCCGGTGCTTTCGTTGCTTCTGCTGCTTTAGAGTTTGCCGGAGCTGTTGAGGCTGTGGAGGATACCGTATCTTTCGAGCTGCTGCAACCTGCAATGAAACTACTAACTAACAAAACGGATGTCGTTAAGAGTAGTGCTTTCTTCATCGTGTTTAGTCCCCTTTTTTCTTCATGTGGTGTGAAGCGCTTACACACCTTATTATAAACCCTGACCAAATTCAGGATAACGCCATAAAATCCATAAAAGGTTCAATATAGCAAGGTCTTCGAGAGCAATAACAGATCTATTATTGCTCTCGAAACTCCGAAGGGGTGCATCCGCTATGCTGTTTGAAGAGAGCTGCAAAGTATTTATGATTAGCAAAACCACACATCATGGCAACCTCTGCGACCTTCAATGTCGTTTCCTTCAGCAGCTTTCTCGCCTTCTCCATGCGCCGTCCTGTCACGAAATCAGACAAGTTCTGTCCTGTTTCCCGCTTGAACACATCGGATAAATATTTCGGATGTAGATACACGCGCTCTGCGAGGAACTGCAAAGAAATCTCCTGATTGAGATATTCATTCACAAGCTCTTTGATTCTGCGAATTAATAAGCGGTCCTTATCATCATGCTCGACGGTTTCCGTGGAGATCGTTCCCCGTTGCCTCGTAGCATTCATCTGCTCACTAATTTTCTGTAGGACTTGCGCTAGCTCTACGCGCTCAATTGGCTTCAATAAGTAATCACTGACGCCATATCGCAGCGCTTCTCGGGCATAAGCGAATTCATCATAGCCACTGATCACGACAAATAAGAGGCTGGGGTGAGATTCCTTTGCTCTTTTGATCAGCTCGATCCCGTTCATTTCGCTCATCCGAATATCCGTAATAATAAGATCGACTTGATCTTGGGTTTTCAACCAATCCAACGCCTCTCGGCCGTTACTCGCTTCTGTAATTCGCAACTTAGACGTAATCACGTCTTCAATGATTTTCTTTAAGCCCTGCCTAATTTTAAATTCGTCTTCTACAAGCAAAATGTTCATCGAATTATTCCTCCCATTGAAATGGTAGTCGAATACAGAAGGACGTACCTTCGGGACCCGTATGTATGATAGACAAGCCAAAGGACTCTCCATATAAAATTACCAGGCGCTGATGAATGTTACGTAAGGCGAACCCTTTCGTTTTCTTCTCTGAAAGCAAGCCAGATTGTTGCCGTTCTGGTTCAGTTAAGCGGTGTTCTATCATTTTTCTGCGTTCTGGATCAATGCCTTTCCCGTTATCCGTCACATAAATATAGAGATCCTGCGCCTCGGCTCGCGATGTAATTTGAATCGTGATCGGCTCTTTGCCTAGACCATGTTCAATGGCATTTTCAACTAAAGGCTGCAGAATTAGCTTCGGAACCATCACGTATTCATGGGAGAAATCCACATGTATTTCAGCGATAAGCTGATCCTCCAGACGAAAGCTTTGAATATTCAAGTAGTTTTGAACGAATGCCAGCTCTTCCTTTAAATAAACGAATCTCTCCTGCTTATTCACCGTATACCGCAATAGCTTCCCAAGGCTCGTGATTACTTGAGACAGCTCGTTATTTCGTTCTTTTACCGCAACCATATTGATCGATTCTAGCGTATTGTACAGAAAGTGCGGGTTGATCTGGCTTTGCAGCGCATTCAATTCCGAATCCTTCTCTCGTAATCGCAGCTCATACATTTCTTTAATCATAATATCGAGCTGGGAAACCATGCTGTTAAAGCCTTCCGTCAGCAAGCCAATTTCGTCATTTGAATACACCACGGCCCGTTCTTGGAAATCTCCGCTCTGGACACGGCGCATTTTGCGGTGCAGATGAAGCACAGGCTTCACAAGTCGATTTGAAGTAATTACAGCGGCCATAAAAGCGAAAATCAACGAGAATGCCGAGATCCACAGGGTAAAGCTGGTTAGCTTACGGGCATCGGTCAGAAGATCTCCCTTTGGAATCGTACCTACAATTTGAAGGCCTCCATAGGCCGTTGTTCGCAACGATGTGAGTACATCGGAAGAGCTCATGCCAACAATATCTGCGTAGGAAGGGATCGATGCTTCTTCGGTGAACGGATAGATGGGTTGCAAGCTTTCATTGAAGACATACAGCTTACTGTTCTCAGAAACCTTGACGGAGGACAGGATTTTCTCAAAGCCTTTGCTCGTTAAATCAACCTTCACATACCCGAGCTCACGATTCGTAAGCGGATTCTTAATCAAGCGTGCAAAGGAAAGAGCTTCCTTCGGCTTCTCGAGGTAATAGTTCCACTCCACTGGAGGGAGAATGACCAATCCGCCATCCTTCTGTTTCACTTGTTCCATCCAACCTGCTGTACTGCGGTCCCAGTTTCCTCTAGTCGTTTCTGTCAGATTACTGAACAACGTCCCATCTAAACCGAATATGAACACTCCCTCTAGCTCGGTCCGATCAATAATGATGGAAGAAATCAGTTGATTCATTTTGGTCTGTTCATCTATGCCTGTATAGCTACCAGCTTCAGTAGCCACTTTATGTTTTTCTAAAATTTGCAATAAGTTCGGATCATAATATAGCGCAATAGTAATTCGCTCGATTTCTTTCACATATCGTTCCAAGTTAATAGAGAGCTGCTCAGCAATTTGATCCGAGTACGCTTTCGCATCTCTCTCGACATTTGTCGAATACTTCTGATAGGTTAAATAGCCACTAAATAGAAAAGGCAACGTAATCATTAGGCAAAATAAGACGAGAAATTTCATCCGCAAGGACACAAACGGCGTTTTCTTGAACTTCACGAGCTCCACCCGCTTCATATTCGTTTTAGTTACAGTAGGCAAAGTATAAATTGTCCCTATAAAATTTACAAGTTGATCTCGACATTTTTACAGTAGAAAAAGAGCCCCTACTTTAGGTGTGTTAATGCTGAGGAAGCGCATTAATACAACAAAAGGAGGCCCTTCTATAAGAGTTTACTAGAGTACAGCACGAACCGTCGTTATTTCTAATCACCAGCTAAAATTTTCAACACAAACATAGCAACCAGGATGGAGTTCCGCTGCGCTTCATCATGCCAGACGGTTGTGGTGCAAAGTTCTAATCCATGATACCATATTGCCTGCAGCACCGGTTTCAAGAACTTTCATGATTTCACACAACCAAATTTATTATTTAGGCCAAAACGAAGCTTCATTGTTTTAATTTCAAAAGGATTCATTGTCACTATGAGGTGATCTCTATTGAATTCCACTACCGTTTCCTTGTTTCTTTCGACAAGATCGCATTCTTTTACATCTTGGATGGATTCAGTGAACGGAAGTTTCACAGATGTGCGCAAGTCCAACAGATTTTGGAATCGTAAAATATATTCATCACCCTGCTCCGCTTTTTTGAAGGATAAGATTTGGATATCCTCAACGCCTTCCTTCAGGAAACTATAACGTTTGGGTCCAGCAGGATTCCAACCGGAAGTCACCTGAAGCGGTATGCATGCTTCTGCAGCCTGCTGTTGTACACGTCCTTCCTTCCAACCCCCAGCATGCGGCACCAACCGGAACGAATAGTGGAAGCTGCCGCTGATCCATTGCGGAAAGTTCGTCCCCCATTGATTATTAAATAAGTTAAAATGCAGGATAGGCTGCTGTGGCACATATGCTTTCGAATACTGGAATATTCCCTTCTCTCCAATCGAAAACAATGGTGTATCCAATGGAATGATAGTCAATCCTGCATGATCGTCTTGTACATCGACCCATTGACTCGTACAATGAAGGCGGGTATTAGCACCTTTCTCAATATCTTCAAGTGGATTCACAACACTGCCCAATTTTTGAAAACGATACTTCGGATGATCCGCGTTCAATGCAAATGTGAAATGTCCGCTTTCGGCAAATGCGGTAGACGCTTTATGATGAACGGTCACTTGCATATCGGCAAAAGAATGCCTTTCTTCCAAGCGGATCGATACACTTATCCCTTCGCCGTTTCCAAACTCCTCGTAGCTTTCATTTGGTGTAGTGAAGCTAATTTCAATTCTTCCCCAGCCCTCACCATTTGAGATCTTAACGTTAGTTACGTGCAGCTCATAACTCTTATGATCGATTCGGGGATAACCAGGTTTACCGAAATCGTTGATATACCAATCCGTTAGATCATAGCTGTATGTTTTTACAAAATCCAGAATCTCCTCTTTACCGTATACATCATATTCATATTGACCGAACCTTCCGTCTACCGCCCATTCCTTCTGATTCTTCTTATCATAAAAGCTGGTCATACAGCCTATCTGCCTACTGACTTCAATACGTATTGCATTGTTTTCCAAAATCGCATTACCAGCGTCATTAACTGCGATTGCACGTGAAGTAACGGGTTCTGTTCTTGCGGCATACTCAAAAGTACGGTAACCCATTGGCCCTAACTCGCCAATATACGCATCACCAGCTTCATTAACCGAATACGTTTCCTTCGTTTCTCTATCCATGAGTGTACCGCGCTTAAGATTATCCAGCGTGATCTTCACATTCTGACGTTCCCATGCAAGCGGGTTATACACACCAATGACATTAGAATCCTTAGTAATAAAAGGCTGAACCTCACTTAGTGCTTTTTGGGCTTGATCTACGTAGGTTTTCTGTTCGGCCCAAGATGCTTCTGTCTTGGCATAAGAGTCTGGGAACAACGCCCGGTCTTTCTCGATATTTTCCTTCCCAAAAGCGCGATGGCTGTTGCGGCCAGGTAACAAATTCGATTTAATATCAATTCCCCACGTATGTTCCCCAAAGAGCAGCGTGTGCTCATAAGCATCAGCAATTGAAAAGCTGTGATCCTCGCTGCTATATCCTTGCAGTTGTTCAAGTGTTGATAAGCTTTCCAATGTCGCTATGTCCGAACGCAGCCTCCGAACACGAGACACTTCTGCTGGATAGGTGCCTATTCCATGAATCCATGTATCTGCTAAATCTTTTCGAATCACAGGTATATCCTGAAAATCTCTGCCTATAAAATCAAGAGCGAAATCATCCATCGTCCCGATTTTCACCTCGGTGTCTGGACACTTCTTCGCAATGTCATCTAACAGCTCTTGCACCACATTGCCGTCCTGCGGACCAATGTTATCGTGCGTTTGCAGCAGCGCTATCCAAACGGGATATGGCCAGTCCTCCGGCGGAGTCAGGTCTGTCCCGTATGCTCCTTTGGAATAATAGGTTAATACTCTGCTGCCATCCGGTCCTTCCCAATGAAACAGTCGAGGCAGCTCGACAGGTGAAGAACAAGAATTTACGCCCAGATGCAAAAATTCAATGCCTGCATTTTTCAATAAGGTAGGCAGCATCCATGTGTGACCTGGTACATCCGTCATTTTGGCGGATACAGTGGTGTGTCCATATTCATCACGCAGCTTTTCCGAGACATATAACCCTCTAACATATTCTTCAGTGCCGCAAAACTCAGTGTGGGTCGTAAATGGAAGCCCATGCCAACGCAGTTGTCCGTTATGAATCAGCGCCTCCAGCCTTTCTTTTTTTTCTACATTGGAAGTATCCAAGCATTGCTTAAGCATCCATGCAGGAAGTGTCCAAACATAATGATGGTCCGGTCCATCCTTCTTCGTGTCTTCACATACAGCTAAAACGTCGTTCATCATCTCTTCTCTATATTGGGTGACGACATTGCTGGCTAAGTCGGTAAAACCCAAGTCTACGTGAGTTTTAAACACGACATAAATCTTCTCTAATTGTTTCACCGTTCTCTCCTCCGATATTGTATTTCCTTAAATACGTGCAGCAGAGCAGAATTAACGATTCATCCCGATCGTCACAATTTCACAAGAACCAATCGGTAGAGTCATTTGACCGTCCGTGTCAGATTCAATGCGATGCCCATAATCTTCCATAATTGAACTTTTATAAAAATAATAGTATGGCAGATTGGAACTAAGTTTCAATTCAGCCTTTTGGAAGTCCATGTTGTACCAACGAAGCAGCAGATCGTCAGTTCCTTCATTTATTTTCATCGAGGAGAAGGCCATCTTATTGCCTTCCCACTGGAATGGCGCAAACGTTGGTGCCATCCTTCCTTGGTGAATGTCTGTTTGGCATGAAGTCCACGGAATTTGGAACTGATAAGCTTTCGCATAGGCGCCCGACTGTACACCGTCTCCGTTATGTGGAATTATGGCTATACGGACGGTATGTTCGCCCTGACATTGCGCTTCAGGCGTAGGGAATAAGCCCCAGTCACCAAGCTCGCCAACCGCTCGAAGCAGTGTAACTGCAATTGTATTGCGACCATCGCGCAGAACTTCGTATTCATTCAAACCTAAATTGGCCACAACAAGACCTGCTCCTGCCTGGTTGATGTCAACGAATGCCTGCTGATGCTGTGTATTGCTTGGATTTTCCCATTTGGCTGCCGGCAAAATGTCCCTTTGAGGGATTTCAAACATGGAATCGACGCGGTGAACTTGCGTGTTCAGATCGGTTGGGAACAACATCCGCAAACGATGGTCTTTGGCCTGGTTGTTAAAGGTAGCGGAGATCTCTACCCCTTTACCGCTGCGGCTCAGACTTACAACCGTACGAATCTGCATCGGTACCATGCGTTCCGAGCGCTGTGCTTTCCGGTGTTGAAAATGAATCAAAGCGCGCTGCTCTTCTTCGAGCACTTCGTCAGCCGACGCAGGAATTTCCCAGTCGTGTACAATTTCAATAGAAGCCTGGTACGGTGTATCTTGTAACACCCGGATTTGTGCAACCACCCCATTGGTAGTTCGCGGCGTTTCGCCAGCAGGCTGTTTATATATATATTCGTTGCCGATATCCCCTGTATTCTCATACATGCCTAGCTCCCGGTAGATACGGCCATTTATCTTGTCTGTCAAGTTGAATGAACCGTTATCGGCGATTTCAATCTTAACCGCATCATTCTCAAGCACGCGGTCTCCCACTAGGATCGAGGAAGCAGGCATTTCAGCTTCACTTTTAACCCAAGCATAAGCCTTCAGCCCCAATGCAGGAACATTCTCCGCTTCAAAGGTAAGCTTCACCTTGCGGCACATATACGGCTGACGGAACTTATCCTCCGGCAGATCGTAACCGAATTGGAGTCCGAGATCTTGGGACGTGCATGGAATGGCACTCCCATTTTCATCCACAAGCATCATGCCTGAAAGATCAGCCGCTTTCACAATATCGCTGGCTTCCTCTTGCGTATATCCGTCACGGAAATATAAACGTAAAGCATCCAGCTCAATACTCACGACACCGGTTCGCTCCCAACCGGATGTATTCATAACAATGACGGGCAGGGCGTTGTCTCCCGTTCTGGCAAAGCCCGACGTATCGACAGCTTCAGCAATGGCTCGTTTGCTCTCATCTACGATCGCTTCCGCCACATGTCGGCTTTTATCGAAGCGCGTCACCATTTCCCGGTGCACATCATCTATAGAACAGCCACATATGCTGTCATGCGGATGGTTTTGCATCAGTGTTTTCCAGGCATACGTGAACAGATGATGCGGATATTTATCCCCAACTTGAAGGACATGCGCTAAAGCAGCCAGAGGTTCGGCTACTTTTTCGAGCATTACTTGTCCTAGCTGATTCATCTGCTTCAAATATACGCGGGCAGAAGCGGTGTTCACGAGTGTATTCCAGCCGTCTGTACGTTGACTGCGAAGCTCTCCTTTTACAATAGATAGCTCATGCTTCAGGGAACGCCGAACAGCCTGCAAGTAATCATTAAAATTTGAATGAATAAAGGTTGTTTCCGGATAAAGCTCGCGCGCGACTTGAATCGCTTCGGGCAATTCTAACTGAATGGGCTGATGGTCGCAGCCATTCATAAAGAGCAGTTCGTCCATCGATGCGTATTTCTCCACATCCGCCAGCTTCTGCTCCCAATATGCCTTCGCTTCTTCGCGATCAACAGGAATTTCCCATCCATTGTTATACCAGTTGGCAAACAGAATACCGAGTACTTGGGAACCATCGGGTCCTTCCCAGATCAGCTCCGAGAAGGAAGATTCGTAATCACCGTCAGACACGGTATTATTAAAACCTGTCGGTTTAACGCCACGGCCGAACAACACATTCGTAATCCCGGACTGCTGCATCAATTGCGGCGTCTGACCTACCAGACCGAACGTATCGGGAAAATAGCCTATTTTCGACACGGGGCCAAATCGATTCGCATCTTGATGTCCGATCTGCATATTTCTCACGTTGGCCTCGCCGCTGGTCAAAAATGCATCCTGCAGGATATACCAAGGACCAATCAAAATACGGCCGTCTTGAATAAATTTGGCCAATCTGTCCTTTTGATCAGGTCTAACCCCAAGATAGTCCTCAAGAATGATCGTTTGTCCGTCCAAAAAGAAGCTGCGATAATTCTGATCTTGATCCAGTTTATCCAGCAGCGTATCCACAAGCTTTATGAGACGAACATGATGCTTTTCATATGGCAAATACCATTCCCGATCCCAGTGTGTATGGGAAATGATATGCGCTGTTCTCTTTGTACTCATCGTTTAACTCCTCTCAATATGAACTCGTCATGTGTAAGTAAGGCCAACCGATTCGAATCGATTGGCCTTAGTCGCTTTTTAATTAGAGTGGACTTGAATCTGGATTGCCCATGTAGTTACTTCTTTTGTGCTAAGAAAGCATCTAATTGCTTCTGGTATTCTGCAAGAACCTTATCGATTCCCGCATCATTTAAACGGCTTAGGAATTTATCTTTTACAGTTGAGAAATCAACGATCCCATTCATAAGTGGACCTTGTGTTGAATACTCAGATGCAATTGCTGTGACCTTAGCCAATTCTGCTTTTACTGGCTCAGTGTTAATAGAGAATCCTATAAGTGGCGTTTGTACTGCGCCATTATCCCAGGTTTTAATGACATCAAGTTGAGCTGGAGTGATGTATTTACTGAATTTGTTATACCTCAAATCTGTCCAGGCCCAGCTTATCGGGAAATATTGTTTATCGGGTGAGATCCCCTCATAGGAAGCACTATTTCCGTTGGCCTTGAAGTTTACATCTTTAACACCCAAGGAGAATAAATCATAGTTTTCCTGACTGGTGTGTAACCAATTGACGAACGCTACTGCTTCTTTCGGATGTTTGCTTGATGATAATACCGACAACAGATTATCTGCACTAGTGTAGATATATTTGGGTTTATCCGATGCAAACTGTACAAATTCAAGCTCAGCACTAGGAAGATTAGTTTTTAGGGCATCAATTACTTCAGTGGGACGCAGGATATTAGAAGGCATCGCAGCCATTCTACCTTTAGCAAAATCTCCGTTTATGTCTTTGAACATATTAGGGTCACTCGGCAGATAGCCTTTTTTGTACAATTCTCTTGTTTTATTTACATACTGCTCATAAGCTTTTGAGGCATATAGATTTTTTACTTTAAGAGGTGTTTCATTCACGTCAATATAGAAGAAGCTTCCAGTAAAATCTCCATTGGCAAAATAACTTGGTGCTATGTCTCTGACTAGTCCTCCCGCTCCCCCTGCTAGTGGAGTGATCGTCGGATCATTGGTCTTAACTGCTTCCAGATACTTCTCGAAATCAGCCGAGCTTTTAATTTCCGGTAAGCCGTACTTTTTACGCAAGTCACCGCGAATTTGGAAAGTATCATTGCTTTGTGCAACAGGAACAACACGTGGAATTGCATAGGTTTTTCCGCCAACCTTAACTGCTTTCCATACAAAATCCGAAATATCTTTAAGTAACCCGGGACCGCTGCTTTGGAGAAGGTCATCAAGAGGCATTAACACATTCTTGCTTACACCTTGTGATAAATTAGAAATGTGAGTCCAAGTTAAGTCATAATTTTCTCCTGCTGCCACAACTAGACTTTGTTTGTTCGTGTATGATTCCCACGGTACAAAAGTATAGTTCAGCTTCATGTTTAAGCCGTCTGCTTTAAGCTTCTTTGCAATAGCTGCATTAACGGCTTCCAGATCCTTAGGCGGATCTCCCGGGAATAAGATATTTAGTGTAACTTCTCCCCCAGGTACTGTGGTTCCAGTGCTCGTTGCACCCTGCGCTTCCGACTTTTTAGGAGAATCAGAAGGCGTATTCGCATTGTTTGACGTGCTGCAACCAACTAATAGCGATGATACTAAAACAGTTGCAAATATGCTTCCCATAAAGCGCTTACTTTTCATCATGTTATTCGCTCCCTTTTTCTAATGATATATATATTGCCCGATATTCCGGAATCAACCCTTGATTGAGCCGACCATAATACCTTTGACAAAATATTTCTGCACATACGGATAGACGAGAATAATCGGTCCAATCGTAATTAAGAACATCGCGAAGACGATCGTTTCTGAAGGCATCCGAGCAGATGCAACATTCGAATGCTGACTCATATAAGCAATCATCGAATTAATACGATATAATAAGAACTGAACGGAGAACAGCTTCCGATCATCAATTAACCACAGGGACATCGTGAAATCATTCCAATAACTTAAGGAAGAGAACAGACCTACAGTGGCTAATATCGGCATAGACAACGGAGTAATAATTTTATAGAAAATAAACCAAGGGCCGGCTCCATCGATTTCTGCTGATTCTGAAAGCGCAGGTGAAATCGATTTGTAATAATTCCTAAGCAGAAAAATATTGAACGGATTTATCGCAATCGGCAGAATAAGGGCCCAAATCGTATTTTTCAAATGAAGGTAATTAGTGACTACAATGTACCAAGGAACGAGTCCTGCGCTGAATACAATGGGAATAAAGATGATCAGGGCAATGATGTTGCGATATTTCACTTTTTGCACGGACATCATATAGCCGAGCAGCGATGATAAGATTAATGAGATGAATGTACCTACAATTGTTACGATGATGGTGATTTTATAGGCATTCGTCACAATGCTGTCTTGGAAGATAATCTTATACGCATCTAATGAAAATAAATCAGGGATGAATTTGTACCCATTCAGAACGATAGAGCGTTCATCCGATATTGAGACCATTATCGCTAAGATGAATGGGACCAGAGTAACCAGAGAAAAGATAATGAATACCAAATAAATGAAAATATCCAGCCAGCCAAACTTGTTCTTCTTCAATGCAGTCACCTCTCTTGCTGTTTAAAATAAGGAATAGTCCTTATCATAGCGTTTTACTGCCCAATTGCTGCCTACGACTACAAGGAAGCCAAGGATGGATTGGCAAATTCCAATTGCAGTGATCATGCCGTATTCCTGTCCGCCATTGATTAAAGCGCGGTAGATATAGGTGTCGATCACATCCGTCGTTGAAAACAACAGCCCATTGTTCTCTACAATTGCATAGATGAGTGCAAAATCCCCGAAGAATATTCTCCCTATGGACAGCAGTGTCAAAATTATAATAGTAGGCACCAAGTTTGGCAGCAAAATGTACTGAATCTTTTGTACCCGAGAAGCACCGTCTAGAGAGGCCGCTTCCATCATCTCTTCATCAATGGATGTAATAACAGCGAGATAAATAATAACCGAGTATCCCACATTTTTCCATATACTTGCCGAAGTAATGATTTTCACCCAATATTGAGGCGAGGTATACCAATCAATCGACACCCCATGGAACATTTCAATCAACTCGTTCGCAAGCCCGTGTTCATTTTTGAAAATTAATAAGACTAATTTCCCAACAATGACGAAGGAGAAGAAATACGGTAAAAACAGGATGCTCTGGAACCATTTCTTCATTCCATTATTCTTTATTTCATTCAGTAGAACTGCGAAGACTACAGCGAGAATCGTTCCCCATAAAATTTGATTGAAATTGATCCAGAACGTATTAAATGTAATTCGCAGAAAGTCACCATTGGATAGAAAAAATTTGAAGTTATCCAACCCGATCCACGGACTTCCAAAAATCCCCTTCATCGGATTGAAATTTTTAAAGGCGATAATGATCCCCGGGTAAGGCAAGTAAGAGAAAGCAAATAAGATCAAGAGGCCTGGGAGCGCCATCAGATAATAGGCTCTGTTAGTCCACAACTCCCTTACAATGCTGTTGCTAATTTTCATTTCCACATCTCCTTTCTCTCGTTGTAATCGCTTCCCTTATGTTAGGTGATGTTCAATTATTTGAAAATAGTCAAATCTTTTGACCCTGTTCTAATCTTGGGAAACGCTTACTTCACCTTAATACACCATAGAAATTGAATTTTATGTTCAAATATTTGGTTAATGTTCAAATATTGGGAACATTCCAAGATATATTGTTATTCAATGTTTTAAGCACTATAATTGTTTGAAAGAAAAACGAACACTCTGAGATTATCACAAAAGCAGGACTGAGAATTTCTAGAAGGGATCGATTTCGAGATGGTGGGTTCATGAAATTTAAATCATTCAAGTCAAGTATCATCCTCTATTTCGCCCTATTAATATGTGTTTCTCTCAGCCTACTCGGTATTATCAGCTATCAAACCTTCTCTAGCTTTACGAAAAAAGAAATGATCAAAAGCACCACATCGATTACGAACCAAGTAAATCAGAGTCTGGATCTGTATTTACATGAAATCAAGGATTCTCTCCACTTTCTAGCCATCGATCAGAATTTAATAACCATTCTTGAAGACTCTATTACAGAAGGCGGAAAGTATGAGTCTCAACAAGACCGTGCGCGAATTTCCATTCTGTTGAATAATATCTTCTCGGAGAAATCCGATATACGCGGTTACTTTATTTACAATTACGACCATCGCATGCAATATATTAACAGCGCCCAGTCTATTAAATTTGATTCCCCTTTTTTAAAGAAAGTGTGGCTCGATTTTAAGAACACCGAATATGCCTTGCAGATCAAATTCTACGGGGCTCATAAGCCTGATTACTATGATAACTATAGAAGTACGTCCGATCTTAATAACGTAATCACGATTGCAGCTAACATTAAGGATTCCTATGATCCATCCAATCCTAATCTATATGGTGTTGCTGTTTTCGATTACAACATTAATAAGCTCAAGAACATTTTTGAATCTATCCAAACACAGCTTGGCATACAATCTTTTGTTGTAGATGACGGAAAACAAGTGATTTACCAATCAGACCCCTCTCTGATCCTTACTGAATCAGATATGGAAAGCTTATTTCAAGATACTTCGGGATATTGGACCCGTATGGTGAACGGAACAAATATGCTTATCGCCTTTTCAACCTCCTCGGTAACCGGCTGGAAAACCGTAAGTATGCTTCCCTTCACCCAATTCAACAAGAAACTGTCTGTTATTCGCGATACAACCTTGTTTCTTCTGACTATCATGATTGTCATTACGATTTTCCTTGCTTCCGTCATCACCATTCGTGCGACACAGCCCATCTTAAAATTGGTTACATTTATGAAGGAAGTCGGTACAGGTAAGTTGGACATCCGGATTGATCGTCAAACCGAATACGAGGAAATTATGGTCCTTAATAGAGGCATTAACAATATGCTTGATAAGATGAAGGAGCTAATTACTGATTCTATTAAACAACAGCTTCTCCAGAAGGAAGCCGAGTACAGCGCTTTACAGGCCAAGATGAATCCTCATTTCCTTTACAATACACTGCAGTCTATCTCGTCATTGTCCATACTTGGCAGGAATCAAGATATCGAGCTGGTTACGCATTCCCTTAGAGAAATGCTGCATTATTCGTTATACCAGATGAACGAAATGGTTAAAATTAAAGATGAAATACGCTCTGTTGAAAATTATTTGCGCATACAGAACATCCGTTATGATGGACGTCTGCAATCCGTTATCCAAGCCGATGACAGTGTACTGGAATACCCTATTAATAAGTTTATTCTTCAGCCTATCATAGAAAATTCCATCTATCATGGCTTGGAAAGCAAAGATGGGATATGGATCATCAACCTCCTTATTGAGAATGACACTGATCATATCCGCATTGTGGTTACGGATAACGGGATTGGGATAACAGAGCAAAGGTTAAGCATAATCAATGAAGAGCTTTCCTCTACCGCAGCTAATACCAGCAGAATAGGATTAATGAGTATTGCAAATCGTATGGCATTGAGGTTCTCATCTCAATCCAAATTAAAGATCGAGAGTGAATGGGGACAAGGAACGACAATCACCCTGATTATTCCTAAACCTAAGTCATTGGGAGGTGTACAGAATGCTAACGACATTATTAATTGATGACGAACCACTGACGACACAAGCGCTTCGCAAGATTCTAGAAACCCATTTTCCCACAATTGAAATATTAGGGGAAGCGACGAATGGACTTAAAGCTTGGGAGATCATCCAGAATCGAGTACCCGACTTCATCATCTCTGACATCCGGATGCCGAACTTGGATGGTCTGGAGCTCTTGGATAAAGTACGTAATGCAGAGCTGCCAATCAAAGTTATCCTGCTAACCGCCTACGGTGAATTTGAATATGCGCGCCAAGCACTTAAGCTCGGTGCATCCGGCTATTTGCTTAAGCCCTATATCCAAAGCGAACTCATCAAGGAAGTATTTCGTGTCACCAAAGAGATTGAAGCTGAGAACGGGTATAAGAGCATCCTGTCCAAAGCCATCCCTCTGTTCGAAGAGAACGCCCTGAAAAAGCTGCTTGTAGGTAAACTGGATTCAAATGGCTTAAATGAATTCTTAGAAATGACAGAAAGTCGTTGGGAATTTTGTATGGTCAGTGTCTTTCAGCTAGGAGGGTCAAATTTAAAAGCAGAGGAAATCGAGGAAGTCATTAAAATTAGTATAATTGAGGAAATTAACAGCCATTTGCTCTATTCCGGTTATCAAGGAATCAGTTTTTTCCGCAAGCTTAACGAAATCATTTTGATTCATGCTCCTAAGGAAACGGATACTCATCTCATTCAAGGCTGTATTCGAATCCTGATGAATTATATCCATAAACCTTTTCAGGTGGGTTCCAGCCAGAACAAATACCCGCCTCAGCAATTATCTGAAGCCTATGAGGATGCACTGCAGCATTCTACTACTATTCAAGATCTTACTATTACAAAAAACACAACGGATCACCAAGGTGCCTTAATTGATAAAGCAGTAGAATTTTGTAAACGCTATTATACGACAGACATTAATCTGCAGAAAATAGCCGACCATTTGGATATCAACAAATATCATTTCTGCAATCTATTTAAGGATCAATTGCATGTAACCTTCTGGGATTACGTGACCAATCTGCGTATAGATCACGCCAAGAATTTACTTCAATCAAGTGAGGAACGTGTCTCTAGTATAGCCATTCAAAGCGGGTATATTAATTCCAGTCACTTCGGAAAAGTCTTCAAGGAGATCACCGGGATTACGCCAGCTGAATATCGCAAACAGGCTAAGTCAACTTAATCGTACCAGAAACCTTAGTTTTTTCATTATTCAATAATTTCAAGTAACCTTTATCCCAATGTTTTATTAGATACTTATCAAATTCATCTTTGAGAAAACTATTTTGGTTTATTGTTCATACATCACGAGCTCCCAACTTCCATTATTTGGGCGTTAACCAAGAAATATTCCTGGATCCCCTTACGTTTTGGATCGGAACTTTTCCGCGGTATATTATACTTTGGTCCTGAGAATAATATAGTATCACCACTGACTACACTTGGCATCTCAACCGCAATCGTCGTAGTGCTGTCTCTTTTATCAGTCACTGTGAAGTCTCACAAGCTAACGAAGTAATCACTTGAACTAAGGTGAATATACGAATAAAAAAAATCCCTACATGCCAATTGGTCTGTGGGGATTTACATTATACACCCAACTCCTATTGCTGTATAATATAAAAGGAATTTACATTCCGGTTATAACCAAATCTGAACTATTAGGGAGATGGAGGATGAAAACAATGAAGGGTTCGGATTTATCTACGCCAAGCAATCGTAAAGATGCCAATCAAAATACACTAAAAGTTCTTACAGCCGCTTATAAAATTTTTGCTGAGAAAGGCTATGACGCCACAATCGAAGAAATTGCTAATGAAGCAGGCGTAGGCGTAGGGACTGTTCATCGGCGATTTTCCAACAAAACCGTGTTAGCAGCTGCAGTAGTCACCGACATTTTCCAAAAAATTAAAGAAAAACAAATACAGGTCGTCAAAACGGATATGCCTGCAGATCAAAAAATCCGGTATCTATTCGAAATTTTCTCAGATTCTCACTTACAATATGGTAAAATTCATAGTTTGGGGCTTCATTTGGCTACCTTAGGTGAGTTGGGCGATGAAATGAGGGCCTCCCTATTAACCGCTCTAGAGGGCAGCGTATTAGATATTATTATACAAGGCCAAGAGGAAGGAATATTTAGAGAAGGCGATCCGAAACTGCTGGAATTGCTCATTATCAACATGATTAATCCCCATCTCATTCTAAAATTAAAAGAACATGTTCCAGTCGATAAGATCAAAGAGAAGGTATCTGACATGATTCTATTAGGGCTTATTAAGAAATAACTTTAGAGGTGTTATCATGACAGATGAAAATATAAAAAATCAAATCATAACTGTCGCTAAACAACTATTTGCTGAAAATGGTTATGAGGGGACGAGTCTTAGAGAAATTTGTGTGAAAGCGAATGTCAATGTGGCATCCGTGTCATACTATTTTGGAGGAAAAGAAAATCTATTTTTCTCGCTTTTTGGTCCTGATTTTCCTGCTATTCGGCTAATTTCTAGCGATATTTCACACTATAGACCAGAGCTCGGAATATCGTATATTTTAAATGATATCATTAAGTTCCATAAAGAAGATCCTGAAGTATCAAAGATTTTTCATCAAGAAATTGTTATGAATAGTCAAAGGAAAAGTCATTTACTAGCAATCGTATCTCCACTTTTGCAAAGAATTCTCCAATTTCTAAAAGACGGTAAAAATAACGGTGTTTTTTGCTTTACTGATTTGAATCAAGCATTTTTATTTATTATAGGTACCATCATGTTTTCAACCCATTCAGGCATCATATTTCCAAACCTTGAGTTAGACGGTTCGAACAAATACATTGGAGCAACGAAAGACATCATTGTGCTCATTCTAAAAGGGCTGGGTATGAATCAGGAGAGTATCCTGTCCGTTTTATCGGAATTAAACGATTAGCTGTTACTTAGTCTTTCCTAAATAACGTCAAAATAAAAGCTGCTGTCTCAAACTAACATGGCCTGACGGCCACCACCATGAATGAAAATGGGTTCTGGTGCAAGGATTTAAAAAAGTTTGCAGTTACCCGACAAACTATACTTTGTCTATGCCACTAAACAAGATATCTTATTTAGCCATTCAACAGCAGTGAGGACAGTCGAATTATCATCGGCCTGCCCTTTCCTTATCATATGTGTAGCCTCAATTCCCTTTAACGTCTGATCCGCTGTAAGAAACGATTTGAAACCGAGATTTGGTTTTGTGATTTTCTTTATGAACCGGTGATCTTGCTCCACAATGTTGTTTAGATACTTTGTCTGTCTAATCAAGGTTTCTTTTGCTAAGGATTTCTCATTTATTAATTCTTGTATGGCAGGTGGATAGGCTGGATTTTTATCCAAGGTGATTACACGTGGGATTTGAGTATGTGGAGAGGACAACGCCTTTGTAAAGAAGCGCTTAGCTGCCTGCATATCCCGATTTTCAGATAACATAAAATCAATGGTTTTTCCCATAGAATCAACGGCTCTGTATAAATACTTCCACTGACCTTTAACTTTGATGTAGGTTTCGTCAGTCCTCCACGAGTCGTTTGTAGGCTTCAAAAAAGGGCGGATTCGTTTGTCAATTTCGGGTCCAAATTCATGCACTCATCTCATGATCGTCGTATGGGAAATCCTTAATCCTCGATCACTCATCATTTCAACTATATCTCGATAACTTAAACTATATTTCAAATACCATCTCACCGTTAGTAAAATGATTGCAGATTCATATTGCTTCCATATAAATATATCCAATTTCGTTTCCAAAGCAAGTTGCTCCATCCCATGACTTCAACATCAATTACGTTATCATGAATTAGAGCTTTGCACCACAACCAAGCTTCTCGTCTCCTTTACGATGAGGCTTAACATCACCACGGTAGTACATCTCAGCTAAGTGCCATGCGTCAGCAGCATCTGTTTTTAGTTCTGCGTTTAGGTTCCTGTAGATTGATTTTTCTGGATTATGTATTATCCCGAATAAATAGCTTTATCTCGCATCATTTCACATCAAAAAGCCCTACGAATTATCGTAAGGCTAACATTCAGTTTACTATACACTCCATCACAATTTATTGCACTAATTTCCCATCCCGAAACCTTACAATCCGCTTCGCCTGCTCCGCAACCTGTCGGTCATGCGTAATCACAATAATCGTCCTGCCCTGCTCATTCAACCGTCTGAATATATCCATGATCTCCACACCGGTCTTCGAGTCCAGTGCCCCCGTTGGTTCATCCGCCAAAATAATTGGAGGATCACCCGCTAATGTTCGCGCAATCGCAACACGTTGCTGTTGTCCTCCAGACAGTTCCGAAGGAAAGTGCTTCCTTCGATCTAACAAATCCACCGCTTCCAACGCTTGCAAAACAAGCGGTTCTCTCTGCTTCCTCGTCATTCCACGATAGATCAGCGGAAGCTCCACGTTCTCATATGCACTTAATCTCGGCAACAAGTTAAAGCTCTGAAAAACAAATCCGATCTTCCGATTCCGAATCTCGGCCAGCTGTGAATCCTTGAGGGAGTGTATCTGCTTCCCATCTAGGACATACAAGCCTTCGTCCGATACATCTAAACAACCGATGATGTTCATCAACGTGGACTTGCCAGAACCCGATGGTCCCATAATTGCGACAAATTCGCCCTGCGCGATATCCAGCGAAATGTCATCCAACGCCCGAATGGTTTCTCCACCCATATAGTAAAATTTACTAACATTCTCAATTTGGATTAAGGCTGTCATTTTCTTCGCCCCCCACTATTCGATGCCAAATAAATGAAGTCTGCGATTCATCAACTCGTCGACCTTACCGCTTCGCCTTATAAAACTCATGATAGAGCTTCATGAGCGCCCGCTTCTCAATCCGCGACACATACGAACGCGAAATCCCCAGCTCCTTCGCGATCTCCCGCTGCGTCCGCTCTTCGCCACCAAGCTCCAATCCGAATCGGCCAACAACAACTTCCTTCTCTCGATCGTCCAGAATTTCCAGATTTCTGTAAATTTTCGACTTCTCGATCTTCAGCTGCACCGCATCCACCACATCATCCGCCTCGCTGCCGAGAATGTCGATGAGCGTAATTTCGTTTCCCTCTTTGTCCGTTCCAATGGGATCATGCAAGGACACATCTTTCCGCGTTTTCTTTAAGGAGCGCAGATGCATCAGAATCTCATTCTCGATACAACGTGCAGCAAAAGTCGCCAGCTTTGTCCCTTTGTTTGGGGAGAAGGATTCGATAGCTTTGATCAGGCCGATCGTCCCTATCGAAATTAAATCTTCTAGATCTTCTCCTGTATTGTCGAATTTTTTGAGGTTGTGAACACGAAGCAACGTAATTATTTAATAAAAAATGAATTAATTCCGGATCTTTCTTCTCGGAATTACCGATTTATTAAGCAATTAGTAATTTCTTCTGTCTCATGAAGATGTTTCACGTTAAGTTCCATAGTGAACACTTGAGACTTTTGTATAATTATCTGTCATTTACGTTAAACACAGAGTAAAAATTAAGGGGATCGCCGAACTAACTAGCTTCGGCGCCCCTTTTTTACCACTCATTTATTCTTTAATAAATCCTACTTTAATCAATAACCGTTTAATCATCCACTAGTTAGATGGAGTCATTCCATGTCACCTTGACTTGAAGGTTAATTAGATATAGTTCCCCATAGGTTAACGTACTAGTATGCACGGCACACACACTTCTATAATCCATACCTAGTATATTATTATTTTTAAATCAGCGAATTCGTTTGAGCAATACGTCCCAGATATTGTGCGCTTTCTTTCACTTTCCGTTCCTGCGTATTCCTATCTACTGCGATCAGTCCGAATTTCATGGCGTAACCGGAGTTCCATTCGAAGTTGTCAAAGGTCGACCAGTGCAAATACCCTCTCACATCGATCCCTTCTTCGATACAGGAATGTAACCCTTGTAAACCCTTGCGTATAAACTCGACGCGCCTGTCGTCGTCATCCGTCGCCACCCCGTGCTCTGTTACAAAGATAGGGAGCGACAGCGTTCGTGCAACTTTGCGTACAACCTGCCCCAATGCTTCCGGGTAATATTCGTATTTCATCTGTGTCAACTCGGCGCTTTCGGCAGGTCTGACTTGACCCTCAGGTCCGTAGACCTCTCTCGTATAATTCTGAAGGCCGAAGAAATCGTCTTCTTCCACCATGGACACGAATTGACCGAAATAGAGCTGCCATTTCGCTTCGGCGATGCCTTCTCCGCCAGGAATTGACTGCACATCGGACAAGGCCATCGATAGGCCTACCTTGGTATTAGGCGAAAGACGCTTAATCGTTTCCCTTGCCATGCGGTGTGTTTCCTTAAGTAGTCCGATCGTCACCTCGTCCGAAATCATATGGAAAGTCACGTATTGATTAGGCTCCGCTCCGCACAACATGGCAGCTGACTCTCTCCATTTAGGCGCTGTCCAGGCCGCAGCATCAATCCCGACCGGTGGTACGATTCCAATCTTGGAGAAAATTTCGCGCAGCATGGTGGGCAAATTGATTTCATTAAACGTTAACGCATACGGAATCAACGATCCCAATTCCCGGAACACAAACTCGCAATACTGGGAGAACAATTGTGGGATTTCTGGGCTAGCCCATCCACCCAATCTCATTATCCATTGAGGCGATGAGAAGTGATGCATAGCCACCACAGGGATCATATCATACTCGTAACAAGTTTTAAGCACGTCTCGATAATGCGCGATCGCTGAATTGGAGTATTGTCCCGGAGCAGGCTCTACTCTTGCCCATTCGATGGAGAACCGGTAAGCCTTGAGTCCCAAGCTTGCCATTAAAGCGATGTCTTCTCTATAAAGACGATAATGATCGATGGCATCCCCTGATTTATCTGCATACGGAGACCCTTCTGCCTGTTCCTCAGCCCAGAAATCACTGTTTACGTTATTACCCTCAACCTGATAGGCTGCTGTGGCCGATCCAAAAATAAAGTCTTTCGGAAACACGAATTCCATTGACAACACTCCTATTGACATCGATTTTCCTGATGAAAAATATGATTAGCTTTCTTTATTAGACACTTAACTTAATCTGCTGCAGCTGCGGCTCCATTGCTTCGATCGCCTCGGCTGTCAATTTAAGGAAGGGCATGTGAATCAGCTCTGGCATAGACTTTATTCCTAAACCAGGTGAAATATCGGCAAGGTGAGGATACACGTTCGTAACAACTGCACGAGCCTCATCTTGCTTCAGCAAATCATTTAAGGGCATATTAATACTGCATCGCTTAATATAATCTACACTCGGCGTGTACTCGAATTCATAGGCACCGCTTGTAAGTCGTACATGTACCTCCGTCCCCTCCTGCTCTGAGTGTAGGGGCGAATCCTTCAAAGACTTGCCGTTTGCAGCTACATTTTCTATTAACGCATCCGGTAATTCAACCGTTGCCGTCGCATCGAAAGGAATCGTAAAGCGAAACCAAAGTCCTCCGTCTTCCTTCAGCCTCCACTCGCTTTCATACCGTCCCGCGGCCGAGTTCAAGCTCGCTTTGACGAACTCCAAGCGACAATCGGGCTGCGGTGCCAACCGAACATGCTTAAAGCCCGGCTTTTCCTCTATCGGGTTAATTCCCACCATATGCCGGTACATCCACTCCAAAATAGAACCATATGCGTAGTGGTTCAACGAATTCATATGTGAGCCGCTAATCTGCCCGTCCTGCAGGACGGAATTCCACCGTTCCCAGATGGTCGTGGCGCCGAGTTCAACCGCATACAGCCAGCTTGGATAATCCTTGTTTAGAAGCAATGTGTAGGCCAGGTCATGATTGCCAGAATCGGACAGCACTCTGCACAGATACGGGGTGCCGACAAAGCCGGTCTTGAGATGGTTATTGTCCTTCTTCAGCCGATCCCTCAGATCCTTCGATACCCGGATCTTGTCACACTC
The DNA here is from genome assembly GCF_059691975.1 of Paenibacillus sp. J22FR5. Lineage (NCBI taxonomy): Bacteria > Bacillati > Bacillota > Bacilli > Caryophanales > Paenibacillaceae > Paenibacillus > Paenibacillus sp. J22FR5. Next base: position 53,421 of record NZ_JCAUAN010000021.1, on the reverse strand, counting down.
TGGTGTCAGGTCCATGAAGAGCGCAAGGACGAGCGCAGTCTGGTTACTCAGTGCAAGCCTTCCGGTCGGTGTGAAATACTCCATCCGAATGGCTTCCCTCACTTGATTAGACAGCGCATCGTACTCCTTCGCCAATTCATCGTTACCGAGTGCCCTAGCAGCCTTGGCAACAAGCCCGGAAGAATAACAGTAATAAGCGGAGGCGATAAACGCGGTATCCGTACCGCCAGATGGCATGTTCGGATCTTCTCCGTCCAAAGCCAACCAATCGCCAAAATGGAAGCCCACCGTCCACAGACGTCTGGATCCAGACTCGTCGTCTGCTCTCTTGATATAATCCACCCATGCCTTCATGCTGTCGAACTGCTGCTCAAGGATCGCCTTATCTCCATAGTGCAGGTAAACCGTCCATGGAATAATGGTTGCGGCGTCTCCCCAAGCGCTGGAGCCACCACCTTTCAGATTGAAGGCGGGCACCACCATTGGTACCTGTCCATCAGCTGCTCCCTGTTCTTGCCAAAGATCATAGCCGTATTTACTAAAGAACGCATACGTATCCATATTGAAAGAGGCTGTGCCTGCAAATACTTGGGCGTCCCCTGTCCAGCCCATCCGCTCGTCTCGCTGCGGACAGTCAGTTGGTACGTCAAGGAAGTTCCCTTTCTGTCCCCACATCGCATTCTGAAACAATCGGTTCACTAAGGGATTACTGGTTTCGATATTACCGGTAACCTCCATGTCGGAATAAAGTACGCAGCCTGTGAAATCCTCTGTATTCAGCTCTCCGCACCAGCCAGAAACTTTAACGTAACGGAAGCCATAATACGTAAAGTGCGGTCTCACCATTCTTACGGCTCCGTCCGAAATATAACGGTATTCAGCCAACGCGGTACCCAAGTTGTCCCGGTAGAAATTCCCCTCTTGCAGCAGCTCCCCATATTGCAGCACAATCTCCGTACCTTTAGGTGCGCGATTCATGAATTCAATCCAGCCGACCATATTTTGACCGAGATCCAATACCGTTTCGCCTGTCGGTGTTTCAATCACTTCCACTGGCTTTAATCGCTCTTGGATGACCACTGGCAGACTTAGCCGAGACTTCAACTTGTCATATCCAATATCCGCCACGGTTACCCCATTCCGGGACGTGTCCTCGAACGTTGCATCGAAAACTTCTCCGTCATACAAACTGCTGGCCATAATGGAACTCTGACGGGATTGCCAAGTTTCGTCAGTTCGAATAGAAGTAATTGTTCCATCCAAATGGGTGATCACGATCTCACATAGCGCCGCGTAACGATCGCCATAGAAATTGCTCTCTCCTCCATCAAAGCCAAACCGTCCCTTATACAAACCGTTGCCCAAGGTTAACTCCACCAGATTGGGGCCTTGTTGGATCAAATCCGTAAGATCATAGGTTTGAACCTGAAGCCACTTATCATAGGCATTGAAATTTGGGGTCAAGTACTCATTTCCAGCCTTCCGACCGTTAAGTTGCATCTCATACAAACCCAAACCGCATACATAAGCCCGGGCGCTCTTCACCTCACTGGAAAGGGAGAAAGTCTTGGACAGGATGGGATGAATGTCTCGCTCCAACTCCGGCGTGATCCATGTCGCTTCCCATTTCTCCTCCAACTTCCCTGTTTCAAACCATACCATTTCGCTGGTCGCCGCTTCGCCATTATCCGCCCATACCGTTACGCGCCAATAATAGCGAGTTCTCGGCCTCAGCAGGATGGGCAACTCAAAGGCGAGGCTGTCGATCTGTTCGCTTCGGCCCGTGTCGAATGCGAGCTGTTCGCCGTTTTCATCCAAAAACACTTGTATTTGAGCAGCAGCTTGCTTGGTCGCCGTTGTATCGGTTACCGTATAAGACAATCTCGGTTTCCCTAGATCAAACCCCAACGGATTCTCTATTCTGTTCGTTTTCATCTGTGTAATTTTCATCGTTCAGGTCTCCTTTTTCGATCATAAACCGTTCGCTTGTGCGATTTCACCCATTAATTTGCCGCTCATTTTTACATTCCGTTCCATGGTTGTTCGATCTACGCCGATGATGCCAAAGCGGCTGGAATAACCGAAGATCCATTCAAAGTTATCAAAGGTCGACCAGTACAAGTAACCCTCTACCGAGATGCCGTCCGAAATAGCGGCATGAAGACCTTCCAATCCCCTTCGGATATAGCGGCTCCTCTGCATATCATCCTCCGTGGCGATCCCATGCTCCGTAATGATGATCGGTCGTTTCCAATCGATTGCTGCCTTACGGACGGCGCCTTCCAGTCCCTCCGGATAATATTCCGAACCCATGGAGGTCAGCTCGGCCCCCTCCGGCGGCTTCATCTGCCCATCCGGTCCATAGCGCTCCCGAGTATAATTCTGAATCCCCAAATAATCATCTTCCTGAAGAATCGGGAGAAACTGGCGGAAGTAAGAATGCCAGACCTTCTCCGCCTTCTCCTCTCCTCCCACAACCGCCTGCACATCTGGCAGCGCCAGTGACAATCCGACTTTGGTCGAACGGCTGCACCGCCGTATGGCCTCACGCGCCTTCACATGTGAATCCTTCACATGCTGCAGTGACTCTTCATCGGAGGCCATGTGGAACGTAAAGTAGTGCTTGATATCAGTGCCGCATGTTCGCGCCGCCGATTCCCGCCAGCCGGGAGCTGTCCATGACTTGGCGTCGATACCGATCGGAGGCATGAAATCGAAGTTAATGAACATCTCTCGAAGCATAATGGGAAGGTTAACTTCATTCATAGTAAGGGCGTAAGGGATGAGATCTCCCAACTCCTGAAACACATACTCGCAATAACGTGCGAACAGGTCCGACACCTCCGGATTGGACCAGCCTCCGTCCCGCATTAGCCAGCGGGGCGAGGTGAAGTGATGCATAGTGACCATGGGAGTAATACCGTATTCGTAGCAAGCATTCAGCACATCCCGGTAATGCTCCAGTTCGGATCGGGAGAAGAAGCCCTTCTCCGGTTCTATCCGCGCCCATTCGATACTAAACCGGTACGCCTTCAATCCTAACTTGGCCATCAAGGCAATATCCGTGCGATATTGGCGGTAATGATCCACGCCATCACCCGATTTGTCCGCGTAAGGAGAGCCTTCCGCATATTCTTCCGACCACACATCAGAATTGATATTGTTGCCCTCCACCTGATGCGCCGATGTGGCCGAACCCCACAGGAATCGTTCCGGAAACTTCAACATATATTTCCTCCTTAGCTCTTATAATTAACCTTTCACGGCTCCAACAGCGATTCCCTTAACGAAGTAGCGCTGGAAGAACGGATACGCAACCAGAATCGGAATAATGCCGATAACAGCGATTGCCATACGTACCGTTTCACCAGGAAGATCCAAAATTCTGGCAGATCCGTAAGCAGTGTTGGAATTTTTAAGCGCATCGATGTTTTGCATAATCTGGTTTAACAGGTTCTGAATGCTGTATAACTTCGGATTTGTGATGTAAATTAAGCCGTTGTTCCAGTCGTTCCAGTAGAAAATTCCTACAGTTAAGCCGATTGTCGCCATTATAGGTAAGGAGAGCGGCAGTACGATCTGGAAAAAGGTTCGGTATTCCCCCGCCCCGTCTATCTTCGCAGACTCCAGAACAGGAGACGGAACCGTCATGATGAAGTAGGAACGGGCGAGCAAGACATTGAATCCGTTCATGAGCAGACCGGGTACGATTAATGCCCAAATTGTATTTTTGATCATGAAGACCTGGGTGTAAATCAGGTAGGTCGGCACTAATCCCCCGTTGAAAAGCAAGGTAAAAAAGACGATGAAGGAGAAAACCTTATGACCAGGCATGTCTTTCTTAGACAACGCATACCCGAGCATAGCTGTCATGAACAAGCTTACAGTTGTTCCGATTACCGTGACAAAGACTGTGATGCCGTATGCCCGGCCGATCAAAGCCAGATTGCCTGACAGATAACGATACGCGTCAAGACTAAAGTATCTTGGAAAGAAGGAATAGCCTGCCTTCAGAATGGTGTCCTCAGATGTAAAGGACGCCATGATCAGGAGGAGAAAGGGAATGAGACACAAGATGCAGAAAAGTGTCAGAGCGATATGGGAAATCCACTGCCCTAATTTTTTATCATTATTCACGGGATTCACCTCGTCTTAGAATAGGGCGTTGTCTTTGCTGAATTTACGGACTGCATAGTTGGCCAGAACTACCAAGATAAGTCCGACCACCGATTGATAGAATCCAGCTGCGGATGACATGGCAATATCGTTGCTCTGCAGCAATCCTCTGAATACATAAGTGTCGATGACGTTCGTGGTGTCATAAAGCATTCCCGAATTCATGGGCACCTGGTAGAACAAACCGAAATCGGAATAGAAAATCCTTCCTACCGCCATTAGCGTCATGATGATAATTATGGGTGTGAGTAACGGTAGAGTGATGGTTCGGATCTGCTGCCATTTGTTAGCCCCATCTAAGGTTGCCGCTTCATAATATTCCGGGTCGATTCCTATGATAGTTGCCAAATAAATGATACAGCTGTAGCCTACGGTCTTCCATATGTTCACGAGAGTTAGGATAAGAGGCCAATATTTCGGGTCCTGATAGAAGGAGATCGTATCCAATCCAAGCATCGGTAGCAGCGTCTTGTTAATGTAGCCTTGCGTATCGCCCAAGAAAGCGAACACTAGATAACTTACAATGACCATGGATATCAGAAATGGCAGCAGTACAATACTCTGATATAGTCTGGACATGAACCGGTTCTTAACTTCATTTAACAGAATGGCGAGGCATACAGAGAAGATCATGCCAAGAATGATAAAGACACCGTTATACAGCAGGGTGTTACGTGTAATGATGTAAGCGTCTGACGTTTGGAACAGGAACTTAAAGTTGGTCAGTCCATTCCAGTCACTGCCCAGAATACCTTTGGAGTAGTCGATATTTTTGAAAGCAATCATTAGGCCGAACATGGGCAAATAGTTATTGATCAGCAGATAAATCATGCCTGGCATCATCATGGCCAGAATCGGGAGATAAGGCCTTATGCTTCTGCGTGTTCTACGCGTTCTGCGCGCTGCATGCGGCTCGTCGCCCACAGGCGATGTGAGAGATTTGGTCGTCATAATGGAACTCCTTTCGGGATGTACGTAGTCTGTAGTCTGTAGTCTGATCGCTTGATCTATCCCTATCATAAAATTTAACGGCGTCCCTCACTACCGCGTGTTCGACTTGGTAACAACATATTTTCGACTCGTTCTGGTTGGATGAACGAAAAAAGAACTGACTCCATGGAGTCAGTTCACTTTTTGGATTATTTCGGGTTCGCAGCTACCCATGCGTCGAGTTGCTTCTGCTTCTCGGCAATGATTTTATCCAGTCCGGCTGCTTTTAGCTTCTGGTTGAATTGCGGAAGCGTATTGTCCGGATCTACACTTCCGGTTTCTAGCGCCACTTTATATTGCGTAATTACGTTTTTAACTGCAGAAACCTCCGACTTGAGGGATTCCATGTTCGGGATGAAGCCCAGGGCCTTAGATTTTACCATTCCTGCCCCAAAAGCCTTCTCATCATCCCTGCCTTTCGTACTTTCGCCTTCCAGCAGATAGGTCAGATGCGGATCACCGAACATGAAGCTTTGGCGCACCACGTATCCGTTATCACCAGACACAGGCGCGATGACATTGTCGCTTTTCTTCGTGTAATGCTTGCCTTCAACGCCGTAGTTGATCAAATTAATAATATCTTTATCCGAATAGGTCAGGTTCAGGAACTCCATTGCTTTCTTCGGATTTTTGGAATTGTTCGCCGGAATGGCCCACATTAAGCCCAGCACATTCTGAGTTGTGAACATAGGCTTCTGAAGGGAGACCTTGACCATTGGTGTTCCCGAATTTGTCGTTTCCTTGTCCTCCGCAGTTGGACCATCCCCCGTAATGGAGGAAAATGCCTTTCCCGATCTCAGCATATCGTTCGGTAACGTTTTAGTCGTTGCGGCGTCCTTCGGCAAATAACCAGCATTATACCATTCGCGTATTTTTTTGAGTGCGTCCTTATATGGCGTCGTTTCATAAAGATTGACAACTTTCATCGTGCTGTCACCAGTCATCAGAACCCCCAAACCATCGGTTAGTGAGTCATATTCCAGCGAATCGATCAGCGCTGTCATCGGCATGCCATCTGGATTGTTGGAAGAGGCCAATGGAACGATGTCTGGAGCTTTCTCTTTCACAGTTTGGAAGACTCGATCCAAATCATTGGTCGTTTTGACCTTACTAAGGTCGATTCCTAACTTATCCACCATATCTTTGCGCATTACAACCGCTGTACCACCTTCGGTAAATCCGTTAGCCGGCGTTGCGTAAACCTTTCCGTTAATTTTAGCAGCATTCAGCTTATCACCTAGGGATGCTTTGATTCCGCCTCCGTATTGATCTAAAAGATCATTCATATCCAGAAATTGCTTCTTGGCCACAGAAGCGCTGTAGCTTGCGAAGTCTGTCAACATCAAATCAAGCTTTTCGTTGCTGGCCAGTGTCAAGTTGGCTTGCTGACTCCACTGACCGAACGGGATAGCCATGAGCTTCACGGTCACGTTTATTTTCGGTACGGTGATCTTGTTAATAGCCGCCTCTACTTCTCCGATGTCTTTAGGTACATTACCCAGCATCGGAAAACCCATCACAACTTCATATGCTTTTTCGGAAGCTGCTTGTGTTGCAGGCGAATTGGACGCCGTAGTGCCGGAGTTCTTGTCGTCAGCAGCATTGTTGGAGCCGCAAGCGGATACCATTAGGGTAGTCGCAGCAAGAACAATCCCCGCCAATTTTCTTCGTTTACTCATTTACCATACCCCCATAAACAATTAGTATTGTATCTGATCTCATCATACAGCGCTTACATCCGGTAGACCGCTCGAACTTCGACTAATGGACAACACTTTTTCGACTTACCTATCTTCGTTGTCCTTTCTCATCTTGCGGTATTCATTTGGATTCATGCCCATATGGTTACGGAATATTTTGGCAAAGTGGGATAGATTCGTATATCCGATGTTGGCTGCAACCGTGGTCACGGGTAGCTCCGTTTTCACCAGCAGCTCCGTGGCTAGAAACATCCTTTCTTTAAGCAGAAACTCCGTCATGGATAGACCAGTCTCTTTCTTGAAAATACGGTTAATATAGTCAGGATGGAGGAAGAATTGGCTCGCGATACTTTCCCGATTCAGCTCCTGTTCCAAATTTTTCGAAATGTATGCTTTGACTTTGTTGACTATGGAACCTCCGTCTTCTAGCTCCGCTACATAGCCTAGTGCTTTACCAATCAGATGATGGGTCCATTCCTTCAGATCAGTCACACTATCGATAGCGCGTTCCGACAATTCAATGGAGGTAGCATCCTGGAACAGTTCATGAGCCTGAATGCCCTTATCATGGAGGATGGAATAGACAATCTGTAGAAAATTCTGTACGAACCGATGCAATGCCCGAGCCGACAACCCGGACGTAGACTTTAATCTCTCCAGATATTCATCAACCTCGCGAAGAAGCTTTTTCTGAAGGCCTTCCTGAATCATGAACTGCCAGACTTTCATATCAGGAAGTTGCAGTTCTCTCTGGGCAGAAGCGTTATCCTGCAGAAGTAAGACCTGGTTATCGGATGCAATATTATCCTTCACTAATTCGGACAGACGCTTTTTGATCTCTGGAAGTTCATGTAAAGGAGCAGAAATTCCAATATAACAGGTCATGTCGCAATAGAAGAATTTACGGCATGCCGCGATATACGACTCCATAGCTTTTTTGATGGACGCATTGTCCGCCTTCACCTCCGAAAGAATGGCAATCAATTGCCCCTGCTCTACAGGAACGGTTCCCACATTATTGCCGCAGCCTCCAACCGTCTCTCTGAATGCATTCATTAGTGCGAATTCCATGATTTTCTCGTCACGGTGACTGAGTGGCTTATGCCAACGACGTACTTGGATTAGTACCGGAAGCACTTGCATATCCTCCGGTATGTAGATATTTCTCTCCACTGCCGCAGATTTGATTGCAGAAGAAGTGGAAGGGATGGTTCGCGTAAGAATGTCAGACCAGAATCTTTCAATAAACAGTGGGTGATGCTTTACCCACGATTGACTCTGCTGCTGGAGTTCATGCACCTCCGTTATTTGCTGAACAGCCTTACGTATAGATGCCTCCAATTCTTCAGGTGGAATCGGCTTGAGGAGATAATCTAGGCTCCCCAGCTGAATCGCTTTCTTTGCAAAAGAGAAATCGGCATGGCAGGTCAGGAAGATCGACTCGGTAGTCGGCGAATGCTCCCGAACCCATGACAGCAGTTCGATGCCGTTCTCGTGCGGCATCTCAATGTCGCAGAGCATGACATCAATGACGTGCTCTACATAAATATCCTTCGCTTGATTCGCACTATTTGCGGTGAACACCTTGGTGATACCGATGCTCTTCCAATCGATGGAATTGACAACGCTTCGAATGGCCAGTGGTTCATCGTCCACGATCAAAAGTTGTTTCAATAGGATTACCTCCCTCTAATCAATTGTTCGTATGCAGAGGAATCTTCAGACGTACTAAGGCTCCATGTGGTACTTCGTTCGAGAATACAATGGACGCCGCGTTACCGTACAAAAGACGCAGACGATGCCAGCAATTCCAGATCCCGATATGCTCACCTTGTTCGTCCACGATCCGTTCACCAACGTTAAGGAGTTCAAGCACATCATCTTTGAAACCAATCCCTTCATCCTTAACGGTAATTAACATATAAGAAATGGCTTCGGATTCATCAACACTTACCTCAACCTCAAGGACAGGAGCTGTTTCTGAGACGGCATAAGCATGCTTAAGGGTGTTCGCCACGAAGGATTGAATCAAGAGCGGTGGGACAGGGACCTGCATAAGCTGGTCAGGCGCTTCAATTCGGCAGACCAGTTTCTGTTGATATCTCAGTTCATGAATTCCGATATAGTTACGGACGTGCTCGAGCTCGTCCTTCAGCGGCACAAAGGTTAAATTGCTACGGAACATATAGCGGAAATAACGAACCAGACGAAGGGTCATTTCCTTGATCAATTCATAATCTTTGTCTAAAGCTAGGCTATAAATTAAGTTCAACGTATTCATAAAGAAATGCGGGTTGATCTGCAATTGGAGATGCTGGAGTTCCGCCTTCTGCTTTTTCAACTGCTCTTCGTACACATGGATCTTCAATTCCTCCATCTGTTCCATCATCCGGTTGAAGGTGGAGTGGACGATCATGAATTCAAGCGAGGTCCGATACGGTTCGATCCGTGAATGCACATTGCCGTCTCCAATCCGTTTCATGGCAGACAGAATCCGATTGAGCGGCTTCAGCACAACCTTCCGAAGGAACAGAAAAAACGCGGGCAGCAACAGAATGCTAATTATAGTAATGATAATGACAATACGGTTCAGATACGGAAGATTCTGCAGGACCGTTGTGACTGGAATCATCGCAGCCAGACTGAAATTCCCTTTGGAGGAATGCTGCAAAACCACCAAGTATTTCTCATCCGTTCCAGCCAGTTCGGTCTCCTGCTGCTGCGGGTTCATCTCAATTCCGTGTGACACGAGATAATTCACATCCGATAGTGGTCGATTGCTGTCGTCCAAGAACATGGAGGTCCCTTCGACTCCGAGATGAACGAGAGTTAAAGGTGTCTTCAACGTAACAAGATTTACCCAAGCGCCGACCCAGGCATTCTCGGCACGATAGATTCGAAACAGATAATGGTTCCCTTCAATATCTCTGACAAACCATCCCTTGCTTAATTCTTTTTCGGTCGAGCCAGCAAACAACTCATCCCGAATATACCGGGATACCCTTGTATACTCCTGATCGCTTACCCCCACAATTGCATCGGTTATCTCCTTGCGGGAGAGGGAATAAACAAACATGGAATTGGCTACAGTTTTATACATAAGCAAATCTGTGTTTAATTTATTGCTCAGCCAAATCTGTGTCAGACGATATTCATCATCCGAAGCCGAGTCTCCTAGGATCCGCACGTCATCATTGGAAGTTGCCAAACTAAGCAGGTATTGATCGACGGTGTCCAGTCCCTTGTCAATCTGATTCATATACAAGGAGATCATGTTATGGTTGGAGATGGACACCTGATTTTGCACCAAACGAACAGTATAATAATTATAATAATGAAGGAGTGCGATGAGCGGGCCGGCGAGTAATAGGACACCAAACGCCAGTTTGATTTGTATGGAGTTTCTTCCAGTCCAAGGGTAAATGAGCCATTTCATCACTGGGCATGTCCTCCTTTACTTGAAAAAACCGCCTACAGAGAAGGCGGTTCTTCAATCTAGTCATAAGCAGAAGAACTAAATTCACATTACCGGGGGCTTAAAACCGATCCCTGCAGCATCAAGCTCTAAGACCTGTATATCTTTTTATAATAGGTCCAACTGACCCGTTCTACAATGTAATTTCCTGTAAACGTGGAGACTCCGGATTGTATCGAAACCAGTCAAAGAGGGCAGGAGCGGAGCACTTCTTTCCATTTCCCGTTGCATACAGCCCAAAATAGACACCGGTAAACCCGCCAGCCACTTCAGTCGATAACAAACTGCACTCCCCGCTGCCGTAGGCCATTTCTGCCCTACCAGGTCTTGTAAAGGAGAAAATATATCTGGAAGGATCCGCGTCAATGCTTAGAATGATCTCGTCAGGTCCGTCGTACTCCTCTTCCCGTTCCAGCTTCCATAATAAACCTACACGCCTTCGAAAAATGACTTTACGCTTCCCATCCCGGTAGCTCAGAGCGATCTCGTAATGAAACTTCTCGTTCATATAAACCGTCAATCCAGCCTCTTCTCCCTCTAACGTAGGATTAAAGGAGAGAGAAGTTGAAACCGCGCAACGGAAATGCTGCTGTCGCCGACCGATGAAAGAAACAGAATCCGCATCATCCAAAGTTACCGCCGAGCCCCTCAGCATGAGTTGCCCCGGATTCTCCGTCAGTGACCAGCTAGCTTCCTCAGGGTTTCGCAAGAAGTTCCAACTGAAATCTAATTGATTCGAATTAAATTCGTCCTCGAACAAATAAGAAATAGGTTCAGTAGTGATGGGAAGAGATCCGGCATCCATCATCTCCGATACTCTCCCTCGTTCACCGATAACAGGCCAGCCATCAGTTGACCATGTGACTGGTGCCAGGAACGTTTCTCTGCCTAAGTGATGATGTAATCCTCCAAATTGAACAGGTGCAGGACGTATGCCAAGAAAAACCGCCCACCAGCTCCCGTCTCCCAGTTCTACCAAATCTGCATGTCCAGTAGCTTGAATGGGACTATCGATACTTCGATGAGTTAGGATCGGATTGATCGGATGACTCTCATACGGTCCATAGGGATGATCGCTTCGGGCTATTGTAACCATGTGCCCATATTCCGTCCCACCTTCTGCAATTAACAAGTAGTATTTCCCATGTATCTTGTAAAGATGCGGACCTTCTGGCGCCTTAGCCCCCGTTCCCGCCCAAATGAATCGTCGTTCGGATAATAGACTTCCAGTTTCAAGATTAATCTCCGCCTGATAAATACCTAATGCCTCGTCACCGAGAAAGCCCCCATTTCCCGTAATATACACCCGACCGTCTTCACCGAAGAACAATGATGGGTCGATCCCAGGCCAATCCAGCCATACCGGCTCGGACCACGGCCCCTCGGGCTGCCTAGCACACACATAGAAATTTCGAAAGCTGTTCGTATTGGTTGTAATCATATAAAAGAGACCCTTGTGGAACCGTAACGTCGGGGCAAAGATGCCGAGTGAGCTTTTGCATCTATCCAGGTTCAATTGGCTCTTACGCGTTAAACAATGCCCGATCTGTCGCCAATGAACAAGATCCCGGCTGTGGAAGATAGGTACACCTGGAAAATAATGAAATGAGCTCGTCACCAGGTAAAAATCGGCTCCAACTCGGCAAACGCTCGGGTCTGGATAGAAGCCGGGCAAAATTGGATTTGAATAATTAGATGAAAGTGATTTTAACATTTTCATTCCTCCTTATACTCTCAGCTGCAACAATCTTTTACTAAGTACATATATCCTAAAGCCATTGTAGGGAACAGGATTACCCTCCACCACCTCATCCTCGACCTTACGATAACACTATTTCGACTGTTTTCTTTTCTATATCCTCAATTTATCCCATATATTTTGTAATCTTACTTCCTGCTTACACGATGCACCTGAAAATGAAGACGAAATTCGATTTACTTTCCTAGGATGTCTGATTGCCGCAATAAACGTATCGGAATTGGTAGCTGCCGCTTCCCACGTGGACATTCACTCCATCACTTTCCGACGTTATAAATAGACCTGCCCCGATCTCCAGCGGAACTCCTGTCTCCCAAACAATGTCCCGAGAAGCTCTCGGCAGATGAATAGTAGCTGTTGTGTTAGATGGTATGGTTACATTTAATGTCATTTCTTGTTCATCCCGCTGCCACTCTGAAATAATCGTTCCATGAACAGATTCATAAGTCGCTTTGGCCCACATTAGACCACATTCCGGATGAGGTGAATTCGCAAGCGCTTATATCCGGGTTCCTCCGCCTTGATACCTGCAATATGTTGATACAACCAACTGCCTACGCAGCCGAATGCATAATGATTCTGTGAAACCGGAAGAACGGTCCCGTTCGGCATGATGGTATTCCAAGCTTCCCAGATCGTGGTTGCCCCATTTTCGATTTCGTAAAACCAGGACGGACATTCCGTTTGGTTCAATAGTTTATATGCGATATCTGTTTTACCATGATTACAAAGTACGTCCATTAGGAAAGGAATGGACATGAATCCTGTGTCTAACCGATATCCATTCTCTTCGATGAGTCTGACAAGGTGACCGAGAATAACGTCTCGCTTATTGTCAGGTATCATCTGGTGCTGCAGGGCAAGCACATAAATACCTTGAAGATGAGCTTTAAATGTTCCATCCTCCAACAAATATTCATCCGTAAAAGCCTGCCGAATCTTTTGATTCAGTTCACCATAACGCTTTGCGTCCTCTATATATTCTAATTCTCCAGCTACCATTGCGATAAGACCGGTAGAATATGCATAAAAACAAGTTGCCACCAATTCACTCGTAAGAAAGGCGCTTTTCATCATATCCACTCGTTCGCCATCCAGGCTCATGCTTAAACTAGGTGTGAGCCAGTCCCCAAAATGGAAGCCGGTATTCCATAAATATTTCTGTCTTTCTTTTCGCTCGGCATCATCACTATTCTCCAATTCCTCAGGCATGCTATTCGACGCTTTGTTTGTAACGTAGTCTACCCACTTCACCATGGACGAGTAGCTGTCCTCAAGTAGCCTTTTATCACCGTAAGCTTGATACATGGTCCAAGGCACAATAACCGCCGCATCTCCCCAGCCAGCAGACGAAACATTCAAGCTCTCGTCATGTTCCCGTTCGCTCTTATTCCAAGGCACCGTATTCGGCACTTGACCGTCTTCCCGTTGTTCAATCCGCAGATTTCTAAGCCAGCGAGTAATGAAGGCATTCATATCCATATTTATAACGGAGGTTGGAGCAAAAACCTGGAAATCTCCCGTATATCCCAATCTTTCCCGCTGCGGGCAATCCGTTGGAATCGAGAGCATATTCCCTCTTTGGCTCCACACGATATTCTGCTGCAATCGATTGATTCGCTGATCGGAGCATGCGAAGTGTCCAGTTTGTCTTAAATCCGATGAAAGAACTACAGCTGTAAACTTATCAGCCTTAGCGCTACCAGGATAGCCCGTGATCTTCACATAACGAAAACCATGGAACGTAAATTGGGGCTCGAAGATTTCTTCTTCACGACCGCAAAGCACATAGATATCCTTTTGGTGCTTATGGCGTCCGTTAATGTTGAACAAGAAATTGCCTTCATGATCCAACGTTTCACTGTGCTCCAGGATCACTTCCGTTCCTCTCTGCCCTTGCACACGCATTCTGACTCGTCCAGCGATAACCTGCCCAAAGTCAACTATAGTTTCACCCTTGGGCGGAGGACATGCCGATGTCTCCCAGCTGCAGCAGACCGCGGAACACATACGTATCGATAACGTTCGTCGTATCGCTCACAGCGCCCGAATTCATCGGAATCTGGTAGAACAAGCCGAAATCGGAGTAGAAGATCCGCCCGATCGCCAGCAGGACGAGCATCGTAATGACTGGACTGATCAGCGGTATGGTGATCGTGCGGATTTGCTGCCACTTCGAAGCGCCGTCCAGCGTCGCAGCTTCATAGTATTCCTGATCGATGCCGATGATTGAGGCCAGGTAGACGACGCACAGGAAGCCGATATTTTTCCAAAGCTGGACGATGGTTAGAATGTAGGGCCAGTACTTGTTTTCGGTATACCACGAGATTTCCGAAAGACCGAAGATCTGCAGCACCACCTTGTTCATCAACCCCGTATCGATGCTTAGAGCGGCATAGGCCAGATAGCTGACGATGACCATCGAGATAAGATACGGCAGCAGAACGACACTTTGGTAAAATCGCGCCATGAACTTGTTCTTGATTTCATTCAGCATGATGGCCACCGCTATGGCCGCAAAGGTATTGATCGCAATAAAGAAGGCGTTATATAGAATCGTGTTGCGGGTGATAACAAAAGCGTCTCTCGTCTTGAATAAATATTCGAAGTTTTTGAAGCCGATCCAGTCGCTGCCCAGGATGCCCTTGGCGAAGTCGACGTTCTTGAAGGCGATAACGAGTCCGACCATCGGCAAGTAGTTGTTCACAATCAGATACAGCACCCCCGGGAGAGCTAACAGGGAAAGGGGGATGATTTTCTTCCATTTGTACCGCCGGTAGGCCTGATGGGTCCGGTTCATTGTGCTCACTTCCATTTATTTAGTATTTTCCCCGGGGGCTTGTTTCCTTGTTGTCCGGTTCTTCTTCATCATAGCGTTACACAAAGGCGGCCTCTACCCGAAAAGAGACATGCCGCTATCGATTTTTCGACCTGCACAAGAAGAAAGGCAGCTTGACCGCAAGGGCCAGACTGCCTTTTACCCTTTAATACTCCTACACCTGAATTTTGTATGCGGCGGGCATATCCTTCAGCTGAAGCATCATTTTCTCGTCGCCGTTTAAGACGCGTCCCGGCTTCCATGCTCCGCTTATAAACTCGCCTTCCTCGAATCGAAGCAACTCTACTTTATAGCGTCTTTCCGATTCATTTGCGTTCAATCTTTAGGAAGCCGGGAGGAACGTCGATGTTCTATGCGTGCTTAAAACATGCAAGCAAGGTGTTCAGGCGGCACCCCCCGCTATTTTTCTGTTAGAAAAGGCTAATGCTTTGCGATGGGGGATAAATATGAAAAAATAAAGGCAGTCGCAAGCGGCTTACATCGTCTATCTATTCACCTGCCTTAGGGAAGAAAACCACATTTTTCGCTTCGTATTCATCCGTTTGCTGGTAATGTGTACCAGCTTCATTCCCCTTCCCCGGCATCGCATATCCGCTTTCCGCATTGTCCAGAACGAGCACCCAATCTTGTTCCTTCCCTTCCGTCGGGGTACGGAAAGCGGTCAGCTTCTTGTTGCTGAAGACCGCGAATGGAGCATTGCTGACGTCCCCGGTGGCATCGCAGCATTTGCCGTCGCGCGGATTAAACCACCAGGCGTTGATTTGTTCGCCTTGAAGCAGCGCCAGGTCAATATCCTCAGTGCCGCCACTGGTAAAGTAAATCCAGACGAAGCTGCCATCACTATCGAGGCAAGCCTGCCTGTGATCGTCTACGCATCCGTTACCGCACTGCTGCTGGTGGCTGATCATTTCTTGGCATGGTACCGTCCTTTGAAAAGGACGGGAATCGATTAAATCGCGCAAGATCTTCATCTGCCTTGCCCCCGGCCGTTCCAGCGCTTCTTGCCACGTATAGGGGGTAAACGCATCCTTATGCTTTGCGAAGCGCCATACGCTGGAGTGGCCGTAGGTATGCCCGAAGGAGCCCGCGAAGAGCGACCAATAGGCTCGTCTTCTTACATTCCATGCTCCGCTTGTTTGCAGAGGCAGCGTTAGAGGAAACGCCGTCGGCATCTCTTCGTAATTTGGTTCCCCGTCAAATACAGGCTTTCCAGGTACCCGGTTATAGTCCTTCTCTACTTGCAGGTAACTTCGCATGGCAGGATTATGGCCAGATTGCAGCATAGTAAAGCTGATCCAAGCATCTTCTTCCGTCCAGTAGTCGGTGGTCGAGTACAAAGGTGGATCTCCGTAGCAGCTGGTGTGATACGTAATGAGCAGATCCTTCCATGCCGGATCCGGTTCGTTCCATTTCAAGTCGTTCCCGAGAACGCCCTTGGCAAGCCCCTCCGCCATGCGCCTCCATACCGCACGGTAATCGATCCCGCTATGGACCGGATGACGGTCGCCGCCCAAAGCCCAAACGATGTTGGTCCGGGAGCGGTACCTGGCGCCTAGCCATTCGGCATAGGGATAAGCATTGCCTTCATGGATGATTTTGTCAAATACCTCCCCGCCCCAGCTCTCGCCGACAACTAATTGCCCCCAGGCGGGCAGCAGCAGGACGTACAGTCCCAGCTCCTCCGCCATTTGAATGATCTTATCGAGATATTCGAAAAAGCGTTCATTCGGCGTTAACGGGTTGTCATCGATCAGAGCTTTCTCGCCGCACGGATTTCGCATATGCAGATCACCCTCCGGATCCAAGGCGACAATCTGAATGACCGAGAAGCCTTTCTGTTTACGATCCTCCAAATAATGCATAGCGTCCTTCCAATGTAATTGTGTCGCAATCGTCCAAGCGGTGTCCGCCAGCCAGAAGAACGGCTTCCCGCTTTCCGTTTTCAGCCCTCTTCCATCCGCTGAGATCCTTAATCGCTCCAAAGGTTGCACGTCTGAACCCCTCACTTTTGTTTCGAATTTGGGAAAGACCACTCAAATACGAGTGGCCCGTCGTTTGATCCCTATTTACATTGTAAGGAATGAAGGCGCTTCATTGCCACCAATATTCCGACCTGTGAATATCGTTATTTAGACTTTTGCATCTATCTAGGTTCAATTGGCTCTTACGCGTTAAACAATGCCCGATCTGTCGCCAATGAACAAGATCCCGGCTGTGGAAGATAGGTACACCAGGAAAATAATGAAATGAGCTCGTCACCAGGTAAAAATCGGCTCCAACTCGGCAAACACTTGGGTCTGGATAGAAGCCGGGCAGAATTGGATTTGAATAATTAGATGAAAGTGGTTCGAACATTTTCATTCCTCCTTATACTCGCAGCTGCAATAATCTTTTACTAAGTACATATATCCTAAAGCCATTGTAGGGAACAGGATTAACCTCAACCACCTCATCCTCGACCTTACGACAACATTATTTCGACTGTTTGCTTTCTACAATGCCCTTAGGTACGGGGATTATAAATATAATTGCATTAGCTGTTGTTTTAGGAGAGTCTGGAGATCTTAATTATGTTACAATGATCCCAACTAACTGTTCACACGGGGGCTTCAAATGGATCTGGATATCCGACAATTACGTTACTTTATTATGGTCGCGGAATACCTAAGCTTTACAGAAGCGGCAAACCAGTTATACGTCGCCCAGTCGGCCATCAGTCAACAAATTGCCGATCTGGAAGACAAAATTGGCATTAAATTGTTTACACGCAGTAAGAGGTCCGTCCAACTCACTCCTGGAGGAGCAGTGTTTCTCAAAGAAGCCGTTGAGATTGTGGGAAAAGTGGTCGACGCTGTCGATAGAGCTCGTCAAACGGAAGCTGGGATCATCGGGAGCTTATCCATTGGATTTCTTGCCGTACACGTTAAGAGCTTTTTGCCAGCTGTAATAAAACAATTCCGAGAGCAATATCCAAAGGTGGAGTTGAACCTCAATCACTACCCGACTCAAATGCTCAAAGAAGCCTTAGAGCAGGATTCGTTGGACTTGGGATTCACATCACCATCAGGCCTACAGCGTATCGAAGGACTTCAAATTCAGAGTGTACACAAAGATCCGTACTGTATTGTCATGCATCGAAACCATCCGTTAGCTAACAGAACAAGTCTAAATCTCTCAGAGTTAGCGGAAGAATTATTTATTATTCATAACCGTCATGATTCCCCGGTCGGTGCCTATGATTACATTGTGCAATTATGCCAAAAGAGCGGCTTCATGCCGAAGATCGTCAGCCAGCCTCGGTTTGTCGACGCAGTTCTCGTATTGGTTGAAGCTGAGATTGGCATTGCCATATTGCCGAGCAACTTCAAGCCGTTTTCCAATCCTTTTTTGCATTTTAGCCATATTGATGGGATGGAAGATAAACACTTCGAATTGGCGGTCGCCTGGAAACAGACAAACATTAACCCTACAATCCCTGTTTTCTTAAATGTTTTGCAAGAGTTAAACACTTAAAAAGGGCTGCCAGATGATCGGCAGCCCTTCAAGTTCATTAATCTCTTAATAACTCATACACTTCCGTATCCAATTTCTTGGCAAGTTCCGGATTGTACGTTTTCTCATAAGCAGGCTCAACGGTAACTTTTCCTCCGTAGAAGATGACATCCTCCACCTCATGAACATGTATAGTGACCACACATAGTTTCATGGTTTTCTCAATCACTTCAGATACCTCTGCAGCACCACTCACTGCGTAACAGCTTCCAGCTCCTATGAAGCTAAGAACCACATTGGGGTTGTTACGGATATTACCAATACTAGACGCTTTATGACCCAGCGCAATCTTTACCTTAGTTCCATCTTGCGAAGTAAGCACCCAGGACACAACGCTAATTTGAGGCAAGCCTGAATTCGCGTCGATCGTAACCATCGTTACGATCTTTTCTCCTTGCAGTGATGCGACTAATTCAGAACTCAGTTGATTCGGCATGATCGCCATGCTTTTTCCTCCTCCTCTTCATGTTATTAATACTCTACGCCTACCTGTAAACCGAGCTCCAACTTGCCGAAAATCTCTCCTACCCAATCAAAGTTGAACGCTGTATGCTGCGCCCCCGCATGAATGTCTCGCCAAAACAATTGCAAAAGATTACTCTCGGATGAAGCCGCAGCACCGCTTGTGGTAAAGATACTTTCTATCACTTCGGTGCATAGTTCCACACAGTACGCATAATTACAACGCAAGCGCACACGTTCCTGGTAGTCAAGTACCAAGCCCGATTCAACTACATCGAGGGATTGCTGTAACAGGGCATGCGCAGCCTCCAACTTCGTCGCGATTTTGGCAAGTCGAATCTGCTGGTGGGACTGCTCTGCTACACGCAAGCCGCCTCTGGATTTCCCCTTAGCTATGACGGTATCCCTCCATAATTGATAAGCGCCCATAGTCGAACCAAGAATAACGGATAATAGAGTGGCCGGCATTACTGCGGACAGCTGGATGCGGTACAGAGGCGCAGTATTGACTTGCATCCCAGGTGAAACTCCAAGTAAATTCCAAGGATCAAGTTCCATCATTCGGTGCTGCGGCACAAACACGTCTGTCAACTCAAACAGATTGCTGCCCGTCCCTTTCATTCCAATGACACGCCAAGTATCGTGAACCTTCATATCGCTTTTCGGTATGAGAAAATAATGCACTTTCTTCTTCTCTTGACCGTTTTCAGATTGCAGTACCGGGACAATAATCATTGCCCAATCGCTATGCTCTATTCCAGAGGAAAACCCCCATTTGCCGCTTAAACGGTATCCACCCTCTACCTTGCTTATTTGCATATCCGGGCTTGGATTCAAGGATGAGGCGATACACGCATCGGGATTGTCGCTCCATATGTCAGCCTGAGCTTGGTCGGGCAAAAATGCGGCCATCCAACTATGAAGCAACAATAAAGAATAACACCAGCCTGCGGACGGATCAGCCTTTGCTACTTCGATGGCTGTAGCGGTAAGCGTCTTCCAACTTAATTCATGACCACCGTACCGCTTAGGAACAAGTGTCCTCACAAGGCCCGATTTAATAATTTCACTTACCGTTTCAGGAGGCTGATGTCTTAACTCCTCTGACTGATTTGAACGAGAACGAATATTGGAAAATAAACTTCTAGCCCGTTCTACTGCCTCATCATGAGACAAGCTCTTCACTACATTTTGCATGATATCCAACCTCCTGGTGAATTATTGACTTACGTCTGGCGTGCCGTATGTGTGGAACGTAGCCGGCAGCGGATTTCCCCAAGCAAGGCCCTTTTTTCTCTCTTCCGGAGTCCAAGTAACCGTCTCCCAATCCGGCGATAGAATTAAAAAGCCTCCCGAGCAAACTTCAATGCGATTACCGCCCGGTTCATATACATAAACAAACATCGTTTGACCGGCTACATGCTTACTTGGTGCAGCTTCGATATATACGCCATTATCCAAAAAAATGTCAGCTGCACGCAGCACCAACTCGAAGCTATCGACCTTGAAAGCCGCGTGATGAAAGCGCCCCCTCTGTCCCGTTTTATCCAATGAAATGGCCAGATCATACGATTTATTCGTCACATGCAGCCATGCAGTTGCTTGCTTTCCTTCGTCCGTTACCGCTTGTTCACTTAACCGGAAACCAAGGTATTCCCTCCAAAAGGAACTGTCTGCGTCGACATTTGAACTGAATAAGTTAATGTGGTCAAGCGATGTAACGGAAGCTCCTCTGGCAGCGTATTTTTGCGGCAGATTTTTAAGCGACGGCTTCAAGCTTTGCGGTGCCTTGTACTTTTCAGCTTCGTAATACACTTCCAATGCGTGCCCGTCCGCGTCTGTGAAGCGGAAAGACCGTCCATGCCCATAATCGCCTTCCGTCCATCCGATTCCAAATCCACTTCGCTCAATTTCCGCTGCTCGTCGCTCCAGCGCCGCTTCTGAACAGGAGCGCAATCCAACATGGCCTAATCCTGCCTGTTTAGCTTCCGTCAGCTTTACACTATATAAAGATTCGTCGCCCCAACCGCGTAAAAATACGGATTGCCCTGAACGGTGAACCTCCTGCATGCCTAGCAGTTCCCGGAAGAAGACAAGACTTTCTTCCGGCTTTGGTGTCAATAGCTCGATGTGCGCCAAATGTGCGATGTCTCGAATAGGTTCCTGGCATATACTCATGAGAGGACCCCCTCGACAATTCGAGTCTCAATGCCCCCGATGCCTCCAATTTCTACTCGCACAACATCACCATCTTGAAGGAACAGTCCTTGTGCTTCCCCTACTCCGCCCGGGGTTCCCGTACATACGATATCTCCCGGCTCTAACGTCACAATTGCAGAAAGAAACTCCACTAAATAATTGATATCAAACAACAATTGCTCTGTATTGGAATTCTGTCTTAATTCTCCATTCACGGTTAAAGAAATTGGAAGCTCATGCGGATTGGGAATTTCATCCTTGGTTACTAGATATGGTCCCATCGGCAAGCTTTTATCTAGCGTCTTTCCTTGCAGCCACTGTATAGTGCGTTTCTGCATGTCGCGGGCCGTAATATCGTTTACGACCGTATAGCCGGCAACGTACTCCAAGGCTCTGGCCCTCGTGATATTTTTCCCCTTCTTACCGATCACGAAAGCAAGCTCTGCTTCATAATCCAACTTTTGAGTAAGTTTGGAGTTAAGTGGAAAATTGTCGTTTGGTCCCGCGATTGCAGTTGCGTATTTTGCAAAAATGACGGGGAATTGCGGAAAGTCCCGCTTCATCTCTGTAATGTGATCTTTATAATTCAAACCGACGCAAATAATCTTGTTGGGACGAAGAATTGGCGCGCCAATTCGAACATCACTCTTTCTATAAATGGATTGCGACTCGTCGTTTGCAAGCGCATATTGAAACGCTTCCTTTGCGGTCTGAAAAGCAATATCTCCATTCTCAAGAAATGTGGTTGGATCTTCTGGAAGAAGTGCACATGCAATCTGCTGCGCTCTGTCCTGTCCAACTCCCGTTTCCTTCAATTTCTCTATATAAGCTTGCTGCGGATCAACTATAGAATGGGCGTCCATAACGATACCAAGGCGTAACGGAGCACCACTTGCAGAATAAGTTAATAGTTTCATATGAAAATCTCCTCTCAATTAGGTAAGTTTTATATCTGTATAAGAATTATCATAAGTCACTAGCCAACGTTTCGTGAAATAGACAGTTATAATTTGAGAAATCGTAATTTCTTATTAATACGAACATCCCAACATGCCCATCGACCTCTTATCCAGCGTTGAATGTAGATGGTACAAAAAGCTCCTCTATCGGCAAATTCCGGGATATGATCCCCTGCTCATATGCGTATTGTATTAATGTTTCTAGAGACTTTCTGTTTTTGGCGACACCATAAGGCCAGAAATCCTCGCCCATTAAGCTTTTTGTACGCTCTACTTCCGAAGTAAGCCAAGGAAGAGTAACGCGCAGGGAGCCGATCTGATTTAGTGCTTCATACGTCTTCTCCTTTGCTTGCGTAAAGGCTTGCTGTAAGTTTATGGCGACCCACGGATACTTTTCAAGAATGTCGTCCTTGACAACAACTACATGCATAATCGGGAAGATCTTGGTTGACTCGTAATATTTTTTCTCTTCACAAGCATAATCTTCGAATAGCCTGACGATCTTTCCTGTTGCCTCCGTGAATCCTGCTGGAGCTCGCGGTGAAATGATCGCATCGAGTTCACCGTCCAACAACATACGGTTCAAAGTCTGGCTCGTACCAATTGCTTCTAATTCGATATCCTTTGGCAGTTGAATGTTAACCCGTGCACCCTGCGGCTTTGGAGCATCCACTCCTCCCCAATGCCAGTTAATCTCAGATGGGTGTACACCGTATTCGTGCTGCAGCATACCCCGTACCCAAACCAATGCTGTAACGTGATACTCTGGGACTCCAATCCGTTTGCCCTTCAAATCTTCCGGTCTGCTTATGCCAGAATTAGGATTGACATAGATTGCAGAATGACGGAATGTCCTGGAAGGAAACACCGGAATAGCCGTAAATTTGGGATACCCTCGGTCTTTCGCGATCAGGTAAGATGCTGCGGAAAGTTCGGACACATCAAACTCTTCAAACCGCATCATTCTAAAGAAAATATCTTCCGGGGGCAGCTTCAAGTAGTTCAAATCAATCCCTTCCGGTTTGATCGTTCCATCAGCTAATGCCTGCATCCGGTCATAATCGCCGCATGCGAATGTCAATGAAAGCTCGGACACGTGTATCTCTCCTTCATAAATCGTTAATATAGTTCAAGCATAATAAACAATAGATTGAATGAGAAATACATAGATACGTTGTCAGAAATCAACTTTACTTATAAATGGATTTTTACTCATCCCAAAAACAAAAAGGCACACCCACATTAGCCAAGGAGCTAAAGCAAGATATGCCAACCGAAACTGCATCTCTACAAGATGAGATGGCTTCGAAAAAATTGTTCGATCAATTTAAAAACACCAAGATTCTCACTTACCGTTTGTTCTGCCATAACCTTTGAGCAACTACTCAAGGTAACCTTGGGTAGATACTCCCGTTCGTCCAAATCGTTCTGATTAAAAAATGCATGTCCAAAACCATCGATTATGCCTAATGTAGTCTCGTTTCCATGAGCCTTTAGCGATTTGTATAGCAGTTCGCTCTGGTGTGCCGGAACAGCCGTATCGTCTGTTCCGTGCAGGATTAGAAATGGCGGGACTTTCTCATGGACATAAGTAATCGGATTTGCTTCTCGTACCCTCTCTGGACAAGTAAGGATCGGCGCCCCGAGCAGCAACGATTCCGGTGAATCGGGGTCCGAACTTCGCTTGGGAATCTTCTTCAAGCGAGTGGATTCTACATCCTTCGAGATGTTTTCTGAAAATAAGCGATGAGCATCCATTTGCAGGAAATCAATGGGGCCATATCCGTCCACAACCGCTTGAACGTCGCTGGAATACTCACCATTTTCGATCGCATCCGACTCACCTTCCAGAACACTCGAGCCTGTCGTCCCGGCTAGTGCAGCCAGATGTCCGCCAGCAGATGATCCCCAAAGTCCGATACGAGCAGGGTCCAAATCATATGTGATTGCGTTAGCACGAACCCAGCGAATAGCCGCTTTTACATCGTGAATTTGTGCTGGGAAATAAGCTTCCCCGCTCAACCTGTAATCAATGCTAACCATGGCATATCCATACTCAGCAAAGAACCTACATAAATCTGGACCCAGCTTCCGGTCCCCAATTCGCCATCCCCCTCCGTGCAACCACACGATGATGGGCAGAGGTCGATCGACCCCCTGAGGGGTATAAAGATCAAGCAAGAGCGGCTTCCCACCAGGAGAAGCGTACACGAGATCCGCAATGCATGTCACAGAATACCTATTATCCATGGCTCGTACCGGTTGGCGCGGGCGGCCGGCCGAACACCTGCAAATCTATCTCTCCAAGCCGCTGAATGACACGATCGAAACGATAAGATGCAGGCTCGATCGGGAATATCGGATACTCATATGGATCTCCAAGAATACGGAAAAATTCCTCGAATTTCCCGGGAGTCAATACCCCTAGAAACTTGGTATAATGAGCGTCCATTCGGAAGTAATGCTTCGTCAAAGCCGGAACAAATACAAAGTCTCCAGGCTTTAAATGCAGTTCATTGCCATCTACCCATAAAGTCATTTCACCTTGAAGACAGAAAAACGTTTCGTCCGTCTCTTTGTGCAGATGCTCTCCGATCGGGTGCCCTTTAGGTCCCTCAGACACAAGTGTGATGTATTGACCGCTGGTGACGGCATCTGTAGACAGCAGGGAATGCACAGTGTCTCCACTTAGTAGATGTTCGCCTTCTCCTGCTTCCAAAACGTATGGGGCAATATTAGTGGGGATCCTATTATTCTGGACCAGTTGCGACTGTAACTCCTTATCCGCTTGCGGAACAAGCTTAATATCCAAGATAACGGAAGCCTTCTCAATTTGCTCAGACAAATTCACCGGATCGCCTAGCGGCGGACGCTCAGCTCTATGAAAAGGGGAACCTAGCATCGAATAGAGAGACGCAACTTCCCCATTCAAAGTAAACGACCAAAAACGGGTCCGATGGCTCATCATTCGATATGCATGTGCAGTACCCGCAGGTATATGCGCGTAATCCCCAGGAGTAAGCAAATAAACGTCTCCATCCATTTCCATTTCCAATCGACCGTCCAGCACATAAATACCTTCGCTTGCCCGTTCATGCAGATGCCTTGGAAAGCGGTCACCCTTTCCCCCCTGCAACATAACGACTTCCATTAATTGACCCGTACTCCTCGCATTCGCAACCACGGTTGCCAGCTGGGTTCCGAACATATACTTTTCTCCCTCACCGCTGAGTATTCGGTAAGGCCGCTTTTCTTGAGGCAATGTGCCATCTAATAAAATAGTCAAAGGACTCAACTCCTCATCAAACTTTGTTTTTTATTTGTTAACGCTTACAAATAGAATAATACAAAAGGTATGAGGTTTGAAATAGTTACTTTTGATTTCAGAAATCACAATTTCTGATTTCCAGTGTGAGGATTCATCTTAACAACAGTTTACATAGTTTTCCGATCTAAAACAATCGAATCTCCTGGCGGAAACATGCTCATATTAATCGTCGAAAGTTCCTCTATATTGATTTAGAAAGGAAAGTGACGATATTTCGTTTGCAACGAAACCCACTTCATGACCGTAAATTCATCGACTATCCAAGGATTTCCGAACCTACCAGTGCCGCTCGCCTTATTGCCTCCGAAAGGAATATTAGGACTGTCATTTACCGTCTGATCGTTAATATGCGTCATTCCGCTTTCGATTTGCAGTGCATATTCTTCTCCCTTTATCAAATCGCTTGTAAATATCGAAGAGCTTAAACCATATTCCGTTTCGTTGGCAAAGCGGATAGCCTCTTCATCACTATCCGCTTTGATAATTGTCGCAATCGGTGCAAAAAGTTCCGTCTGCGCAAGCTTGCTGGAATTGTCGACATCGACAAATACATAAGGCGTTATAATGTTTCCTACTTGTTTTCCTTCCAGCGCCATTCGCGCCCCTGAGCGTTTCGCCTCATCAATTACGTTAACCGCTTTCTCTAACTGCTTTTCGTTCACAAGAGGTCCAATAACCGTTCCCGGATCGCTTGGATCACCATAAGGCAACACTTTCACTCTTTCCACAAAAGCTTGAACAAATGCATCGTATTTATCTTTGTGAACGATCAGGCGATTTATGATCATACAAATTTGCCCTTGATGAATGAATTTCCCGAATATGGCGGCATCTACCGCCCGCTCCACATCGGCGTCCGACAGAACAACAAACGGACTATTGCCGCCGAGTTCAAGAATGAATCGTTTCAAATTTTTTCCAGCGATCGAACCGATGTATTTTCCTACTGCTGTTGAACCGGTGAAGCTGATTAAATTTGAATTCGAATTCGTCAGCATTTCATCCCCGATTTCCGGGATATCCGTAAAGATTACGTTCAATACGCCCTTAGGCAGGCCTGCGTATTCGAAAGCTTTCGCGATGATCCCGCCCCCTGTCAATCCAACCTGAATATCGGGCTTATGGACCACACTATTGCCCAAGGCGATTGCGGGTGCAATCGTTCTCAACGACAGATTCATCGGAAAGTTAAAGGGAGATATCGACGACACGACACCAATAGGGAGGCGATGAATATGGTTGACTTTCCCCTCAATTGTGGAAGGCACTTCCCTGATCGTGTCGATTTCATCGACATAAAGAAGTGCTTCCTCCAGAAGTTCTAGGGAAAGATGTACTTCAATATTGGCCTTTAACAGGGTGCCACCCGTCTCACGGACAATGACATCTACAATTGCCGGCTGGTTCGCTTTGAGAAACTCGGCTGCCTTTTTGAGCACCAATTTCCTCTGTTCGGCGGAGGATTTCCCCCATCCTTTTTGGGCTATTTTGGCAAGCTCAAATGCCTCTTGAACCTGTTTCTCCGTTGCCAACCGAACCGTCGTCACAACTGAATTGTCGTATGGATTCAGGATATCCACGGTCCTTCCGCTCAACCCCTCCGTCCAGACACCGTTAATGAAGCTATTGTTTGCATCTTTAAACATCGTCATTGTAGTCATATAAAAACTCCTCACACAATTATTTTTTAAGGGCTTACTTTAGTAGACCTGCTTGGCAAAATTTAGCTTTTTAACGAGCCTTCCGTTAAGCCCCCTATTAAATATTTTTGAATGAAAGCATAAAAGATCAGCATCGGAAAAATAGAAAGTGAGTAGGCCGCATATTGCACAGGCACACCGATGTCCGTTCTCGCCTTGAGATTATACTGAAATAAGGGCAGTGTCCAATTGGAGGAGGACTTATTCAGCAAGATGTAAGGCAGCGTGAAATCATTCCATATGTGCAGAGCGTTAATGATCAGAATTGTTATCGTAATCGGCTTCATTATAGGATAAATCACTTTAAAGAAGATTTTCCATGTATTGCATCCATCAACGGAGGCCGCTTCCTCCATCTCCATCGGAATGGTTTTTAAATAGCTGACGCAAAGAAATACCCCTTGAATAAATGCGGCTGTCACATAAATGATGATTAGTCCGATAGGATTGGTAAGTTGGAGCTTGCTCATAAGCTTCAAGGTAGGAAGCATGAGAATCAGCACCGGTACGAAAATGCCTGCGGTATACATCAAAAACAAGCCTTTAAAATACCAATTGTTGAAGCTTCGCGAAATCGCATACCCGCTCATTGGGACAAGTATAATGATACATAACGTTGCAATAGCAGCAATTACCAATGAATTCAATAAAGTTTCCCCGATGTTGGGCATCGCGAATAAGGCACGGAAATTTTCTAAATAGAAGGAAGACGGCAAAGCAAAAAAGCGATCCGCCGTCTCAAATGGCGTCTTAAATACCGTGACGAAGGTCAAGTACATCGGAAAGGCAATTAGTAAAACACCCGTCAGCAGAAGTAAATGAACGCCTATTTTCATAGACACAGGGTATTTTCCGATCATTGCTGATCCACTCCCTTCCGGTTAAAATATTTGAACTGCAAAACGGAAATGAAGCAAATTACGGCTAAAAGGACAACCGATTGGGCGGCGCCGTAACCAAATTTTAAATTGGAAAATCCTTGCTTATAAATCAACAGGCCAATGGATTCCGTTGCGAAACCTGGCCCTCCTCCCGTCATGGCTAATATATAGTCAAAGGTCGTCAGACCCGCCTTGATTTTGAGCACTAGCACGATGCCCAGCACAGGGACGAGGTAAGGAAACGTAATGCTGAAAAATCGTTGTGTCCGATTTGCACCATCGATCGTTGCAGCTTCGTACAGGCTTTTCGGAACGCTTTGCAAGCCGCCCAAAAACAAAACGATCGGGATCGCCACTCCCTGCCAAACGTTAACGGTTAATATGCCATACATCGCAAGATTCGAATTTCCCAGAATATTACTGGATAGTGCATGAATCTCAAGCCATTTCCCCACTTCAGGTACGGCTTCGAAAAAGATGGAATTCCAGATCAACCCTACCACAACAGCGCCAAGTACCGCAGGAAAGAAGAAAACAGAACGGTAGAAGGTTTTAAACGGTATCAGTGACGAATTTAGTACTAGCGCTATGCAAAGAGAAATCAAAGTAACCATGGATGTCAACAATAATGTATACAATAACGTAAAGCTAATGTCGCTCTTCACACGAGAGTCCTTGGCCATATCGATGAAATTTTGAAGCCCGACGAAGCTATATTTTGGTGAAAGTCCATCCCAATCCGTGACGCTATAGAAGATGCCCATGGATAGTGGAATCAGAAAGAACACTGCAAACAAAAGGAGACCAGGCAATGTGAATAGGACCAAGGTCAACCTACGGGAATTCATCCGCTTCACCACCGTCGTTAATTGAACTTGAGAGAGGGCCGCTATGGCCCTCTCAGAGTTGTAATTCCTAGGATCGTCATTTGTCCTCATCATTGCTTCCCATAGAAAAGATTGTCAATGTCAGCTATGAATTGATTGGCGTCCTTCTTTTCAACATATTTTTGGACATTGCTGCCAAAATCGTTGGCTTGACTTGTGCTCCAAATGAAGTCAGGCCAAGCGAAAACCTTGCCTTTGGCAATCAGATCTAAGAGCAGGCTTAGTTCCTTAGCGGTAGGTGATACCCCTTTGATGGCCGACGGTCCTTTCTCCACCTTCTCAAATACTTGCGCGGTCTCGGTCTGCGCCCAAAATTCGAGAAACTTTTTCGCTTCCGCTTTATGCTTCGCATTCTTTGGAATCGATAACTGGAAGCCAATGCCTAATGGCGCTTTGATCGCTTCCACAGTGTCGCCCGGCAATGGGAAAACTGCAAATTCCATGTTCGGGTTAATTTGGCTAACCTGCTGCACTAGCACCGAAACGTAGGGCATCATAGCAACTTTTCCAGTCGCAAATTGGTTCACAGCATCACTTGTCGAGAAGGTTAAGCTTGGCTCTCCATATTTGCGAAGCTCAGTAAATAGCTCAGCGGCCTTTCGAATATCTTTGTTATCCTTTAACGAGGCCTTCTTGTCCATCGCATCTTTAAACACCTGCTGTGGATTTGCTGCAAAGGCCCCTATGTAAGACTCAAAGTTTTTATAGTCACGGGGCACTAAATCTTTATCTGGGAAAACGAACGGCGTTTTGCCTGTTGCTTGTATTTTTTTAGCGATTGAAATGAGCTCATCATGGGTTTTAGGCACTTCTAGACCGAGCTCCTTGAAAAGTGCTTTATTATAGTAAATGCCCCAAGTATTCAACACAACCGGCAGTCCGTAATCCTTGCCGTTCACTCTTGTAATTTTCAATGCATCTGGAATGACATTGTTGATAAAGCCTTCACCAGATAAATCCTCGAGCATCCCGTTTTGAATGTAACGGTAGAAGGAAGGATTCATATTATTATTAAAAAGATCGGGCACTTCGTTAGACGCCATTCTCATATCAAGCACGTTAAAGGCGTCGGGTACGATGTTTTGCTTGATCTTTATGTTCGAATTTTTTTGTTCGAACGCTTGGATGACCTCGTTAATGGATTTTTCCGCTTGGCCTGCGAATTGAAAAAACTCCAGTGTCACCGGTTCGGCACCATTCTCCTTCGCATTATCCACAGTAGCTGACGGCTCTGCGCTGCATCCCGTTACTATCATGCCAAGCATAAGCAAAGCTGCGACCAGATGTGTTTTACGTTTCCCGTTCATCGTCATAAATGGTTGACCTCCTTCTATCATCTGCTTTTTAGCAAATCATCGTTTTTATGGAAGCGTTATCATTTCCTAGTTTAACAAGGGATTTAAGACATTAGAAATCTCGTTTTCCTATTTCTGTAATCACTATTTCTTATTAAAGCTTTTCTTCAAAATGGTATAATTACGTATAAAAGGAGGGATCAGGATGGATCTTCGTCAATTGCGATACTTCATCTCGGTAGCAGAGCACCTCAACTTTACGGAAGCCGCCAATCAGCTGTACGTGGCCCAATCTGCAGTTAGCCAGCAAATTGCTGAGTTAGAGAGCAAAATTGGTGTAAGGCTGTTTCATAGAAATAAGCGCAGTGTCCAGTTGACTGCAGCAGGGACTGCCTTTCTGAAGGAAGCAGTAAAGATTGTGGATGCCTCCGTTGAAGCGATCGAAACCGCCCGGAAGGCTGAGGCCGGAACTATTGGCGGGCTTAAAGTCGGTTTTTTGGGAGCGCTAGTTAAACAATTCTTCCCTGCACTCCTTCGGCAGTTTCATCACAGCTACCCCGACGTTGATTTGCGGCTCAGTCAATATAACCACGGACAATTAAATGAGGCGATTGAATCTGACGAGATCGATCTGGGTTTTACGAATTCGTTTGGACTCCACAATATGAGCTGGCTGCAAAAGCGTAAGGTATTCACAGAAACCTCCGTAATCGTCATGCACTTCGAGCATCCGTTAGCAACCCGCCAAGCCGTCTGTCTTGGTGAATTGTCCAAAGAGCCGTTTGTTGTTCCAAGCAGAAAAAATTCTCCTCAAAGCTTCGATCGTTTGCTCCATCTTTGTTCTTGCAGCGGCTTCTCCCCGATTGTTGCCAGTCAAACAGGCAGTGTTGAAACGGTGCTGATGCTCGTGGAGGCAGGAATCGGTGTTGCTATTGTTCCGAAAAGTTTGGCAACAAACGCGAATCATTCCCTTCGCTTTATTCCAATGGAAGGAGTACAGACTCACTTCGACCTCATCGTAGCTTGGAAAAACACGAATATGAATCCTGTTATTCCCTTGTTTCTTGAAGAACTGGAGTCGGTAAGATCGAAGCTGTTCGTTCAAGCCCCCCCGACCGCGTCGATCCACTCTGGCGTACAAAGGGGAAACTAATAAGCCATTCGAAGCTCCTTACTCTAGAAAATGATTTTGCCTTACGTAAGACTGTCTATCCGTTCATTAGTGCATTATGATGTCCAAGCCTGCCGTGCTCATCGCCCCTACATACGGCTTGGCGGGATGTGAATCGAACCACACCAATGCCTCAATGACAGCAGGCAAGCCGGATTGAAGCGCCCTCTCCAGCGCAGGTACAATGTCCTCGGGCCGTGTGATCCTTTCCCCATAGCAGCCGAAAGAACGTGCGATTTCAGCATAATTCGTGTCTGACAGTTCGACACCGTATTCATACTTAAACATGCTTTGTTGGCTGCTTTTTTGTATTCCCCACGATTCGTTGTTATGAATAATATGGACAACGGTTATCCCATAACGACGAGCCGTATCGAGCTCCTGCAACGTAAAGCCGAACGAGCCGTCTCCAGTGATACTGAAAACCGGTCGGTCCGGATGCAGCAGCTTAATGGCATGAGCATAAGGTGTACCGAAGCCAAGCTGGGCCATGCCTGGATCATGGAACCGAGTCCGAGGCTCGCGGACAGGCGTCAGATCATTGCTCCAGAAGGTCGTATGACCGCCGTCGAAAACAACCAACGCATCCTCCGCCAGCCATCCGCCTATCGTCTCGGCCAATAATGCAGGGTGCATGGCCTTATCATTCTCATTCACATTTGCTGTCAATTCGCTTCGGTATAAGGAGTAGGTGCTCAGAAGAGACATGAGCCAAGGGCGTTCGGATATGGTGGCGTACTTACGCGCATCCAAGGCTTCCAACAGATCTTCAAGAATGGTCTTCGCATCGCCTAGCAGCCCTATTTCCACCCGATTGAGCTTACCAATAGCCGAAGGGTCGATATCGATGTGGATTAGCTTCTGCTGAAGCTCTCCGTCTACAATAGGTCCTTGTTTATCCCAAACCCATGATGAGAACCTGCACCCTACGGCTAAGACGACATCCGCCTCCTTCATCGCACGAATGACAGCATGGCCGCCAATTACGCCGCCTTGACCAATATAATGCGGCTCCAGGCTGGAAACGGCCCCGATACCCATTTGCGTGGCGGTTGACGGCGCTCCCAGCAGTTTTGCAAGCTTACGAAATTCCGGAACCGCTTCCGAGACAATAACACCGCCTCCGGCTATCAGTAGAGGACGCTCGGCCTTAGTGAGCAAATCCACCGCTTGCTCCACCTGACATGCCGAGGTTCGGGATCGTCCGACGACCCTATAATGCTTGGGCTCTACATCAAAGATGGATTCATCGATATCCACCGTGGAAACTAGCGCATCCGCAGAGAAGTCCAAATGCACGGGCCCGGGTTTTCCCAGCAGCGCCTCACGGAATGCCCATCGCACCAACTCCGGAATCCGCAGTGGGTCACTTACCAACGCATTCCATTTGGTTATAGGTTTGAACAAATTGACAGCATCCATATCCATAAACATGCCGTTAAATGGGTAAATTCCTTTATTCGGATTGTTAGATGTCATGGCTATCATTGGGATATTGTTGTTGAATGCGCTTGCAACACCGGTAACCAAGTTTCCCCCTCCGGGACCCATATCGCCAAGGCATACACCAAGGCGGCCTGTAGAATGAAAGGTAGCCGCCGCCATATGCGCCGCGGATGCTTCGTGCCGGACTCCGATATATTCAACCGAAGGATCCAGTGAGATAGCCCTAATAAAGGTCATAAACCGGCCTCCAACAATCCCGTACACATATGGGATTTGCTCAGCCTTCAGGGATCGAAGCAGAATTTCTCCTCCGGTCATTTTCATTGATATAATTCTCCTTACACTATGTATTTTTCATTTGATTGGGTCCGATAGCTTACTCCATTCTTGAGGCTATGCTTAGAAGTGAAGCACGCACATCCTCCGTACACTCCCCTCCGTGATAGCACAAAACTTTATCGAATTCGTAGCCTAAACATTTCCCCAAAGAAAAATAAGCCTCTTTCATGTTAAGTGTGAATTGCGGGTTCGGACCGAGAAGTCGTCCAGACGCAGCTGTAGTTGCATCTGCAGCGATCAGCGCTTTATATCGATGGCTGTATAAGCTAATGTGATCTGGCGTATGGCCAGGCGTCGATATAACCGTGATCCCTCCGCAATATGGCAGGTATTCACCGTCATCAATCGTTCGGTTCACTTGAACTGGCTTTGAGAGGATTTTTGCTTTAATCAATCGAATTTCGCCTTGGATATAGGGCTTAGTTTTCTCATGTGCCAATACTTCGATCTTGTGTTTTGCTTCACTTAACAGCTCTGGAAGGCATCCGATATGATCCCAATCTTGATGTGTAATAATAATTCTGGATAATTTCTCGAACCGAACACCGAGCTTTTCCATTTCCTTACGAATCGAAGCTGTTTGTTCAGGCAAGCACGTGTCCATTAGTATGGCTTCATTCTCATCCCAGATTAACGTTGGGTTAAACGTTTTCGATTCTCCGTTAGCACTCACAGTAATGTTGAGCAGAGCCAATCCTTCAATTGTCATTTTAGATACCACAACTTGTTTTTGAGTTATGGCAACCCCCTTCTTGTTTTCTTATTTTTATCATAAATCAAATAAAATTCATTTTGAAATACGTAAAACATATTGCAGTAATCTAATTTACTTATGAGCAAAATACTCTTTTTACAATCCAAATATATAGTAACCGCTTAGATCCCGCATTTAGATCTCATAAGAAAAAACCTGCCAGAGGCAGGCCTTCGGAGTTACTAATACGAATTTTGACTTAGACTTTCATTAAACTTTTCAAAATTGCGAGTAAACCGTTCAGCCAACTCCCAAGCGGCCTTCTCATAAGCCTCTTGATCCTGCCAAGTATGACGGGGAACAAGAACATTGCTTGGAACCCCCTCCACGAAATCGGGACAGAGCACACCAAAGATCGGATCGGCCGTAAACGTCGCTTGCTCGATACTTCCATTCAAAGCAGCGGTTACCATCGCACGGGTGAAAGTTAAATTCATCCTTTTCCCTATACCATAGGGACCCCCGGACCATCCTGTGTTAACCAAATACACGTTAACTTGGTGCTCCTCAATTTTATTACCCAATAGCTTTGCGTACACCGTTGGATGAAGCGGAAGGAAAGGCGCCCCAAAGCAAGTGGAAAATGTCGCCTCCGGTTCCGTTACCCCTCTTTCAGTTCCTGCCAGCTTCGAAGTATACCCTGACAAGAAATGATACATCGCCTGTTCTTTCGTCAGCTTCGAAATGGGAGGCAGCACGCCGAAAGCATCAGCTGTTAAGAAGATGATGACGTTCGGATGACCCGCTTTCCCTGGGATGACAGCATCAGGTATTAAATCGATCGGATAAGCGGCCCGCGTATTTTCTGTCGTCCGGGTATCGTTATAATCCGATCTGCCTGTCTCTGGATCCAAAACGACATTTTCTAAAACCGAACCATAACGGATAGCCTGCCAGATTTGCGGTTCCTTTTCTTCGGATAGATTGGCACACTTGGCATAACATCCGCCCTCAAAGTTATAGACGCCTTGATCGGTCCAGCCATGCTCATCGTCCCCAATCAACCTGCGGTTTGGGTCAGCGGAAAGCGTCGTTTTCCCCGTTCCGGATAACCCAAAGAATAAGGCTACATCGTCTTTCTCTCCAACATTGGCTGAGCAATGCATGGGAAGAACGTCACGGAAAGGGAGCAAATAATTCAGAACGCTAAAAATCGATTTTTTCATCTCTCCTGCATACTCGGTTCCACCAATGAGAACCAATTTCCTTTCAAATGAAAGGCAGATAAACGTTTCAGAGCGCGTACCGTCCACTTCCGGATCAGCTTTTAAGCCCG
Organism: Paenibacillus sp. J22FR5; assembly: GCF_059691975.1. Lineage (NCBI taxonomy): Bacteria > Bacillati > Bacillota > Bacilli > Caryophanales > Paenibacillaceae > Paenibacillus > Paenibacillus sp. J22FR5. The sequence goes on along the minus strand of NZ_JCAUAN010000021.1, from coordinate 18,233 downwards.
GCAGTGCGATCATGGTGAACTCCGAATTATGTGTTTGCAATTCTTCCTGTGTCGGACGAACAAAAAGCTGCTGAACAAATAAATTATGCCACGCATATTCATTCACGATGCGAATGGGTAACCGATACTCCGAATCCGTCCCGGCATAGCCGTCGAATACAAACAAATTCTTATCCGACATATAGTTTTGCGCTTTTTGGTAGAGCCGCTCGAACTGAAGCTGTGAGATTGGTGAATTCACAGCCCCCCAATCTATGTGATCCATGACGGAAGGTTCTTGGACAATGAACTTATCTTTTGGGGAACGTCCGGTATATTTCCCTGTGTTCACTTGTAATGCTCCTGAGGAAGCTAGAACCCCTTCCTTCCGTTCTAATGCAATTTCTACCAGTTGGGATACGGGTAAATTATTAGATATCATACCTATTTTCAACTGCTGCAACTTGGCTTCCATCCTCATCAATTCCCTTCGTTGTCCTTCGTATAGTTTATTTCGAAAATCAATTTGGATCTCATCCCAAATTTCGCTGATCTTGGAAGTCCCCTACTGTCATATAGTATGTATTATTTATTTATTAGTATATAATAAATAACCATTTACGTGTGATAGATAATATTAATAATGTACTATATAATTATTTATGTTCCATACAAATCAGTTCCAACACCTATTACAAGGTGTGGAGATCTATAGCGTTTAGCTGATGGGTCTGTGCCCTATTGTGAAAATAAAATAAAGGAGCAACGAATTTTAAATTCAATCTGCCCCTTTTCTATCAATTACTAGTATTAAATGTTCCCGATATTAACAAACTAGAGTTTAATGCTATTGTAGCTTCCCAGCAAACGAACATCATGACCAAGCGTGCTAAGAATGGCCATAGTCTTGGACAAGGCAGGATGTTGACTACCAAGTTCTAGTTCCAAAAAAAATTGATAAGATCCCAGTTTTCGCTTAGTCGGTCTGGATTCAATCCAAGTAAGGTTAATGCCTAGTGCAGACAAGACATTCAAGATACTGGATAATACTCCTGCTTGGTCTTTTTCCGGGTTTATCAATAATAACGATTTTTGTGTACGGGCTATGGGATCGCTGTCTTTTGTTACTACGAAAAAACGTGTCTGATTCTCTTGAAAATCCTCAATATTTCTAACTGCAATATCTAACCCAAACAATGTAGCAGCCCATTCGGATCCTACTGCTGCAACATCGCGTCGAGTTGTTTTCTTAATTGCCTCTGCAGCCAATGCAGTACTTGAATAATCTATAGTCGGAATCTTCAATTCACGAACAAACTCCCTGCATTGGGCTAGGGCTGGAGGAATTGACCATATTTCTTTTACGTCCTTAACTTGTACTCCTTCTTTGACTAATAAATGCATGAAAACAGGAAATATAACCTCAGCTTGAATCATCAACTTGTGCTTAATAATCCCGTCCAAAGTAATATTAATTGATCCCTCAATTGAATTTTCAATCGGAACAAACCCTTGATCGACTAGATTATCCGCAACAGCCTCAATGACTTCGATCAGTGTTTCGCACATGTAAAAGTCCACCTGTGAATTTTTATAATAACGATGAGCCGCTTCGTCCGAAAATGTACCTTGCGGTCCTAGACAGGAAATTTTCATAGTAAGTATCCCTCTCGAGAATTTATTTGGTAAACCAACATAATTAAGTAAAGCCGGTAATCAGATCATTCGATCAGATTCTCGGCTTTTTAAATTCTTAAGCTCCTTACCTCTGTGTATTCGATTGTGCGATCCGTTTCCACTCGAAGTTATCGAAGGTCGTCTAAAATCTCGTCTTCTGCTTTTTTTGATCTTTCGGAAGACATCTCAGGAATAGGTGCGACTGCTGCGGCACTGAGCAACCCCGAAACGGCAAATAATCCATAGAAGAACACGAAGCCTCCAGTTGCAATTAGCGAAGGTGCTATGATTGCTGTCAATGAATTGGGTAGAGCAGTCGCGATGTTCATAAGTCCATAATCTTTGGCCGCATCTTCCTTTCTCGGTAATATTCTGGCAATTAGTGCAGTGTCTACGGCCAAATACATCCCGTAACCGAAGCCCAATAACGCATTGCCAATGAGAGCGATTATGAAAGTCGGTGAAATCGCCATCGTAGCGAGGCCAATCCCCATCATGATCGCAGCCCCGGCTACGAAAGGCTTTTGCTTTTTAAGTTTATCTGACAATAAGCCGCCAAGAACGCTGGAGAGAGCTAGACATATCGTTTGGGTGGCTTGTAAAATAGTCGCCATCCCTGTAACCTCCGATTGGGAGTAATGAAATCTATCCATAAGGAACAGTGTGTTATAGATGATAGTAAAGAATCCAAGGCTTGCAAAAAATCTTGTTATCATTCCCCATGTAAAGCTAGGAAAACGTCTTGGGCTAGGATATATACGCGATAACGTTTCCCTGAAAGTCAGCCTCTCTTTACTCACACCAGATGCTGCTTCCAAAGGAACTTCCTTTATCAGTAAACAAGCGATGAGGCCTGTAACGGAGCCAATAATCGCTAATGTGTTCCATTTCATCTCTAACGATGCACCGGTCATGATGGTCATGACAATCATGCCGATCGTAATCGCCACTGGGTTAAATATACCGATTATTCCGGAGAAGGTTCCTTGTTTGGATGGATGGACTTGTTCTGGAATTAACGCCATATAAGAAGACAAGGCAAAGACGAAAAACAAGTTGGCTAGCGACCAGAATACGACGACCAATCCTACCGTATGCGAGAAATTAATACCAACCAACGCCGCACTTCCAAGCAAGCTGCCTATTAATATCCAGATTCTCCTACGTCCTAATTTTGCTTTTGTCCGGTCCCCAATTGCCCCGCCTAACACTCCCATAATCATGCCTACAATAGAACCAATTCCAGACACCAAAGCAAATGAAGCAGTCACATCATTTGGGGCAACCTCCATCATCTTAAAAGTTAATAAGAGCAAAGAAGGAATGGCGACTGCAATGTAATATCCAAGCATTCCGATACTTAATGCAGTTGCAAGTCTTCCAAATGACGTTTTAGTCGAAGGCGAATCGTTTCGACTTGATTGTTTCCCTTTCACTGCTGGAGACACTTCCATAGAATTCAACTCCTATTCATTCAAGAAATTTCCATTTGACGTCTCCTGATCCATAAACTATATGCTGCTTCCCGACAATTCTTCTTCAAGAGCTCTAATCATTGCTTCCAGTTCGGCAAAACTTTCTACGATCTCTTGAATACGCTCGCTCTGTTCACCAACATTGGCAAGTACTTCTTCTGCGCCTGCATCAGATTGTTCGGTCACTCTCGAAACAGAAGTAACTTCAACTACAATCTTCTTGGATGAATGCTGCAGTTTTTGGATCATAGTGTCAACAGCAGAAACTTGATTCTCTACTTCCTCGGAATTCTTCGTATTCCATTGGCAAGCCCACATAATTCTCGGCCAGACTGACAGAGGCTGCCTTGGATGATGTAATATAATCAAGCTCTGCAAGTTGAATTTTTCGCTCAAACGGAGAATGATCGTCGTAGCGGTGCAGCATGCTTGTCATAGCATAAGAGAACCGTTCCGCTTTCCAGATGCGTCGGAGGACGATTTCGGAATACCCGTCAAGCATTTCGGTTTTGCCAGACGTATAATAACGCTTTAAGCCTTCTGCGAGCACACGGATGTCGGCGGTAGCGAGATTGAGCCCTTTCGCTCCGGTTGGAGGAACGATATGTGCGGCATCACCGGCAAGGAAGAGCCTTCCATATTGCATCGGATCACATACGAAACTTCTCATCGGCACGATACCTTTCTGGAAAATCCCCCCTTCAATCAACTTAAAGCCATCGCGAGTTTCTAAACGCTTATGCAGCTCGGACCAAATCCGATCGTCGGACCATTCCTTGATATTATCCTTGGGGTTCACCTGAAGGTATAAACGTTGGATTTCCGGAGAACGAGTGCTTAACAAGGCAAAGCCTCGTTCATGGTTGGCATACACAAGTTCCGCAGCCGATGATGGCGCTTTCACTAAAATGCCGAGCCATCCGTGCGGGTACACTTTCTGATACTCTGTGCGAACGGACTGTGGAATTGTAGGCCGACTCGGCCCATGGAAGCCATCACAGCCCGCGATAAAATCGCACGAAATTTCTTGCAGCTCACCATCCTTGTCGGGACGGAATTTAATTTTTGGGGAGTCAGTATCAACATCATGAAGACTAACATCACCCACGTTAAAAATAATCGTTCCCCCCGCCTGCAGACGAGCAGCGACGAGGTCTTTGATGATTTCATGCTGCGCATATACCGTGATATGCTTGCCGCCTGTCAGCTCGTGCACGTTAATACGGTGTCCTCTCCCATTGAAGCGAAGCTCGAATCCTTCATGAAAATGGCCCTCACGCATCATACGATCGCCAACACCCATTGCTTTCATCAGTTCGACAGTACCATGCTCCAAAACACCTGCTCGAATCGTACCTTCGATTTCTTCCCGCGTTCGGCTTTCCAGGATCACCGAATCGATCCCCTGCAAATAAAGCAGATGCGAGAGCATCAAGCCGGCGGGGCCAGCTCCGATGATACCAACTTGTGTTTTCATATGACCAGCCTCCCTTCCCTATTCATATTTTCCCGTATCCATCAAAGAGTGGAATCCTTTCGTTCCTTCGATTCCCGGCGGCCATTCGCATAAATCAAATGGGAAATCCGTACCCGGCACGACTTTGTCTTCTCCAGCGACCTCAATGAGATAGGCAAGAGCTTCTGGGTTCCAAAGAACGGTATCGAACCAGAACCGGCGAATAAGCTCGCGTGGGGGAGACTTTATGGCGGAAGACACTGCTTTCCATTTGTCATATCCAGTCTGCACTCTACCCAATTGATAAGGCAGAAAACCGCCGCCGTGAGCTAGCAGTACTTTCACCTTTGGATATCGTTCAAGGATACCGCTAAGAAGCAAGTCGGTCGCGCATATTGTCGTCTCCCATGGTACTCCTATCAGGTTGGTCATCATCGACTTGCGTAAACGGGGTTCCTCACAAAGCAGCGGGTGAACGAAAATAATTGCGCTCCGCTCATTTGCCACTTCCCAGAACGGAGTCAAATCCTCTTCACTGAGTCCACGACCTGCCCATGAAGTAGCAACAATCGCGCCTTTCGCTCCCCTATTCATCGCCCTTTTCAATTCTATGGATGCACAAACCGGGTCGTTCATCGGCAAAGTAGCCAATGCCGACAATCGGCTTGGATGCCTGCGTGCCCAGTCTACGAGTCCATCGTTGTAAACAGCCGCCATTTCCTTTGTTAACTCGGATGGAAAATCATATAGAAACAGCTGTGGGATCGGAGAGACAAGCGAATGACGAATGCCTGCTCTCTCTTGCTCTATTAAATAAAGCTCCTGATTGATGAAGGCTTCTTTCAACTCGAATTCCCATTTACCGTTTACGCTTAAAAATTCTGCTTTACCCGGGTCTTTCTTTGTCCACTTCGCATTGACTGAAGTTTGATGATCCCGCAGCCAATTCAGAACCTCGGGTGGAATCACGTGTGTATGAACATCGTACATGGGTTCGTTACCTCCGTACTCGATTATCGATTGGGAATATCGGAAGCCGGAACGCCGCCAATCCCCCAATGTGTTTTGGGCACTTCAGCTACGAGAACTCGGATCCGGTCTTTCGGCGTGTTCAACTCCTCCGATACGGTATCCGTTACACGTTCGATCAAAGATTTGATCTTCTCCGGCGGTCTGCCTTCCATCACTTGAATATGAATAATGGGCATACGTCTATTCCTCCTTAGTATTAAGTATTGGCTTTGTTATTTACGGCTTGACTGTGAAATCGACAGAGCCCAATCCATCGAATCGGGCACTTACGACATCACCTGCGTGAAGCTTGACGGCACCTGTAATGCCTCCCGTAAGAATGACTTGTCCAGCTTTCAACTTCAGCCCTTTTCTGGACAGCATGTTCGCGAGCATCGCCACCGATTGAGCCGGATGTCCAACGACAGCCGCACCAGCGCCCAGTTCTTTGATTTGCCCGTTAATACTGAGCGTTACGCCAAGCAGATCCAACTCCATAAAATCGGGACGCTTTATCTGGGAACCGAAGAATACGCCAGCGGAGGAGGCATTGTCTGCGATGACATCCGGAAGCGTAAACTGGAAATTCTCATATCGGCTGTCGATGATTTCGAGCGCGGGAATGACGTATTCCGTTGCAGCAAGCACCTGCGCGCCAGTAATCCCAGGACCCTCGATGTCTTTCCCAAGCACAAAAGCGATTTCCGCTTCTACTTTCGGGTGAATATAGTTTTGAAGGGAAATGTCCTGACCGCTCTCCACCATATTATCGAAGATGTAACCGTAGATCGGCTCGCTCACATTCATCTGTTTCATCTTGGCCTGACTGGTTAGTCCCATCTTAGGACCTACAATGCGAAGTCCTTCCTCCAGCTTCAATTGTACGATTTGTTCTTGAATCGCATAAGCATCCGCAATCGACAAATCAGGATTATCAATAATAATCTTAGGCACTACCTTTTTCTCCGCTTCCGCGTTTAACAAGTGACGGGCCATTTTTTTTATTAATGTACTCACGTTCAATTCCTCCAATTTGCTTATTTGATGTGTAGCTTTGCCAGTTCGGCGGCGACATCCACGATCATGTCTTCCTGGCCGCCTACAACTTTACGGTTGCCCAGCTCGATGAGAATATCCCTCGAATCAATTCCGAAGCTTTTGGCTGCCCGCCTTGCGTGAAGCAAAAAGCTGGAATAAACCCCAGCATATCCAAGCACCAGATTGTCGCGCGTAATTTCCTGCGGCACCTGAAGAAGCGGTGCGATAACCTCTTCGGCGACATCCATGATCTTGTAAAGATCGATGCCTGTGTTGATGCCCATATGTTCAAGTACGGCGATCAGCACTTCCGTCTGGGTATTACCCGCTCCTGCCCCGAGGCACCGGATACTGCCGTCAATGCGCCCCGCACCTTCTTCGATCGCTGCCAAGGTGTTTGCCATCGCCAGCGAGAGGTTGTTATGACCATGAAATCCGATGTTGACGGAGAGATGTTCCCGCAGTGCGCGAACCCGTTCCTTCACCTGAAGCGGCAGCAAGGCTCCGGCGGAATCGAACATATACACCGTATCCGCGCCATAGCTTTCCATGAGCTTAGCCTGCTCTACCAGCTTTGCAGTCGGAACCATGTGCGACATCATTAAGAAGCCAACGGTTTCGAGTCCGAGCTCCTTCGCCTTATACAAATGTTGCGCCGATACATCGGCTTCCGTCACATGCGTGCCGATTCTTGCCATGCGGACGCCCAGTCCGGCAGCTTCCTTCATTTCTTTAACCGTTCCGATGCCCGGTAGCACGAGAACAGCGATTTTGGATTCGCCGCTAACGGAAACTGCCGCTTCAATAAGCTTCATCTCATTCGTATGCGAAAGGCCGTACTGTAAGGAGGAGCCTCCGAGGCCATCTCCATGAGATACTTCGATATATGGAACTCCCGCTTCGCCCAATGCCTTGGTAACCTTCGTCACTTGTTCGATCGTATATTGATGTGCGATGGCGTGGCTTCCGTCGCGAAGAGCGACCTCTGTAATCTGGATATCGCGTTCTTTTATCATGCCGATTCTCCTCCCTCACTCAAAGATTGAGCCATCCGGTTCCTTGCAATTTCTTCTGCTACCTTCACGGCCGATGCGGTCATGATGTCAAGATTGCCGGAATAGGACGGTAAATAGTCGCCAGCGCCTTCAACCTCGAGAAAAACGGTCACTTTATTGCCATCATAGATCGGCTCTGTCCGCAACCGGTAACCTGGTACGTAAGATTGAATGTAGGCAACCGTATCAAGGATGGATCGGGTAATCGCATCATTATCCATGCGTTCTTTATCCACCAAAGCATATACCGTATCCCGCATTAAAATCGGCGGTTCGGCCGGATTCAGAATAATGATCGCTTTGCCCTTTTTCGCGCCTCCGATATTTTCAATCCCTTGAGCAGTCGTTTCCGTAAATTCGTCGATATTAGCTCGAGTCCCCGGTCCAGCGCTTTTACTGGAGATGGTCGCAACGATTTCCGCATATTCAACTGGAGTGATACGACCTATCGCATGCACAATCGGAATTGTTGCCTGACCGCCGCAAGTCACGAGGTTGACGTTGTCCTTCAAAATATGCTCCTGCAGGTTGACTGCTGGTACGACTAACGCTCCAACGGCAGCAGGAGTGAGATCCATCGCGATTTTGCCGGCATTTCGTAATGCCTTCGCATGACGAATATGAGCCTTTGCTGAGGTCGCGTCGAAGATAATATCCGCCAAATCGGGTTGTTCCAAAAAACCTTGGATGCCGGAATCAATGGTTACGTACCCGAGCTTGGCAGCGCGTGCCAATCCCTCCGATGAGGGATCAACCCCAATCATCGTTGTCATCTCAAGCACCTTTGAGCGACTTAGCTTATACATCAAGTCCGTGCCAATATTCCCTGAACCGAGCACGGCGACTTTTATTTTTGACATCGAAATCATCCTTTCGTTTAAGCTTGGAAGCAAACGGAAACTTCGCCTAAATGAGCGATTCGCGTCCGGAAATGATCGCCTGGCTCCGCATTCACAGCAGCGGATAAGGCGCCTGATAAAATAACTTCACCTGCTTTTAGCGTGATGCCGAATTCGAACAGCTTGTTGGCCAGCCATGCGACACATGCGGCAGGATTGCCGAGTGCGGCAGCGCCAACGCCTGTGTTCATGATTTCGCCGTTCTTGTAAAGAACCATACCCGCAAGCGCCATATCGATGTTTTGTGGTTTGACCGGCTTGCCGCCCAATACATATAAGCCCGAGGACGCATTATCTGCCACCGTATCTTGGAGCTTAATTTTCCAGTCGGCAATCCGGCTGTCAACGATTTCAAGCGCCGGCAGTACATAGTCTGTAGCAAGCAGCACTTCGGAGGGTGTAACCCGAGGGCCAATCAGATCCTGCTTCAACACAAAAGCAATTTCCGCCTCTACCTTCGGTTGCAATACCCGTGAAAACGGAATGGCTCCACCATTTTCCACCACCATATCGTCCAGTAGATGACCGTAATCAGGTTGATCCACTTTGAGTAGCTGCTGCATGGCCAGAGAGGTCAAACCGATCTTTTTCCCGACAATGCGGCTTCCCGTCGTCACCTTCTTGGCGATCGTGGCCAATTGAATGTCATACGCCTCTTGAACCGTTATCTCGGGATCTAGTGCCGTAATCGGCTCTACGCCTTTACCACCTATCTTCGCTTGCTCCAAATGCTCTGCATATTTAACTGCTGTATTCTTCATGGGCTCTAACTCGCCTCCTCGATCATCAAAGTTTGATGCATATGTTGGTTAGTTCGGAATAGAACTCAAAGCTGTGCAATCCGCCTTCCCGGCCGATACCGCTTTGCTTCATACCGCCAAAAGGCGTCCGCAAGTCGCGAAGGAACCAAGTGTTTACCCATACGATCCCCGCTTCTATCTGTCCAGCTACACGATGTGCTCTTCGCAAGTCGTTCGTCCATACAGAAGCGCTTAAGCCGTAATGCGTATCGTTGACTTGATCGAGCACTTCCTCTTCCGTATCAAAAGGGATAACCGTAACTACCGGTCCGAAAATCTCTTCCTTCACAACACGGCAGTCGCGGGTAAGCCCTGTAATGATCGTTGGTTCCAGGTAATAGCCTTTATTAAGGCCCTCCGGTCGCTTCCCGCCGGTGACAATCGTACCGCCTTCCTGTACAGCCAGCTTGATATAGCTTGTTACACGATCGTAATGCTCTTCACTGATTAATGCGCCAACCTTCGTCTTGGGGTCGAACGGATCGCCTACGACCAACTCTCTTGTTTTAGCCTCGAACTTCTCCATAAACGCGTTGTAAGCGGAGCGTTCCACATAAATTCTCGAACCGCATAAGCAAACCTCACCTTGGTTAATGAAGCTCGACTTCATTGTCGTTTCGATCACTTCATCCAAATTGGAATCTGCGAAAATGATATTTGGATTTTTCCCGCCAAGCTCGTAGGATAGACGCTTCAGCGTTTTTGCTGCGGAAGCCATGATGGTCTTGCCCGTCGTCGTTTCGCCGGTGAAGCTGATCGCGTTAACATCCGGATGCTCAACTAGTGCGGCCCCTGAGGAATTCGGCCCGAAGCCATGCACGACGTTCACAACACCGTCCGGAATTCCCGCGTCACGGCAAATTTCTGCCAGCACGGTTGCTGTCATCGGAGTTAACTCTGCCGGTTTCAACACGACCGTATTGCCTGCGGCCAGTGCAGGGGCGAGCTTCCAGGTCAGCAGAAGCATCGGTAGGTTCCATGGGTTGATCAAGCCGACGATGCCAACCGGACGTCGAATGGCATAGTTGAGCGCTACATCATCCATTTGTGTCGATTCATTCGTAATCGTACGGATGTAATCAGAGAAGAAGTGGAAGTTGTAAGCGGAACGAGGAATATCGATGCTGCCTGACAGCCAGATCGGCTTGCCTGTATCGAGAGATTCCAATGTGGCCAATTCATCCTTACGCTCCAGAATTAAATCGCCTACTTTGCGCAAAACAGCAATTCGTTCATTGGCGGTCATTTTGTTCCACGGGCCGTTTAGTGCTTTACGTGCGGCTGCAACAGCAAGATCCACTTCCCGTGCTCCGCCTTCGGCAACTGTACCTAAGATCTCCTCTGTGGCCGGGTTGATATTATGAAAGGTTTTTCCGTCTAGAGAAGGAACGAATTCCCCATTAATGAAATGCAAACAATCCTTCGATTTGACTTTAGTTAATGTCATGTTGATTTCCCCTTTATTCCCCATATTGGTTATGATACAAACGATACAATTGCATTTCCGCTACCGGAAGATTGCCCATATCCCCAGAACTCGGCCTGCTCTTTGTCCAGTACACCTAGCAATGCTGCTAAATGCCGTCCTCCAGATTCCACTCCTGCAATACGTGCATATTGTGTCAGCATTTCCCTTGCTGCGGTGTAATCGTTATTTAACAAATAAGCTAAGAACTGTTTGTCCATCGCCTGTTCCGAAAGTGTCGGCATGTTATGGCGGCCTCTGACTAAATTATGAGACATAGCCCCGCTGCTGATGAAGACAACCCGCTTCCCGCTTTCCCTAAGCACCTTGCCAATCTGTTTGCCCCATTGAAACGATTCATCCAGGCTTGACGCCCAGCAAACGGAGAGGCTCACAATCGGAATATTCTGTTTGGGTACCAGATAACGAAGCGGCACGACGGTGCCGTAATCCCAAATGTAAGTTGGGTCGTTAAATTCTGTAATTGGAATTCCTGCTTGATTGCCCGCTGCTACCAGTTCTTTGGCTAGCAACTCGTCGCCCGTATAATCGTACGGTATATCCGAAATTAAATCCGGACATTCCACCGCAGTGAGTACGCCTGTGTGTCTGGGAGTGGCATCCACATAGTGATGGAATGTACCTGGAAAATGGCAAGACAATAAAACGATTGTATCGGGTTGCTGTTGTTCGATTCGCTCTCGCATCAAGTGAAGCCCCTCAACGAGCTTCTTCTGAAAATCAGGCGCTTGTTCCTCATGACAAATGCTCGGTACATGTGCAGCCAATAGAGCCATACTTAGTGTCATTGACATCCTCCTATTACCTTAATAAGAAAGCCCTTACATGAATCTTAAATGCATTTAATTCTTTATACAACACCACTGTTCTTCTATACGCAACAAATAAAAATATATTTTAGGGGATGTCCCTCTTGCATACATCATGGTAGACTTTTATCATAACGATGTACTTTTATGAAGAACAAACATACTAGTAAGGATGGTACAACCATGATAGACACGCCGGACAATGATTATTTGCTTTCCTCTGTTAAAAATGCGCTACGTATCCTTAACAGTTTCTCACAGGAAACTCCCGAAAAACGTGTCAGCGACTTGGCCGTCGAGCTTGGCGTTGGCAAAAGCACCATAAGCCGTCTGCTCAGCACACTTGCCAGCGAAGGATATGTCATCAAAGATCCGGATAACCAAAAATACCGGTTGGGGCTCCGCATTTTGACGCTAAACAGCATTGTGACCTCCCAACTGGAAATCAACCGCGAAGCACGGCCTATTTTAAAAGAATTAGTAAAAGATACGGGGGAAGCGGCTCATATCGCTGTATTAGAGGATGACGACGTTGTTTACATTGAGCAGATAGAGTGCTTGCACCCTGTCCGGATCTTGTCCTATGTCGGCCGCCGAAACCCGATCCACTGTACAAGCTCGGGCAAAGTGTTACTGGCCTTTCAAGAAACATCAAAAATTGAACGCTCGCTTGCAATGGATTTGATGCAATACTCCGAGAGAACAATCATCGATCCCAGTATTTTAAAAAAACAGCTTGCAGAAATCCGCGAGACGGAATTTTGCTACAGCGAATGTGAGTATCTAGAGGATGTTGTCTCCCTTGCGGCACCAATTCGAAACTATACCAAAAAAGTAATCGCCTCCATTTCGTTGGTCGGTCCCAAGCATCGCATTAAGCACCAGCAGTTATCGGCCCTAAAAAGCAAAGTCATGAAAGCGGCAAAAGAAATATCCAATAATTTGGGTTACTCTGGGCATTAATTCCGAGCCCATAAACAAAAAAATCATGAAGTAACCAATTAGGTCCTCATGATTTTTTGCTGTCTGCGAACTCATTCACCGGTAAACATGGAGCCAAACTGGCAACAGATTAAACTTCATACACAAACTCATGTCGACCACTGCCGACTTGCATATCCCCTTTAGGTAAACAAACAGTAGCTGATGTATTAGCAGGAATTTCTATTGTTAATCTAATCCTATCACCTTGCCTCTCCCATGCAGATCGGATCGTTCCGTATACGGACTCATACGAAGCTTTTGCATAAGAGAATCCACACTGAACATGAGGCGAAATACGAATATTCTTATAACCCACTTCCGTTTTATCAATACCGGCAATAGAACGGTATAACCAATCCCCTACACAACCCAATGCGTAGTGATTAAATGAAGCACTTGTCACCTTTCCGTTGGGCAAAATGGCTTGCCACGCTTCCCAAATGGTAGTCGCACCATTCTTTACTTCATACAGCCAGGAGGGACACTCCGTCTGAACCAACAATTGATATGAGATATCTAAACGGCCGTTCTCACATAGAACATCCAGCAAATAAGGTACTGAAACAAAGCCAGTATCGAGCCTGTACCCGTTTTCTTCGATCAGTGAGATAAGCTGCCCCAAAACTAAATTGCGGATTGAATTAGGAACCATATTCATACGAAGGGCCAGCACGTAAATACCTTGAAAATGTGTAGTAAGCCTACCATCTACATTCAAATATTCATCACTAAACGATTGTCGTACCTTCTGATTCAAATCGATATAACGCACGGTATCATCAGATTTCCCTAGAATTCTAGCAATATCGGCAAGAAGTTGTGTAGCATACGCATAGAAGCATGTGGAGACGAGTTCTCTTGTGAGATACGCACTTCTGCGCATATCCACCTTCTCTTCGTTTTTACTCATACTTAAGCTGGGTATCAACCAATCACCAAAATGGAATCCACCTGTATTCCAGAGATATTCTTGTCTTTGTAGCTTAACAGGATCGTCTACGCTGTCCATACACACTGTCGAAGATTCAGTCGCCGCCTTTCGAACATATTCTACCCAATTCACCATAGCCTCGTAATTGTCTTGAAGGATCTTTAAATCTCCATACTGTTGATATAGTACCCAGGGAACGATGAGAATTGCATCTCCCCAAGCCGCTGAAGAAAGACCACCTAATCGGTCGAAGAATTTCTGGAAACCGCTCGAAAATGGAACTACATTCGGTATTTGACCGTCATCCAGTTGTTCGATCCTTACGGTACGCAGCCAACTGGCCAAAAATGCATACATATCCATATTAAAACACGCGGTTGGTGCAAATACTTGAATGTCTCCGAGCCAGCCGGCCTTTTCACGTTGTGGACAGTCGGTAGGAATTGAAACCATGTTTGATTTTTGACTCCAAAAAATGTTCGACTGCAATTGATTAATTCGAATGTCGGAGCATTCGAAGTTGCCGCTATGTCTTAGGTCGGACGAAATCACAATGCCGCTGAAGTTTTCTAATATTATTTCTCCCGGATAGCCTGTCAACTTGACATAACGGAATCCATGATAGGTGAATTTCGGCTCGAACTCTTCCTCCTCATCCCCCCGCAGAATAAAAATATCCTTTTGATCCTTATTTTGTCCGTGAATATTATTAAAAAAATTCCCTTTTTCATCCAGCACTTCACAGTGTTCTAATGTAATCTCCGTTCCAGCTGCTCCAACTACGCGCATCCGCATTCTCCCGGCGATATTTTGCCCTAGATCGATTAATCTCTCCCCTTTAGGGGTTAGGATTAATCGAACAGGTTTAACTACTTCTATCGCTCGGATAGGCTCCGCGTATTGTGCTACAAGATTATGATATCAATAAGGAACTATCCTTGCAGGCTGCCAATCCGCAGCATCGAAGTTCAGGTTACTCCAGCCATCTTTTCGAAGGCGAGCATCCACCTTCTCTCCGATAAAAAGATCTGAATATTGAATCTCGCCGAATGAGCAAGCAAAGTTTTCGTCGCTTCGGACAAAAAGAATGGCGCCGCTAGCTGTCTCAATTTCCATTTGCAACAACAGCGCTAAAGTATCGCCGTAGCTGCAGCAATCACCAGTAAGTCCGATGCGTCCTACATACCAACCATCGCCAAGCATCGCTCCAACTACATTTATTCCTTGACTCAATAGATCTGTCACATCGTAGGTTTGATATTGTAAACAACGATCATAGGAGGTAAATTCGGGTGCAAGTTCTTGTGCTCCGACCCTCTTCCCGTTTAACTCCAAGGCATAGACTCCATGTGCTGAAGCATAAATTCGGGCACGTTTAATTTGCTCATTTACTTCGAACGTTCTCCGGAGTAACGGACTTGGATGCAATTGCTTCTCCGTAGCCCTTTCTTGTATAGGTTCAATCCATTTAGCGCTCCAATCGGACTCTAGAAGTAGTCCCATTTCCCACCAAGCACTCTCGCTCCATTCGGATTCGATACCTTGCTCATCCCAGACTTTCACTCGCCAGTAGTAACGAATTCTTGACTGCAGCAAAGAACCACCGTAGTCAACAAATACGGATCTATCCGAATCAACCTTGCCACTATCCCAAACTTCACCTAGATTCTCTTCTGGATCGTTAGTTTCAACTATTATTCGATAGGCCGTTTGCTTTACGTCATTTCGATCAGCTTTCAGCTTCCAACTAAACCGCGGATGGTGACTATCAATTTCCAATGGATTTATACGGGAATCCAACTGCAGATCAAAGATCTTCAATTGAAAGTCCATGATGAAGTCAATCAACGCTCTTTGCCCCTTTCTATATTTGTTCATTTATTTCCAATATTATCCTTTTACCGCTCCGCTAGCCATTCCTTGAATAAATTGTTTTTGTAAAACAAGGAACAGAATAATAAGAGGTAGAGATCCAATGAGTACAGCTGCGAAAACTAGATTCCACTGATTTACAAATTCACCAGTGAAAGAAAAAATGGAGAGCGGAATAGTTCTGGCGCTTTTACTTTGTAGAAACAGCAGGGGTACGAAAAAATCATTCCAAATGAACAGCGTGTTCGTTATCAATAAGGTCGATGTAATGGGCTTGAGCAACGGAAATAAGACCAACCAGAAGGTACGATAAGGGCCGCAACCATCGATTAAAGAGGATTCCTCGATTTCTTTTGGAATGGTTCTGAAAAATGAAGTATATAAAAAAATAGAAAATGAAAGCCCGAGTGCTACATAAATAAAAATAGGACCAGGGTATTTCCCAATTAAATTCAGCTTGTTTAATAATTTGTATAACGGAATCATTGCCATTTGAAATGGAACCATCATACCGCAAAGAAAATACAGATACATCAGAGCCGCCAATCTCGATCTCCTTCGAGATAATGGATATGCAGCAGCTGAACTTAAGAAAATTATGAGTACTACAGATGAGCCTGTAATAACAATACTGTTAATAAATGAGCTCCACATACCGCCTTTATTCCAAGCGGAAATAAAGTTCGACCACTGAAAAGCAGTTGGAAAACTCAATGGGCCTTGTTGCAAATCCATAGGGGTTTTTAAAGCAACTAGCACGACTATCAAAATAGGAACCAATACAATAATTGCCCATAAAGTAAGTATGATAGAAATAACCAAGCTATTCCGATTCTGGAGAGCCATATTAATATTCGACCTCCCTTTTTCTAAGCACGGTGATTTGCACTAATGAAAAAATCAAAATGATCACAAACATAACGACAGCAATCGCACTGGCATAACCCATTCGGTCAAAACTGAATGCCTGACGATAAAGTAAAATTGAAAGGTTCTCCGTAGACGTACCGGGTCCACCATTCGTCATGACAAAGATCGTATCAAATATTTTGATTCCAACGATCATATTCACAACAATGTTAACAGTGAAAGAGGGAGCAATAAGCGGAAATGTGATATTTTTAAACATGCTCAGTTTACCGGCACCATCAATAAAAGCCGCTTCATAGATATCATTAGGTATTGATTGAAGCCCAGCCACATAAATAATCATGGTAAAGGCAACAAAATGCCAAATACTTACGAATATTACACTAAAAATGGCAAGATGGCTGTTGCCAAGCCAGTCTTGAGATATCCCATTCAGATGGACCATCGCTAAAATCGTATTGATCACGCCATCAGTCGGACTGTACATATAGGCCCAGATATATCCGATCGCCAGAGAACTCAACATGACCGGGACTAAGAACCACACGCGCAATATACGATGAATCCTTCTTGTTCCTTGGAGTCCTAATGCTAGGGTTAAACCCAAAACATTCTTCCCTACAGTAATCAAGATTGCAATGAGAAACGTGTTAAAAATAGCATTCCAAACATCCGGATCTGTAAACAACTTTTTATAATTGCTTAACCCAATAAAGTTAGATTCTGGATTTAAACCATTCCAATTCGTCAAACTGTAATAAAAACTGCTTATGACTGGGAAGACCAGAAACAGAGTGAAGATAATAAAAGCCGGGAGAACAAACGTTCCATCAACCCAATATTTTTTCATCGATGCTACCTCCTTAATCGGGTAGGAGGCTACCCATTAGTTGAGTAGCCGACCTCCCACACCACCGTACATACCGTTCGGTATACGGCGGTTCCTTAGTTTACACAGTGACTTGTCGATAATAATCTGAAAAGAATAAGAAACCGAGTCTTTTAATCGTGGTATTTCCGAGGGACTTGTTGAGGATTGGGCTTTTGGAGATTCTCCAATAGCTCTTTCTTGTATTTGCGTATTCCCATGCCTTCTGTTCGTTGACTCCGAGTGATTTTAGGTTTTCGAACTTTGTTCTCACTCGTTTCCATTGTTTCCAGTAGATCATGCGAATTCGCCTTCTCATCCATTTGTCCGTTTCTTGGAGGAGTTTCTTCATGTTGGCTATTTTGAAATAGTTGAGCCATCCCATAATGTAGCGTCTAAGTTTCTCTGCACGATCAATATTACCTACTCCATTGCTTCTTGATGTGAGTTCCTTTATTTTGGTTCTCATCTTTACTACGGATTTCGGATGAATTCTGATCTGTGTTTCTCCCTTACGTTGGTAAAACGAGAATCCAAGAAATTTGACTCGCAATATCTCGTCCACTACCGTCTTCTCCCGATTCACTCTAAGAAATAATTTCTTCTCGATGAATGGAAGTATGTTTTCCAGAGTCCGTTCAGCACTCCTTCGGCTTTTACAGAAAATGAGAAGATCATCCGCGTAACGCACAAACTTATGACCGCGGTTCTCCAATTCTTTGTCTAACTCGTTCAGCATGATGTTGCTAAGTATTGGACTCAGGTTTCCGCCCTGTGGCACGCCGACTTCGGTTTCTTCAAAGCGGTGATTCACGATTACGCCCACTTTCAGGTACTTGTGAATGAGTGATATGACGCGTCCATCTTTAATGGTTCTCGATAGTACCTCGACGAGTTTGCTTTGGTTCACGGTGTGGTTGGTAGAAGACGGCCTTAGGTTTTCACCTTTGTACCGTCAGCCCCAATCAGAACCCGACGTGCGGATTTCCCGCATCGGGCTCCCCAGAGTCGTTCACAGGTTAG
>NZ_JCAUAN010000020.1:0-129648 GCF_059691975.1 Paenibacillus sp. J22FR5 | reverse complement strand
GTACGAGTGGCAGATTCGATTGCGGTGAGTGGAATGAAGGTTTGAGCCGAAGAAAGAGTAGATGAGATCGCGGCATTTTTGAATTTACGTATCCAATATTTCATTTGTTCCAGGTCTACATGGTTGGCGGCGCACCAATGAGTCATTTTGAGTCTTGAAATCTGAGACGTGGACTTCCCACTCGTATTGGCGTTGTTCTTTTAGGGACATGAAGCAACCTCCTGTTTTTCTTAGGATGCCATCATCTTCTCATGAATAGGGGGAGTTTGTAAGGTGTGGACGATTTGACGCTTAGTGTGTCCTGAAGAAAAGTTGCAATGAAAGGGGGAATAAGCAACTTTTCATGCTTTGGAAGAGATGAGGGTTGGTCCCTCAGAATCGACATTCAGGTGTAGATTCTAAACCGCCAGTGGGTGCTACAATCAAAAGTTGTGGTGCTGAGCGCAATTGGAAAAGGCCAAAATGAATTGGTCAGGTACGCATCATGAAGCTGAACGAAAGTGAAGAACTGATGAAACGTCGTTAAGACGAAGTACGATCAAAACCAGAGATTTTAAGCGGTCACTGGGACAAAGTCTAGCGGAAACCTGATTACTGGCTAGATGATCGTCGGCGTAGAGGTTACAGGAGCATGATGCAGGCTCTTACAAGGAACAGGAGAAGTCTGAACCCTAATGAAAATCGAAAAACCCAAGCGATAAAACGACGAGGGTGAAAGTAGAGATGTGGGGTTTAGATGCGGAAGAACCCATAGTAGTGATGAATCTGCCGTAATGGCAGTGGAGCGAAGGGGTTCTGTTATCCATAATTCTTGAATTGAACAACCAGAAATGGGAGGATTTTATGAAAGAAGGAAAATCGTTTGAGATTTCTAAACATCAAGTGTTCGAAGCATACAAACGTGTCAAAGCGAATCGAGGTGCTCCCGGCATTGATGGTATGGATTTTACAGCATTCGAGAAGAATTTGAAAAACAACTTGTACAAAGTATGGAACAGAATGTCCACAGGAAGTTACATGCCAGAGGCAGTCAAGGGTGTAGAGATACCAAAGAAAAACGGAAAGATGCGACTCTTAGGTGTGCCCACTATAACGGACAGAATAGCGCAAATGGTAGTCCGCCTTAATTTTGAACCACTAGTGGAACCCATTTTCTGCGAAGATTCCTATGGATATAGACCAAACCGATCAGCTACTGATGCAGTAGGTACAGTTCGTCAAAGATGTTGGAAGATGCCTTGGCTAATTGAATTCGACATTGTAGGTTTATTTGATCATATTGATCATGAACTAATGATGAAAGCTGTTCGAAAGCATACAGATAACAAATGGATGATTTTATACATCGAACGTTTTCTAGGTGCACCTATACTGATGCCAAATGGTATCGTCAAAGAGCGGATTTCCGGAACTCCACAGGGAGGAGTCATCAGTCCAATACTTGCAAATCTGTTTATGCACTATGCCTTTGATCTGTGGATGGAGAGAAAGAATCCAAGAAATCCTTGGGCTAGGTATGCCGACGATGGAGTCATACACTGTTGGACGAAACGGGAAGCGGAGCAACTCTTGAACGAGTTGAGTGGTCGAATGAGAACGTGCAAATTGGAAATTCACCCGGATAAGACTAGAATCGTATATTGCAAGAGTGATAGATACCAAGGGATACATGAGTATGAAGATTTCACATTCCTAGGATATACGTTTCGCAACCGATATATTAAAAACAAACGAGGGGAATTTTCAATGGGTTTTCACCGGCAGTCAGCAAAGATGCCGGACAGGTCCTGCGAGATCGTATTCGAAACATCCGTATGAGCAATAAATCTGTTTCCATTGAGGATTTAGCCAAGTTGATAAATCCGGTTATTCGTGGTTGGTTTAACTACTTCTCGAAATTTGCGGCTGGAACTGCCAAAAGAATTCTTACCTATGTAAATCTCACCGTAGCCAGATGGACGAAGTCCAAATACAAGTCGATGAAAGGGAGCACACTCAGAGCAATGAGATTTCTGAAACGTATTGCACAGTACAACCCAAATCTCTTCTACCATTGGCAGATAGGGCTACTGCCCGCGATTGGATAACAAGAGCCGAATGAAGGGAGACCTTCACGTTCGGTTCTGTGAGAGACTGGGGGCGAAATTCCTCCGGTCTACTCGACCATAGATACGGCGCCTGCTCTCCGATCTGGGGGTACAAGATGTAATGGCTTTGCCTTAGGACTCATAATAATGCTTTCCAACCTCTCAGTGTTGCTATTCGATCTGTTTTCATAAAAAACTATACCCCTGCTGCGTCAGGTGCAACTATTTGGTCAAGATAAGAGACGGAAAAATCAAAATAACGTTATACTTACCTTCTTCTCATTCTCTATAATGAGGATATACAAGCAAATCAAACATCAAGTAAGAGGTGAAGGATATTATGTCTACAACAACAGAAGTGCTTACACAAGACAAGCCCATTCATAATAAACGTAATGTCCGCCGTCGTCAAGAAAACTTTGCTGGCTTTCTATTTGTCAGTCCCATGCTTATCGGCGTAACGGTACTGACGCTGCTCCCGATTATAGCTACGTTCGTTCTTAGCTTTGCGGACTGGAACTTCGTCGCCGGTATGAGTGGATTGAAATGGGTCGGGATGGAAAACTTTACGAAGCTGTTCGGAGATGCCATTTTCATCAAATCCCTGAAAAATAACCTGATTTTCGTCCTAACCGTACCAATTTACATGACCGTCTCACTGATTTTAGCCATTATTATCAATAAGAACGTATATTGGAAAGGCTTTTTCAAAGTGGCCTATTTCATGCCGTATATCTCCAGTGTCGTTGCAGTAGCGGTTGTTTGGCAGGTTCTCTTCCATCCATCTGCTGGTCCGGTCAATCAGTTTTTAATGTCACTAGGGTTTGATAACCCACCGAAATGGATCGCGGATCCGGCTTTCGCCTTATCCTCGGTGATGATGATTTCCGTGTGGATTTCAATCGGCTTTAATATGATTATTTACATGGCTGGTCTGCAATCCATTCCCAGAGATCTTTATGAAGCAGCAGAAATCGACGGCGCTAACGCTTGGGTTCGTTTCCGCCGGATTACGTTTCCGATTTTGTCGCCGACATCCTTTTTCTTACTGGTCACAGGTATTATTTCCACTTTCAAAGTGTTCGATTTAATCGCAGTGCTGACCTCGGGTGGCCCGATTAACTCAACGAGTATGATCGTCTGGTACTTGTACGATACGGCATTTGTTAACCTTCGTGTAGGATATGCTTCCTCGATGGCTGTCATCTTATTCGTCTGTGTACTATTCATCACGTTCCTGCAGTGGGCGGGACAAAAGAAATGGGTCAATTACTAATCGGAGGAGGAACTTCTCATGAAAGAACGGTTTAACTTATCAAAGCTTGCTGCCACAATCCTTTTGTTCATCATAAGTCTTATCTTCCTGCTCCCCTTCTTCTGGATGCTTTCCGCCTCCTTTAAATTGGAAACGGATGTGTTCAAATATCCGATCGAATGGATTCCGTCGCAATGGAACGCTATCGCGAATTACAAAGAAGTTTGGTTTGGTGAAAATCCGTTTTATCTTTACTACTGGAATTCCATTAAAGTATCTGTGATCACGACATTCATTTCGTGTATCGTTTCCGCGATGGCGGCGTACGGCTTTTCCAAAGTGGAATTCAAAGCTGGCAAATGGCTGTTCCTAATCGTTTTGGTGACCTACATGGTGCCAAGCCAAGCGATTTTGATTCCGCAGTTCATTTTGTACCGCAATATTGGTTTGTTTAATAATCACTTCGGTCTTGTTCTTATCGGCTGTTTCAGTGTTCTCGGAACATTCATGCTGCGCCAATTTTTCATGAGCATTCACAATGAGTATCTGGAATCGGCGAAAATCGATGGAGCGGGCCACTGGCTGATTTTTTGGGAAATTGCGTTCCCACTTGTTCGGCCGGCGGTTGCAACATATGCGATCCTACGCTTCATTTGGACATGGAATGACTACCAAAATGCCCTAATCTTCCTGCGTTCGGATAAATTATTCACGATTCCGCTGGCGATGCAGAAATTTGCCTCTCTGAATGGGGAATACTACTCCCTGATTATGGCGGCTGCAGTATCGGCCATCATTCCGCTCTTAATCATCTTTATCATTGGACAGAAGAGTGTTATTGAAGGCATTGCGCTAGGCGGCGTGAAGGGTTAATCAAAGAAAAATAGAGATCCATGTGGATGTCGTTTTTTGTCGGCGATACAATCGTATATAATGAGGAGAAGAGGAAGAGCTTAGGCTTCCTCTTTTGCTATTCATTTCATTGTAAAAAGGGGCGTTATTGCTGGTGATGACCAAATTTTCAATTAAATCGTTTCGCGGCAAGCTGACCGCGGCCTCCATCGTCTGCATCTTAATACCCGCACTTCTTACGCTGATTATCTATAACTATTTAACCCGCGATGCGGTCAAAGATCAGGCTGTCTTGAATGCGCAGCAGACGCTGCAGCTGGTGGACGGCCATGTGACGGGGACGCTCAAAAATATGCTGTATATTATGAATTACATCCAATACGACATGGGCATGAATATGACTTTTCAAGATTTCAATTTGAAAAGTGGTGATATGAACAATCCTTCGTATGAAGAATTCAGAGCCCGACAGGAGGTTTTAACCAAACTAGAGACCATAACCGGGGCAGGGGAGACAAGCGCAGGAGAAAAGAACTTTGTAACGGTGTTCCTCAACAATGGGACCTATTTCACGAACTATTGGGTATCGGATTATGATCCAACGGGATTACTGAAGGAGTTCTGGATCAAGAAAGTACGGACCTTGAGGGGAATTGATTCATTCTGGGTGGGCGCAGCACCGACCGAATTTTTGCAAGATAAAGATGATAGCCCATACCAATTAACAGTGGCTAGATCATTGCAAGATCAGAATGGGTTCATTGTGGTGACAATTTTGGAAAGAAAAATCGGTAATTATTTTAAAGAATTAGCCAAAAGTCAAGGTCAGGAGATTCTGCTGCTCGATAAAGAAGATCGCATCCTTTCCCATGCCGATAGTTCGAGGATTGGCGAGGCTTTCCCTTATTTAAAACAGCAGAACCGAAAGTCTCCCGAAATCGTTGAAATTGATCATCAGAATTATTTGATTTCCAAACGAGAATTTCCTATGAACGGCTGGAAGCTGGTTTCGCTCATTCCCTATAGTAAAGCCGTGGGAACCATAAATGGTATTTTTGAAAATGTGTTCATACTTCAGGTCGTATCGTTCATTTTGTTTTTCATTTTGTTGATGATGGCGATTCGCACCTATACAAGACCGTTGGTGAAGCTGGATAAAGTCGCTACCTCAATCCAACAAGGAAATCTCCATCTGCGCAGTGCTATCCGAGGTCAGGATGAAATCGGTCGGCTTGGAAAATCGTTTGACCAAATGCTCGATCACATCTCTGACATGATTATAGAAGTGACACGAACGCAAGCGAGGAAGCGCAAAGCGGAGCTGGATATGTTGCAGGCGCAGATCAATCCTCATTTCTTGTTCAATGTGCTGAATTCGATCCGGATGAAGGTGCTTGGCAAAGGGGATCGGGAGAGCGCCGATATGATCAGCTCGCTATCCAAACTCATGCGAATGACCATTCAGGATAAAGCCTATATTCTGCTGCACGATGAAGTGGATATTGTCATGGATTATATGACGCTGATGAATATGCGGCAGAAGGAAAAAGTAGCGCTGGATACGGACATTGAAGCGGATGTGTTCATGGAGCGTGTTCCTCGGTTTTTCTTACAACCGATCATCGAAAATGCGTTGATCCACGGTTTCAATCAGCAATCCGGCACGATTACGCTGGAAGCGCACCTAGAAGAGGGCTATATCCGAATTTCCATCCGTGACAACGGACAAGGTATGGATCAGAACTCACTTGAGCTCTTAAGGAGTAAGCTGCTTGCACGCTCGGAAGAGATGGAGCCCATAGAAACCGACAAGAAGAAAGGGTTCTCCAGTATCGGATTACCGAACGTGAATGAACGGATGAGAATTACCTTCGGGGATGCCTATCGCATGGAAGTGGACAGCGTCGAGGGAATAGGAACATCTGTGACCTTACTGATTCCCAAGCAAGAGGAGGTACAGGAAGATGTATAAAGTGATGCTCGTTGACGATGACTATCCCGTGCTGGAGCTGCTTTCGGGCGCTATAAATTGGGAGAAGCTTGAAATGGAGCTGGTTGGACTTTATGAAAATGGCGCAGTGGCGATGGAAGCTGCGATCTTGGATATGCCTGACATCGTCGTGACCGATATCGGGATGCCCCGCATGAACGGTTTGGAGTTGATTCGTGAGTTGAAGGACATGCATCCGACTATCCGAGTCGCCATTCTATCGTGTCATAATGAATTCCACTCCGCACAGCAAGCGATGAAGCTCAATGTGCAGGAATATATGCTCAAAGATACACTTAACCCTGAGGATTTGGAGAAGCTGTTGAAACAGTTCAAAATCAGCCTGGACGAAGAAAAACATACCCGGGAACGGCAAAATCAGCTGCGGCATTTGGTAGATCGCAATCGGGAGCAGCATAAAGAGACGTTCCTAAGAGCCACCATTCATGAACCTGTGCTGGACGAAGCCTCTTGGATGCGGGAAGCCGAATCCTTCGGGTTCAATCTCGTTGGTCGGACTTGTTTGCCGGTAGCCTGTTATATAGATGGACAGCGGCTTGCCCGTCAGCGTTTCGTTAGCGACGATGTGCTGCGCTTCGCTATGAATAACATTATGGAAGAGGTGCTGAAGAGCGGAGATCGGGAAGCTGTTCATTTTGCTTATGACGTCCTGCGCTCTTTCATTTTGATTCCTGCACCTATTGGGATTAAGACCAACCCCTTCGATAAAGCCTTACCTCTATTAGCTAAACTTCAACATGCGGTTGAGAAGACATTGAAAATCAAGATTTCTTTTATCATCGGCAAAATCAGCTCAACCCCATCCGAAGTCAAACAGGAGTTAAATGGCCTGTTAGGTGCTAACGGACAGCGGTTTTATATGGAACCCAAAGCAATCGAGAAGTGGATGGTAATGACTTACTCCGGGCAGGATTTATTTGTGGTCTACGACGAGGCGGTGACGGCGCTCCGGGAAATGCTGATCGAAAGCAATCCTAGCAAAGTGCAGCCGATGGTGGAGCAGTGGTTGTCTTATTTGCGGGAGCATCGTTATCCTCCGGATACGGTTAGGGATTGGATCTTAAAGCTCGTGTTGGATTTGAAGCTGAAGCTGAAGAGCATGCAGCTGTTTCGGAACCATTTTTCCGTGGAGATTCTCCATAAAGAACTGCTTGAGATGGATACCTTGGAGGAAATGGGGGAATGGATGGTTCATTTCTTTTCATCCTTTTTCATTGTGGCTGAGGATGTGAAAGTTCTGAGCAAGCGTACGGAGGTACTGAATGCCTGCCAATATGTCTCCCTTCATTTGAACAAGAAAATCTCACTTGATGAAGTATCTGAGCAGTTGTTTCTGAACCCGAGCTATTTCAGCCGATTATTTAAGAAGGAGACAGGGGAGACATTCATTGAGTACGTGAATCGGATGAAGGTGGAACGTGCTAAGGAGCTTCTGGATCAAACGAATATGACGGTGTCCAAAATTTGTGAATCACTAGGCTACGATAATCATAGCTATTTCATCAAAATGTTCAGAACCATCGCTGGAATGACACCTCTCGAATATCGCGGATTAGCGGAGACGAAGCAGCTATAGCATAGAAGTCAAAATAACGTCGATAATAGTAAAGATCGCGTGATCAGTTCGATTTCCCCCCTTGTTATAATAGGGATGTAAATGAGAAGTAAGCGTTTTAGTAAACTAAATATAGGAGGGTCACTATGAAAAAAATGATAACAAGCATCGTTTGTGGAGCTGTTACAATCTCCATGTTGGCTGGGTGTGGTGCAGCTAAACCAGAAACGGCTGCAACAACAACAGCTGCAGCAACAGCGGCTGCGAAACCGGTTACGATTAAATTTCATGCTTTCGGCAGCGAAGCTCAACAGAACTGGAGTAAAATCATCGATGGTTTCCAAGCTAAAAACCCGAACATTAAGGTTGATCTTATCAACCTAAGTGAAAAAGGGGATACCCAAGAATACGCGAAGAAGCTGGATCTATCGGCGGCATCCGGTGAAGATATGGATGTTATGATGTTCAGTGAAGCAGGTATGTACGCTCAGCGTGTAGCTTTGGGCATGGTTGCTCCGCTCGACGAATATATCAACAAAGAAGGCTATAAAGAGTCAGAAGAATATAAAGTAGATACGCAGCTTAATGGTAAATACTACGCGCTCCCAGGGAAATTCAACCCTTGGTACGTGCTCGTGAATAAAGACCATTTGAAGGAAGCCGGTCTGGAAGTTCCGAAAGACTGGACATGGACGGAATTCCAAGATTACGCTAAAAAGTTAACCAAAGGCGATGGCCCGACGAAACGTTACGGTACGTATTTCCATGGTCCTCAAGGCGGCGGCTGGCTTGAATTCATGCGTCTAGCGATGGCAAATCAACCAGATAACAGTGATTATTTAAAAGCAGACGGTAAGTCCAATTTGGACAATCCTCTTTTCCGCAAATCCGTTGAGATGCGTTACCAAATGGAGAAAGTGGATAAATCCTCAACACCTTATACAGACATGATTTCACAAAAGCTGCACTACCGTCCACAGTTCTTTAACCAAAGCGCAAGCTTGATCGTAATCGGCAGCTGGATGAACTCAGAAATCGGTGGTACGGAGCAGTACCCGCTTAACTTTAACGCGGCTGTAGCTCCATTTCCTAAAAACAATGCTTCGGATCCAAGCGGCTATTCCATGGTGACAACGGACTTCTACGCGGTTTCTGCCAAAGCGAAGCATCCGCAAGAGGCCTACCAGTTCATTCGTTACCTGACGACAGACGGTATCCTTGTTCAAGGGAAATATGTACCATCCTGGTCCAAAGTGAAAAATGATCAACTCGGCCAAATCGTAGACACGATTCTTAAAGGCACGAAAAATCCGGAAAAAGTGGACAGAGAGTCGCTGATCACTGTATTGACGAATGCAAGAGCATCCAAATTGGTGCCTCCTTCAACTTACCAAGCGGACGTCTATAAAGTGCTCAATGAAGAATATGAGAAACTTATTCTAGATAAGCAAAACTTGGATTCGATGATCAAAAACTCGCAAGAACGCACACAAAAAATTATTGATTCTGCTAAGAAGTAGTTTCTGGTATAGTCAAACAAATGGCACAAACAGGGAGAACTTCGGTTCTCCCTGTTTGTTAACTGATGAACAACGGTATGTGAAAAACGACCGGAGGACAGACGCATTAAACACATTTTATTCAAGAAAGTGGGTCGTATTCCGGTGAATGTACCATTAAGTAACATGGGAAGTTTGAAAACAGCGCTTCACGCGGTGAAAATGGATCCATCCCAGCTGTTGTTTGCCGGAGAAACTTCCGAGCAAGTGAAAACGCGCTTGCTGAGAGGAGAGATTAGCATACAGCTCGTGGAGGAGATACACATAGAGGGAGCCAAGCTGCTTCAGGAATCGATGACGGAGCTTAGCTACTCCTTATTCCGCTTATATGCGCAGCAGGGTTCACGGATTGAGTACGAGCATGTGTATTTTCGTCGTCGGAATCGCTTGACGACGTTTGGTTTATTAGCTTGGTTAGAGGATGAGAAGGGTGTCTATACAGATGCTCTTCATGATACGATATGGTCTATTTTGGAAGAATACACCTGGTGTTTGCCTGCGCATATTTTGCAGGGGCCGGAGATGCGGACTGCCGGTGTTGGGGAAGGGTTCACGATTGATCTTTTCTCGGCGGAGACGGCCTTCGCACTGAGTGAGATCAGCGTACTGCTGGGCGATGCACTGCCATCATTGCTTCGCGTACGAATCCGCGAAGAAGTGCTGCGCCGCGTGCTGCGGCCCTTCGTGACGCAGGCTCCCAGTGGCTGGGAGACCGCTACGCACAACTGGGCCTCAGTCTGCGGAGGCTCAATTGCCGCTGCAGCGATATACACGCTGCAGGATGTGGAAGAGCTCGCCGCTGTGCTTGGACGAGCGATCCCAGCACTGGACTCGTACCTGAGCGGCTTTGATGAAGACGGAGCCTGTACCGAAGGGTACATGTACTGGCAGTACGGCTTCGGCTACTTTACGTATGCCGCAGATCTGATTCAACGGCGTACCGACGGAGCCGTGGACTGGCTCCAAGACGACAAGGTACGCCAAATTGCCTTGTTCCAGCAGAAATGCTTCATGCATGGACGCAAGGTTGTGAATTTCTCCGACTCGCATGGGGAAGCCGGGATCTTCATGGGATTAAGCGGCTATCTGAAGCAGCTTTATCCGGAGCTAGAGCATCCTGAGCTTTCGCTGCGTGCCGTATACAGGGATGATCATTGCAGCCGCTGGGCACCGGCGTTGCGGAATTTGCTTTGGTCTCGTGAAGAAGCAGGAGGCAGTCCATGGCACACGGCATCCTACTATTTATCTGATGCGGAGTGGCTGGTTTCCAGACAAATGCAGCCGCAAGGGGCTTACGTATTTGCAGCTAAAGGCGGCCATAACGATGAACCGCACAATCATAACGATATTGGGCATTTTCTGCTCTATGCACAGGGAGAGACGCTGCTCGCCGACTTGGGGAGCGGACGATATACTCGGGCGTATTTTGGCCCAGAGCGGTACGAGATACTATGCAATGGCTCCCAAGGCCACTCAGTTCCGATCATAGATGGCTTGTATCAGAAGGCTGGAGCGGCACATCGAGCACAGGTGCTGGAGATCCTCAGCACAGAAGAGCAAGATGTGCTGACGTTAGACTTCTCAAGTAGCTATGGCACTGAGATGGTAAGAGAGTTGGTGCGAAGCTTTACTTGGCGCAAGTCGGAGCCGCCGACCCTCGAAGTGTCGGACAGCTTTGGGTTCGCGAAGGGTCTAACCACACTGGTGGAGCGCTTTATGACATGGTATCCACCTCAGCAAGCGGAGGATGGGCGGATATTGATTGCGCCATCGGATAAGGCGCAGCTTTATATTGCTTACGACCAAAGTCTGTTTGACTGGTCGGTCGAATCATTTGTCCACGACGATCACTATGGACAGCAACGGACTTGTTATGCACTTGATTTCACATTAAAGCCAAGTGGTCAGATACTATTAGAGTTATCAGCATCTTTTATATGCCAGTTTCAATAAAAAAATAGGAAGTGGACTAGAATGAACAGACAATCGGAGTGGGTGCAAGAGGCTTGGCAGAAAACGGTTGCCAAGGTAGCAAGAACAAGCAAACGGATCGGAGACGGCTTTCCGCATGCCAGCGTTCAAGGTGAGTATAAGCTGGAGCCTGCCTACTGGTGGACGGCCGGCTTTTGGCCAGGACTGCTGTGGCTTTTGTATCGCGAGACCAAAGACGAACAACTGAAGCTGTTAGCAGAGTCTTGTGAGCAGCAGCTGGATCAGGTCATCACAGATTACTACCGTTTAGATCACGATATCGGCTTTATGTGGACATTGACGAGCGTTGCGCGCTACAAGTTGCTTGGCGCAGAGGATTCGAAGCGCCGCGGCTTGCTTGCGGCCAATCTGTTGGCTGCACGGTTTAACGCGCAGGGGAACTTCATTCGTGCCTGGAATCCATGGCGCGAAGGGGAAGACAATGCCGGCTGGGCCATCATCGATTGTATGATGAACCTGCCGCTGCTGCACTGGGCCTCCGCTACAACCGGAGACCCGCGGTACAAGCAGATCGCCGTGCGGCATGCCGATATGGCGCTGGGGCGTTTCATCCGTCCGGATGGCTCCGTCAACCATATCGTGATCTTCGATCCGCACACCGGCGAGCAGCTCGAAGTGAATGGCGGACAGGGCTTCGCGCCTACGTCCGCTTGGTCGCGAGGCAGTTCGTGGGCGATCTACGGCATGGCCTTGAGTCATCTCCATACGGGAGATGAGCGATATCTGCATGCCGCCAAGCGCGCAGCGCACTTCTTTATCGCCAACTTGCCGGAGGATCACGTGCCGCATTGGGACTTCCGTTTGCCGGAGGGTATCAAGGCTTACCGTGATTCTTCGGCAGGCTCCTGCGCCGCCTGCGGTTTGCTGCTACTCGCTGAACAGGTGAGCGGCCAAGAAAGCACCCTCTACCGCCAAGCGGGTGAACGTATTTTACATTCGTTGTATACGAACTATGGCACTTGGGATTCAGAGACGGAAGAAGGGTTAATCCTTCATGGCACCAGTCATTACCCGGAGGGCAAGAATGTGGATGTTCCGCTCATCTATGGTGATTATTATTTCGTAGAAGGGTTATCCCGTTTACTAGGACACGGTGAATTGTTTTGGTAAGGTATAATTGAAATACAGAAAAGGCTGCTTAAAGTCAGAAATGACATTGAGACAGTCTTTTTTTTCTACGACAGCACAATTATCTAACAGGATTTTCCTTCAGTATGTCGAATGCATAGGGAGAAGAATTTGACAGGAGTGACCCCATTATGCTTTCGAAAAATCGCCTCGGCGCTGCACCAAAAGTTTATTTCAGACCCGAAATGAAAAACTGTCCGCATTGCGAAAAAAAATTAGCTCGTTCCCACAATGCATGGAACAAGAAAATCTCTACCTTAACCGGTGTTGTTCACGCGTGGAGCATGGCTTATTCTTGTCCCAATGAAAACTGCTCGCACGTCGGCGTAACCTATAAATCAGCAGAAGCGGAAGCACTTAGCGTGAAGCATTCTTCTTACGGCTACGATGTTTTGTGCCTCGTTGGTGAGCTGCGCTTCAAGCAGCATCGCACCTGTAAAGAAATTGCAGATGCGCTGAATGAACGCGGAATTGTGACCAGCGAACGGTACGCGCAAACGCTATATGAGCGTTATCAAACCCTACTGGCAGCCAGTCTCGACGATCATGTTAGACAAAGTCTGGCGGAGACCACGGCGCAAAACGGAGGGATCATTCTTTCCATGGACGGTGTCCAACCCGAGAAAGGAAATCAGATGCTATATGTCATTCGCGAAGTATTCAGCGGTACGATTCTCGCGGCTCAGAACATGAAGAGCGGAGCTGCTGCCGAACTGCGTACGCTTATTGATCCAATTATCGAACTGGGGTATCCCATCGTAGGTATTGTAAGCGACGGACAAGTTTCCATCCGGCGGGCTTTCGAATCGCTCTTGCCCGACGTTCCGTATCAGTACTTCCAGTACCATTATCTGAAAGACATTGCCAAGCCTGTCGTGGATGCAGATCGAAAGCTCAAAATGGAACTGAAAAAGAGCATGCGCGGCCTAAGGTGGAGCGAACGCTTATCCGAAGGCGTTCAACGTAGACAGTTTAATCGCAATCCCTTCACTTTTCTGCAACAATTGGAGGAGCAATGGGATCAAACTTCGGATGTTCGTTGATTGTTCCGTCGTAGTTTTTTTTCGGGCTGAAAACGGTTCAGTCACCGCGGAAATGTGAAAAAATTTTGCGAGTTGTGTTTCCCGCGCTAATCAGATTGGTTGTAAATGGGGAACAGTCGCGATGGTTGACCGGATGTCAGAATATTAAGTGATCTAGTAAAAATAATAAAGAAAGTGGTCGAAATAACGGTATAACTGTCATTGAATTTTCAAGTATGATAAACATGTCACCCGTATTAAAAAAGTAATCCAAAGAGGAGGTAATGTAATAATGAGAAAAAGCATAGCTAGGCTGTTTCCGTTTTTATTGTTAGCTGCAACAGTAACAGTCTGAATTGCATGAAATGAAACCGCTTACAAATTGACGGCGATAATGATTGAATTTTAGAATTTTGGATATATTATTCAAGTAACTTATCCATTTTATGCCATGAAATAGGTTATGGCAATACTAGGAGGTTAAATTTATGTTGGAAAGTAAAATTTCAAAAATCGTTCATCGCAATTGTACAACAAGCAGTCGCACAAAGCCGGCAAAAAAGATCCTTTCGTTTGCTTTCGTCACGACCCTTCTTATGACGAATCTTATCATACCGACAACAGCCAACGCTGCTACGACAATAAATATCGATGGAAACGGGACTTCCAGAACCTTCTATGGAATCGGCATGGTGAATTCCAGCGGCTCGTCAAAGCTGTTGCAGGATTATCCGGCGAATCAGCAAAGTGACATTCTGGACTTCTTATTTAAACCCAAATTTGGGGCGAGCTTGCAAATGGTAAAGAATGAAATTGGGGGAGACAGCAATACTTCCAGTGGTACTGAACCTTCGCACTGGAGAAACCAGGCGGACACTCCTGTCGCAAGGGGAGTTAACTTCTGGATTGCAAGCCAGGCGAAGCTCAGAAATGCAAACATGCAGTACGCGGCATTGCGATGGGCTACGCCTGCTTGGGTAAATACTGATACATTAAAGTCCAACTACCTTCTAAGTTATCTGGATTTAATGTCTGCCAATGGGACACCGGTCGACTTTATCGGACCTGGAGTCAATGAAGATAATTACACAACATCATTAGGTAATTTTGTGAAAAACACCTTTAAACCGGCCTTGGATGCAGGAGGGTACACATCGAAGATTGTCATTGCTGATGATACCAATACCAAATGGAGCGCTGCTTCTGCTATAAACTCGGATGCTGCCTTGAAGGCTGCTGTTTTTGCACAGTCTGCACATTATACAGACTCAAGCACATCCGCAGCGCAAAGCTCGGGCATGCCTCTTTTCAATTCGGAAAGTGACACTCCTATGATGGATTGGAGCAGAGGGATTTGGGTTGCGAGAAGAATTGCGACGGCCCTGTCCACCGGTAAGCAGTCCATGTGGATGTTTCAACCGGCGCTCGACAGCGTGTATGAAAACATCAAATACCAGCGTAAAGGTATACTTACCGCCAGTACTCCATGGTCAGGCCACTATGACATTCATCCAGACCTGTGGTTGACGGCTCAATTCACCCAGTTTGCCGATGTTGGCTGGAAAATACTTGACAGCGGTTCGGGTGCAGTTGATGCGGATAGTAATTATGTAACATTTAAAGATTCTACATCCAACAATTACAGTATTGTACTTGTGAATGCTGGAGCCTTTAACCAAACTTATACTTTCAATACAACGAACCTGTCAACCGCTGCGTTGAATGTTTGGGCAACCGACCGGAATTCTCAGTTTGTACAGAAGACATCCATTACTCCAAGCAGCGGTTCTTTTACGATTACTGTACCTGCACAATCGATGTATTCGCTTACCACCACGACAGGCCAGCAAAAAGGTACTCCTTCAAATTCGATACCGGCTAATAGTGACATAAGCTTGCCATATACCGATAATTTTTCAAGCTATGCCATTGGTGATCAACCGAAATATTTCTACGACCAGAACGGAGCTTTTGAAGTAGCGGATGACGGTGCAGGAGGAAAGGTCCTGAAGCAGGTTGTCAACACGAAACCGACAGCTTGGCTCCAGGGAAATAATCAGAAGCCGTTTAGTGTTATCGGAGCTCTTAATCATGCGAATTATCAGGTGAGTTCAGATGTTAAAATACCTGACACGTCATCTTTTGCCGGTGTGTATGCAAGGATCGTTGAAGTGGATGTTCTTGCTGCTGCTAACACACACCCCGAAGGGTATTCTATGATGCTTCGCGGAGATGGAAGCTGGGCCTTAAGAAAATCAACCGGTGGAACAGTAACAACCCTGTCATCCGGTACGATAACAGGGTATAATAACGCGAATTGGCACAATGTGAAGATTGCGGCCAATGGAACGACGATAACGGGGTATGTAGACGGTGTACTCATAACAACCGTAACGGACGATACATTCTCTTCAGGGAATGCCGCCATTGCATCTGATACGACCAGTTCCAGCACATGGCCTAATGTCATGTATGACAATTTCAAGATTGAAGCGATTGATGCGAATACCTTGGCATTTGTTAATCAGGTAGATGACGAAGACACCGGTTATTTAACATACTCTATCGGGAATTGGAATAACGAAATAAATACCAGCTATACCGAGCTGCATCGGACGAAGAGCAGTTCAAGCACAGCGAATGCAACTTTAGAGTTCTCCTTCAATGGAACTCAAGTCAGTCTTGTAGGCATCAAGAACAGCTCCGGCGGTACGGCAGATGTCTATATTGATGGCGTCTTGCAGACAACGATCAATACAGCGTCCACAGCGACAAAGAATAGGAATGTTCTATACAGTAATTACGGACTTGCCGCAGGCTCCCATATCTTTAAGCTAGTGGTAAAAACCGGAACGATCGTTGTTGACTACGCTGAAGCAGAAAGCATTAATTCGGCAACGCCTGTATCCACAGTGGCGGTGAATGACAATACGATGGGAGCAAATAATAACCAGTATCTGTATAACTCTGCATGGAGCTCCGGTTCACAGGGCGGAGCATACAAGGGAGACAATCACTGGAGCAGCGTGACGGATAATTATTACCAGATGAACTTCAATGGTACTCAGGTTAAGGTGTATACCGCAAAAAATTCCGGTCACGGTATTGCAGGCATATCCATCGATGGCGGGGCTGAGACGCTGGTGGATACCTATGCTTCAACCAGAGCGGATAACGCTCTTATCTATACAAGCCCTGAGTTGTCGCCTGGACAACATACGGTAAAGGTCAGAGTCACAGGTACAAAAAATGCAAGCTCATCCGGTTATACGATTACGGCAGACAGGATGGACGTCATAACACCAGTCACAGTAAATGACAACACAACGGGAACAAGTAATAACCAATATCAATATAATACTATATGGAGTTATGGTACACAGAGTGGGGCGTACAATAATGACAACCATTGGAGTAGTGTTACGAATAATTATTACCAGTTAAGCTTCAACGGTACTCAGGTTAAGGTATTTACTGCTAAAGCTTCAAATCAAGGTATTGCTGCTATATCCATCGATGGTGGGACAGAGACTCTGGTAGACACCTATGCTTCAACCAGATCGGATAATGTGCTTATCTATACGAGTTCTGTCTTGACGGCTGGACAACATACAGTGAAGGTCAGAGTAACAGGTACAAAAAATGCAAGCTCATCCGGTAATATTATTACGGCAGATAGGATTGATGTAATCAATTAGTACGGAGGCTAAGTAAGTTTCGGTAAATGGTCAAGAGGCCGGTCGATCGTCGGGAGCGTGTATTATATTCCGGCTGGCCGGCCTTATTATTTTAATTACTTGAGTCATGCAAAATCAACCGAATGTGACCCAAATGAGCATTGACCCAAATAAGCATACGTGTTGTCCAAACAGCCAATCGTCGTTTTAGGCAAATAACTTAAGATGCGTGAGAATATCGAAAAGAGATTTTTCTCCAAGGCCACATCAGACAGACTTCCGGGTCAGGATTGCATAGTAACAGACTGCGATTAACTATGTTTGATATCAATGTGACGGATCAATTCTTCGACAGTATTGACTGCAAGTCATAATACAAATGATATGTTTAACTTGATCAGATGGCAAGATGCGTCCACTCGGTATCCCTACGGTTGTTCATTCTACACGCCTCCCAATTTGTTTTTTGGACTTTACAACATAGTAGATCCTATTTGGATTTTTTGACACAATGTTATTATACACGAAGCTTTCCGATCGGCTTGCAAACTGGCAAAAAAGGACTTCATATTCAGGCGGGCGGCGGAATATACAGCTGTTCCTGTGACTAGACCAAAGATGACGCATGAAAAAGACCATGATTGGGTGAGTTGGGTTGCTCACCGGAGCTTCGGAATCTCGGTTGTCGTGATGATGGCCGCCGAGAAGTTCCCACAAATAAAGTAAGTTTTGAAATAAGTAGGCGTTCACTCTATTGGGTGAACGCCTACTATTTTTGGCATACGGGAGGAGGATGTACATTCCAATTAACTGGCTCATACACGCGGACGGAACCACTGCACCCATAAGTACTGGAAATAGTCCCTCAGCTAAAAAAGGGGTCAAGTGAGCCAGATCAATATCTCGGATAGAAAAAAAGAAGATAGGGATCAGCAGGACGATGATAATGAGAACAATCACTTCATTGCTCCTAGCGATAGCTTCGACTCCTGCCATTACGTCTAGGCAGCACAAAAACAACATGGAGACCATCAGTGCCAGAGAGGGAGTATTCATCAGGAGGTTGGTTTTAATAAACCCGGCATGTTGGTATAAAGAGTTGCAAATAAAGAGAAACAAATAATAAGTCAAATAAAATCCTACAATTTTGCCCGCACAGTTTCCACAAATCTCGACAGTATACTGCATGATCGATTGACCGGGATAACGTTTGGACAGAGCGGTCAATACCCAGATGTTCACAACTCCCGTAAGCGAAGCTGGAAAAATAGATATCCAGGCATTCTGCTTGGCGAAAGATACCATAATTCCGGGTACGGATAAAATGAGAGTAGAAACAATAAAGGTGAAAAAAAGTAAGCTTAACTGATTTCCGGATATTTTCTCGCTGGATTGCACTTTTTTTCACAACCTTTATGCGTAGTTTACATTCCCCTATTTTATCCACATTTATCCACAAGGATGGAGTTGTCGATGTAGCATGGAAAAATGGAAAAGCATGTTCGATCCTAACACATTTGCTAAAATGGTTGGTGATTTCTGCTTTTGTCAAACCGGATGATTTCGCCCTCGTTGTATGCCTGGCCTGAATCCTCGATACTTTGTATGAGCTTGAATCAGAATTAAACCTAGAACGAAGTATGGGTTTATTCACGGGGAACTGGGTCCTGACCATGTTTTGGTTAATGTAAGCGAACGTCTTTATTTATATTTTGGCGACGCCGGTAAACTGAGGATCGAAAGTGCGCCTGAGGCAGGGACGGTTGTCACGATCGAGTTGCCCGCCTGTACGGACAAGCCGAACCTTAAAAAGGAGGGATAATCTTGCTGCAAGCACTTATTGTGGATGACGAGCCATCTCATGTTCAGGGGCTAATACGGCATATCCCTTGGACGAATCTCGGTTTCACCATTCCACTTACCGCGGAAACAGGCGAATCGGCAATCTCTCTACTTCAAGGCAGTAAAATCGATGTGCTGATAACCGATGTATCCATGCCCGGCATGAACGGTATCGAGCTCGCTGCCGCAGCTAAATCGATACATCAAGAAATTTAGATTCTGATCATCAGCGGCTAGAATGAATTCGAATTTGCACAGGAAGCCATTGAAGTGGGGGTACAAGGGTATGTGCTGAAGCCTCTTAAATTAGGGGAAATCGAGCGTAAGCTAACCGCGTTCCGACAAACATCGGAGAACATAAAACAATTCAATGAACAGACGTTACGAATCAAAGCAATGGTGTCGGACAGTCGGGAGTTACTCAATGTGAGTTGTAATTCACTTTGTCACCGTTTGTAATATAGTTTGTCATCGATTTGGAACGTAGATTTGTCACAACTATGTCAGTCCCGATGTGGCTCAAAGCCTTGATACATCGGGATTTTTTATATTTTTTTAAGTTGGATTTTTTGGAGATAGTTACATGAGGCTGAAAATTACTTAGAAAAATCATCTTGAAATTCTCTGTAATAACTCTTGTCATAATTCGTATCCATTTGGAGGGATTTTTTTGAAAGTTATTGGGGATAACGTAAGAAGACTAAGAAAAATACATAACCTTAATCAAATTGAATTTGCCAAGTTAATAGGAGTTTCACAGGGTAGTTTATAGAATCTGGGAAATGTAATCCTTCCGTAGAAACTGTGGTTTCTATACATTTGAAATTTGGATGTTCTATGGAGTGGTTATTAAACACTGAGAGTCAAAATATATCGAATCATGTAGGATCTATATTTGAGCTTAGTACTCTAGAAAAAGAGTTAATTAGTGCCTTTAGAGAATTGGATAACAACAATCAAATGGAAGCCTTTGAAATAGTAAAACTTAAAATTAAGAGCAACAAAACTTGAGTCTACTTCATCGAGTTGATTGCCTGCATTTAGTGTTTTTCTAACATTCTTGTACAAGATCGAGGATAGATTCTGTTACACCTGCTGAGTATTAAAGAACAATTCCTTCAAGTTCCATTAGTCAGAAGAGTCATTTACAGTAAGAATCATATAGCAGAATTAAAATTAGATGGTTTACGGTGTATTATTTCCAATATGGATAAACTGTATGTGTATACGAGACACAATGACTTGATTACGCATAAATTTCCTGAGTTATTGAATTGTCCTGTGCCTGAAGGAACCATTCTTGACGTGAATTGATCGTGATGGATGATCAAAGGAAACCAGACTTTGAAGCGATGTCTGTGAGGCTTTTTATGAAATAGAATAAGAAATCTGTGGTCTTTTGTGCTTTTGACATTTTTCGATATAAAGGAATTGACGTAACGGGCCTTAGCTTACTCAAGCGTAAAGAACTATTGGATCAGGCTTTTAATGAAAATGAGAACTATAAAAAAGTTAAAGTTTTTGAGGGGAATGCGGTTGATTATTTTGAGCAAGTTCGTGGGCGGGGTCTTGAGGGAATCATTAAATCCAAAAAAGAGCATTCCAAATACGAAATAGAAAAATGCTCGATCCAATGGCAAAAGGTGATTAATTGGACCTACGCGGAAGTATACATTTCTGGTAATAAAAAAAATAATTTTGCCTAAGTTCGCTGTCGGGATTATTGAGTCAGGTGTATCACCAATCGACAAAAAAGTGCTAGATGGAGTGAAGAAACGTTTAGTATTTAAGGAAGACAAGAATTTTGCTCACATGGAACCGCGGATCATGGCCAGGATTAAGACAAGAAACTGGACCAAAAACGAAAGACTTCGATCACCTGTTTTCTTGGAATTCGTTATTTGAACATAAAAAAAGACTGAAATCACCGAATGTGGAAGTGGTGATTTCAGTCTTTTTGATATATGTGCCATATGCAAGGAGGGACTAAAAGTTTGACTAGACAACTTCTTTTTCTTTTTGTTTTTACTCTCCTCCTCATCACGGGCTGCAATGGTAACAGTACACCTTCCGAGCCATCCCAGTGGTCGTTTTGATTGGAAAACGAGCACAGTTAAAAAGTAGAACGGAAAGCTTTTCTAAATAAAGTTTTCGGTTCCAGACAAAAAAAGTAACAACTTTCTAATGGTATCAACAGACCTTATTTTCTTAGCCGTATCTCGAGTTTATAAAAGCTTGATATTAAAGAAAAAAATGACGTGTCAAAACTGTTGGCAGTTTGACCGTCATTTTTATTGTCATTTCGATTCTGCACCTCGGAAATGGAGTGTTTTACCATGTTAGACGTTCGCTCTTCTTTATACATATTCGACATGTTTTTACTCTAAGCAGGTTGTTAAACTTTCAATTCAAATGTGAATCGAACGTGGTCGTCTTACATCACCCGTCTCAATAAGTAATACATTCTTATTCGACGGGCAGAGTTTGAAAATCCTACCTAATTAACAAGGAAAACTTAAGTTCAACTTATATATATATTTTCTGAAGAAAGCTTAACAATCAACCATTTTTTTGTTTGATTAATCGATACTCTCTTGGTGTTAGGCCAAAACCACTTTGAAACAATTCATAAAAGGTATTCATATTCGAGATTCCGACCTCCTGAGCTATTTTTGCAATGGGAACTTGAGTGTTCTCTAAGATGAAAGACATGCCTATATGATTTTTTAGCAGTCTACTTAAATAGTTGGGATGAAAACGGAAATACTGTGCTGCAGAAGTAAGGGTTACGGAGGAATAGTTTTGTTCTAAGTAGAGCAATATATCTGTGATAAGGACTTTCTCCACACTCAGACTTTTGTTAGTTTCATTGGTTGCTTTATATACTCGCAACAATTCCGAAAACAATATCATTACATAACTATTTATGATTTCAATCGAACAAATGCCAGGATCGAAATATTCACAAAGAATTTCATTCATTATATGCTTAATCTTTACACTTTCACCTGTATGGAAAAGAATGTATTGGTTATATTCTTTATTTTTATAAATCGCGTTAATAATGAATTCAGATATCAGATGATTGCCTTGCAAACGGCGTAATAAATCGGAATCAAAGTAGTTCTTTCTCATCATACAATTGATGATAATGTCTCCTTCTCCAGCTGCTTCGATGGTGTGTACCACGTTAGTATCCAGTAAGCAGAATTCACCTTCTTTGAGGGTTACCTGCTTACCGTTAATGGTTTGGACATAGCTTCCGGCATATACATAATTGATTTCCAGAAAATCATGCTTGTGTTCAGGGGTTAACATATATCGAGGATGTTTCAAAAATGCAATTTTTTGATCCGGCTTTAAAAATAAGTCATCCTGAGCAATATTAATAAAGGATTTTTCCGAGAAAAATCTAGGCATACTTGGATCTTTGAGAGCCTCTTGTTCAATATCGTTCAAAGTAAATAAGTATTGATTTAAATCTTTTGTATCCACTTTGCATGTCCCTTTCTAATGTTCGTAGAATGAACATTTCCATAACATTATGCCACAAATCGAGTGGTTTGAATATGATAAAAAAGTTCAATATTTTTGTTATATATATATGTGTGTAATTTGTGTATCATTGCTTTAAAGCGCTTTCTATAATAGAAAAATAATAGTTTGAATATGTCATTTTTTTCAAAGGAGGTTTTTCCTAAGAGCACCGGACAACCGTTTGAGCGGTTTTTTCAGAGAAATATCAAGCAAGTACCGTTTGCAAAAGCTGATTAAAATTTGGTGGATTTTTGGCGAATAATTCCGACGTTTTTCATTCTCAGATTAAATATGAAAGCGTTTCGATAATAAAAATAAAACATTTAATTTACTAGATTAGGAAAGAAGGGGAAATATGGAGAGACAAGTATTAAATAAAGTCACCACCTCATATGGACGATTAATTACAGGTATCTGTTTTGGATATTTTGGATATTACGTAGCCATTGTGATTCCGATTGCATTACTATTGACGTTTAAATTTTTGGAAATTGATCCTGCAAATGTAACTGCTAATTTTGGTCTTGCATCTGGGGTTGGAGCATTTGTTGGAATCTTTGCTATATATTTGGGGGGGCTATGTCAGTGATAGAACTTCTGTATCATTTGGACGAAGGCGTACCTGGGTATTGATTGGATGCTAAATACGGAGAACACCTCGTATGATGAGGAATCTAATCGTTTAAAGATAAACTTGAAAAGTTCTGCGGCTCCAGATTCACCGGAATCGTTGTTGCTTGGTGCCCCCATACTTACTTGCCCAGAACTGGTGAAGGAAGCAAATCCGATTACTTACGTCCGTGGTGGTGCCCCGCCCTTTCTAATCCTGCACGGAACAGAAGATGTGGCTGTGCCGGCACACCAAAGCACATTACTATACGAATCGCTTAGAACTCACGGAAACGAAGTTGCATTAGCTTTAATAGAAGGTTTTGGTCATGGGTTTCTGAATCAAAGCGATTTGGACGATAGGGAGAATCCACCCTATGTTATGATGCGTAGCATCAATAAAAACATGTCAGAACAAACGACACTGAAAACGTTACGTGTTTTTGAAATGATCGAACAATTTTTCCGAACTCATCTTACTTAGCAGAGTTTAGTTACGGGCATACCTTGCGCTAGCTCATTTGGCTAGGGCGAGGTATGCTTCTTGGATTAAAAAAGCTAGAAATACGTTCATAAGGGCGATAGACGTATTTTTCTAAGTCTCCTCGACACTTGTAAAAGCGTTTTAAGAAGAATGAGGGAGTAAGTACTATCCTTAGAAGATATGGACCAATTAGGTAAGGAACTAATGAAAGTGGAGGTATTAAGATGAGCGAAAACAGTATGGGAAGCCAATTCAATATTGATATTGCAAAAGCTTTTTTAGAATTTAACCGAAATCAACGGCTAGCCTCTTTCACAGAGTTAAATCAACGTGCCCAAAAAGGGGGAGTCGTGTTTGTAGGAGATTCCATTACTGAGGGTTTCCCCATTCATGAAATGCTCCAATGTGATAAGCCTATATACAACAGAGGCATTAACGGCGATACTTCTAGTGGTGTTTTAAATAAACTGAAGGATGAAGTATTCAATTTGGAGCCGCAAAAAGTGTTTTTGTTGATCGGAACGAACGACCTGGGGGAAGGTAAAGAACCAGGAGAGA
The DNA here is from genome assembly GCF_059691975.1 of Paenibacillus sp. J22FR5. NCBI lineage: Bacteria > Bacillati > Bacillota > Bacilli > Caryophanales > Paenibacillaceae > Paenibacillus > Paenibacillus sp. J22FR5. The sequence continues at coordinate 105,480 of NZ_JCAUAN010000020.1, read as the reverse complement.
TCGTCCGAAATATCGAGGAAATAAGTTTAAGCATTAAGCACGTACTGCCGGAAATAGAATTATATATTCAATCCATATACCCGGTAAATAGAAGCGAATTTGTAAATATAACCCCATTTCCAGTGGTAGGTAACCGTACCAATGAGGATATCCAACGGATAAATAATGACATTCGTGAAATAGCGACAAACAACAAATTGACTTATATCGACATCTTTGCAAAGTTGATTGATGAGACAGGACAATTACGTAAGGATTATTCGTATGACGGCCTTCATTTGACTGTCAAGGGTTACGAGATCGTAAAAGAGGAGCTCCAGAAGTATTTGTAAAAACTGAGAAACAGGATTTTATCAAGTATACGTTTTGGGTCTTATAATTCCGGGGCTGCTGAACAAATCTTGATCTATCCACTGTATCAACGACATGGATTCTGCCTTTGCCATCCCCAACACACTGAACATGTATGTTCTTGTCTTTAAATGATTTATGTCCTTGTCCAAAGTGAAGGATAAGAACATATATCCTCTGACGGAACTTATATCCTTAGCCGTAGGAACGGACCTAAATTGCGGTGTAAAACAAATTAATACTTAAAGATGTTGACGGAATTCTGAAAGCAGGCATGAGCGAATTCTGATAGTATGAAACAGGAAAGCATCTTCGTGTTGCCGCTTTCCACGCCGTTGCTAGCGACAGTTGGTCTTTTTTATAAAATTCTGTATTGGAACGACTGGTTCTATGGATTAATCTACATTACTGACAGAAAGTGTTTTAGGAGGTAGATGGCGAGATGAAACATATTCAATTTCCACAGCATTTTCAATGGGGGGTTGCCACCAGCGCCTACCAAATAGAAGTAGCATGGATAAAGGTCCTTCGATATGGGATACATTCTCTCAAAAGCCCGGTAAAGTGTGGAAGGATATTCCCGGCAATGTGGCATGCGACCATTACAATCGTTATCCCGAAGATATTGCCCATATGAAACAATTGGGTCTCGAAACGTATCTCTTCTCCTTCTTGTGGCCGCGTGTCATTCCGGAAGGGACTGGGAAGGTAAATACGAAGGGGCTCGATTTTTACAAACGCCAATTCTGTTAAAATGGTTACTTTTACAACGGAAAGTGGAGTGAGTATGATACAGCAAGAAGCAATAAAATCAAGTAGCGAAGAAGCGGCTGTGAGTGGCCGATTGGTGTAGGCTCTTTGTTTCGTCCTCTTTTTCTCGGTAATGAATGCCACAATGTTCAATGTAGCCCTACTAGATATCGCGGGGCAATTCAAGCAAAAGCCTTCTTCGGTAAGCTGGCTCGTAACGGGACAGTGGCAGCGTGTTGCTATTGCGCGAACGTTGGCACGAGATCCTTCGATTATTTTGGCGGATGAGCCTACGGGAGCGTTAGATTCGAAGACAGGTGTGGAGATTTTAAACATATTAAAGAGATTAAATACACAAGGTCGGACGATTGTTTTGATTACGCATGACTTATTGATTGCCCAGCAGGCGAAGCAGATTGTGCATTTTCGGGATGGGCGGTTGAGTGAAGTTGGATAGTTGTAATAATGAAGACCGGGACTCCGATTTGGGGTACCGGTTTATTGTTTATACACTTAGACAGAGGCATTAAGGGCAGTAGAGCGGAATAGTTTGTCTTACAATGCAGCGCAAATTCCAATTCCTGTAAGTATTCAGCGTGCTTCTAGTCCACTTTGACTTTCCCACTTAGTTATTTTTGTATAATAATGGATTTATCGAGCAAAATATGAAAATAATTTTGTTTGTATGTTTACTTCTGGGGGCAACTTTCGATGGATTATTTAAAAAAGTTATTAAATCGTTCGAAGATGACAACGATTTCTCCCCATTTTACTTCAATCGTTGAAGAAACAAATTCCATCAGTGCTGAATTGATACAAAATGAACAGTATTTGAATCGGCTCCTTATTCATTGTTCGGATGTTATGTATCGCACGATTCGCATTTATGGCAATGTCAGGGCTGTTTTGATTTATGTAGAAGGTCTTGTAGATATACAGCACCTGGAAAATATGGTATTACAACCGCTATTACAGACAAGAGAAACTGATTTAAGCGACTCAGATCCCATTACAATCTTGGAAGAACAAGTCGTGATTGTGGGTCGAATCAAACGCACGGATGCCTTGAGTGATGTTGTAGATAGCATTCTAAGTGGCGCGGCAGTCTTATTGGTTGAAGGGCAGACTGTCGGTCTGCTTATGGAGATACATGGATGGCAGACTAGAAGCATTGAGGAGCCATCCACAGAAGCGGTAATCCGCGGGCCGAGGGAAGGTTTTAATGAAAACCTCCGGACTAGTACGAGTATGCTGCGCAGAAAACTAAAGACACCTCTTTTAAAGATGGAGTCGCTCAAAATTGGGGAAATCTCTTCGACGGAAGTGGTAATCTCTTATGTGGAAGGTATTGCGGATGAGGATCTCATAGATGAAGTGCGCAAGCGCCTTAGCCGTATCCAAATAGATGGGATTTTGGAGTCATCTTATATTGAAGAATTTATTGAAGACGCGCCGTGGTCTCCATTTCCAACCGTACATAATACAGAGCGTCCGGATGTTGTGGTCGCCAACCTGTTAGAGGGAAAAATAGCCATTTTGGTGGATAACACGCCTTTTGTACTGATCGTTCCTGTGATGTTCTGGGAATCAATAAGTGCGAATGAGGATTATTATGACCGTTTTTGGATCGCGTCAGTAATACGCATTTTACGCCTAATTTGCATGGTTATGGTTCTGTTAATGCCTTCTTTATATGTGGCAATTACCACTTACCACCAGGCAATGCTGCCCACTGACTTGCTGCTCAGCATTGCCTCCTCGCGGGAAAAGGTGCCGTTTCCGGCATTAGTCGAAGCGCTAATGATGGAAATTGTATTCGAAGCGCTGAGAGAAGCGGGCATTCGGCTGCCCAAGCAGGTCGGCCAAGCGATTAGCATTGTAGGTGCGCTAGTAATCGGGCAAGCTGCGGTTCAAGCCGGTATCGTATCGGCGGCGATGGTTATTGTGGTATCCATTACAGGTATTGCCTCATTCACGATTCCACGGATCAGTTTCGGTACTGCTTTCCGGATGCTTCGCTTTCCAATGATTCTATTGGCTGGAACTTTGGGTTTATTCGGGATATCGATTGGGCTGATTGCTGTACTTCTTCATCTGTGCTGCTTACGTTCATTTGGCGTCCCCTACTTATCTCCAGTGGCGCCTCTGACCCTCTCAAGCTTAAAAGACGTGTTTGTACGTGTACCTTGGTGGGATATGAATCTACGCCCGTTTACTACGGGGAAAAAGCGTCCGTTGCGAGTTCCATGGAAGCAGAAACCTAAGCCATGAACGAAAAGGAAAGGATAGGGGACACATGAAGGCAAACAGATTTTTCGTCCATATGCTGCTTTCCTCTCTCCTTTTCATCACAGGGTGTTGGGACAGGAAAGAGGTTAATGATCTCGCACTTGTCATGATGACGGCTTTGGATGCAGCGGAAGGTGGTAAGTTCGTCGGAACTGTTCAAATCCCCAAACCCTCTGGAGGGAAAATGGAATCGGGCAGCGATAGCCAAAAGAATAACTATATCGTTCTATCTGCGGAGGGCAAAAATAATCATGAAATGATCGGCCAACTTCAAGAGAAGCTGTCCCGAACCATATTCGCCTCTCATCGGAGGGTGCTTCTTATCGGTGAAAGATTGGCTAAGCGAGGGATTAAGGATCTGCTTGACCATTTTAGCCGAGATCCGGACAGCCGGCTTCGGACTTATGTTTTGATTACCAAAGATAGACAAGCAGGAGAACTTCTTGGCGTGGATTCTCCCATCGAACAATTACCTGCCGACGCGGTTCGGAAGATGGAAGAGTCGGGTACAGGTATAGATGAGACGCTTCGCGATTTATTCATTAGTACATCCACTGTAGGCATTGTACCGGTTATGGGGGTGCTCAATGTGGTTCCCGCTCAAATAAATGGCAGACCGCATCCGGAGAAAGACAAAAGTCAATCCGGAAAGGAAGTACTTAGCTTATCCGGTGCCGCCGTAATTAAAAACTATAAGCTTTCGGGATATCTGAATGATGATGAGATGCGGGGATTGCGTTGGATTACCGGAAAAGTGAAATATGACAAGGTTATAGCACATATCCCCAAAGAAGGGAATATAAGCATGGAGGTATCTCATGCGGTTCGTCAAATAAATACGGAGGTTAAGGGAGATCAAGTTATCGTCAACCTGAAGTTTGTGGCTAAAGGCGCCTTACGTGAAAACAATACGAACATGGATCTGACTCAAGTCAAAAATGTGAATAAGGTAGAGGATGCGATCAAGACTTCACTTAATACAACGATTAAAGAGACGATTACCAAGGCGCAGAATGAATTGCAAGCGGATATTTTTGGATTTGGACAGGAAATTCACAAATCTCATGTCAAGCAATGGAAAAAGTTGCAAGATCAATGGGAAACAACGTTCCCTATGATCCAAATCAATGTGGAAACCAAAGTTACAGTAGTCCGCACTGGTTTGACCGGAGCTCCCTTGCATTTAAATGAAGAGGATGTGAAAAAGAAGTAATGAAAATCATTGCATTCATTCTCTTTATGATCGTGACCTCTTGCTATTATATGGGTTCATTGCTGAAAGCGCAGCTTCGTAGAGAAGCCTGGTTAAGCGTGGGAATTTTTGCTTTCACTACGATAATCGGATCCCTGCTGCTCACGGGAATCGAGATTCCAAGTCCAATGATTCCGCTCAGGGTGTTGTTTGAGTCAATAGGGCGCAAGCTTTTGAAGAAATAGAGAAAGAAGGAAATCCCATGAGAATTGAGAAAATTACGGTTAAGCAATTAAGAACTTTATTATTCCCTTTATTAATTGCTACCGAAATCTTGATCGTTCCCGCGTCGACATCGGGATTTGCAAAGCAAGACGGCTGGATATCCGTTATTGTCGCTTCCGTAACAGGAATTTGGGGAATCCTTGTGATGACAACCCTTGCTAATCGTTATCCGGACAAGACGATGGCGGATTATAGCTTCGATATTATCGGCAAATGGCTCGGAATCTTATGGACTTGCTATGCTTCATATATATTCGCTCTGATTGCTTCGGGAACCGTGTTGCTGCATGCGACATTTATTTCTTCAATGGCCCTGCCGAAAACACCTCCATTAGTCCTCGTACTATTGTTGTTTGCTATGTGCGGATTGGCTGCGAATGCAGGGATTGAGGTCATTGCGCGGTGTGCTCAAATGATTGTGCCTCTTAACATATTGGTAACCTTTGTTTTATTTGGATTGTCGATTCCGGATATGAATGTGAATCACTTACTACCCATATTTGAAACCGGTATCGTTCCTGTGATTCAGGGTGCTGCCGTGCCTTCGTTTTTTTACGGGGAAATCGTTGTCATCGGATTTGTGCTTCCTTTTTTGCATCAAAGGGAGAAGGCGCGAAAACAAAGTATTCTGGCTCTCGCCGGAGTCATTTTGATATCTGTCACCGTTGTACTTCAATCCTTGATGGTGCTCGGACCTCTTACTCCTAAATTGAATTATCCTTACTTTGATACGATACGGTATATACAAATAGGCGGATTATTAACCCGTGTAGAGCCTATTGTGATCCTTCTTTGGACGTTTTGGGTTTTTTTGAAAGTTAGTGTATTCTTGTTGGCTCTTTGTCATTGCTTAAAACGGCTCTTAGGGCTTTCGAATCACCGAGCTGTTATTTTTCCGCTCATTTTGCTGCTTTCTCTCATGGTGTTGTTCTATAGCAAAAATAGCGCGGCAGCATTTGAGGACACGACCTTCGTCTGGCCAGTTGCTTCATTGGCGATGAATAATTTGATTCCGACTCTTTTTTTGATTGTAGATTCTTTGCGGAAGAAAGCATCAAGAAAGAAGAATACATCATGAAAAAAGAAGCAATCACGGTTCAATACAATTAAGAACTTTTTTATTTCCATTATTGATTGCAACTGAAATCTTAATTATTCCTGCATCCACATCAGCATTTGCTAAACAAGATGGCTGGATGTCCGTAATCGTTGCTTCCGCTACTGGCGTGTGGGGAATCCTCGTAATGACTGCTCTTGCTAATCGATATCCTGGCAAGCCAATCGCTGATTAACCTCTCAACATACTGGCGACCCTAATATTGTTTGGATTATCCATTCCGGATATGAATGTAAACCAGATGCTTCCCTCATTCGAAAACGGTATCATTCCTGTGATACAAGATGCCGCTGTTCCTTCATTTTTTTATGGGGAAGTAGTTGTACTGGGATTCGTGCTTCCTTTTTTACAGCAGAAGGAGCAGGCGCGAAAACAAAGTTTTCTGGCCCTCGCAGGTGTTGTATTGATTTCGCTAACCATTGTTTTTCAATCTTTGCTAGTTATGGGACCACTAACTTCCCGATTGAATTATCCCTATTTCGATACGATTCGATACATAGAAGTAGGGGGCTTCATAACCCGTTTAGAACCTGCTGTTATCATTCTCTGGACATTCTGGTTTTTTTTGAAGGTCAGTGTTTTCTTGATAGCTTTATGTGAGTGTGTGAGACGGATTTTTGGGCTTTCGAGTTACCGTCCCGCTATATTTCCGATAACTATATCGCTTTCAATTCTTGTGTTGATTTATTACAGAAATAGTTCGGTAGAACATGTAAACACAACATTCGTATGGCCTTTTGCTGCATTGATGATGAACAATATAATACCCACTCTATTACTCTTGGTGGATACCTTGAAAAAAAGGTACCGGTAAATGGTGGTCAGAACCGAATTATCATTCAACTACAACCGAATAGCGTTGTAACAGAATCAAAAGACGAATATACAGCTAGTCAATTAGAATTGCAAACGCCATCGAGGTTTGATAAGATACCGAATATCTTTGCATAACGGAGATGAGCAAATGGTAGATCAATTCAGACCTTCATGGTGGTATAGGATAACCAGGAATCTGCATTCCACCCGAAGTCAGATCCTGGTCGGATTTCTGGTTGTTGTGATGCTTATTATGTCCATTACAGCAACGATTGCATATCCGTTGCTTTCCGCGAACGCGAAGGAGAGCGCTGAGTCATACGTACTTGAGAGCACCTTGCTCGCTTCGAAAAATTTGGATGCGGAGCTTGCCCGAATCGATGAGACATTCCAAAGAATCGTATTGGATACAGAGGTACAGCGAATGCTTGCTGTGGCGAAGCTTGATCTCAATATACCTTTAGATGAACGTCTCACTCTACGTAATGTACTGAATCGGCAACTCATCTTTTCCAAGGTTGTGAGTGTCGCTGAGTTATACGACGAACAAGGCAGAGCGTTATTTCCGATCTTCGATCGAACGGTGAAGGAGATGACCGGCGAAGAGACGGTACAGAACGCCCGGGCAAACCCGAATCGGACGATTTGGCTGCACAATTCGCAACGCAACGATGAACTTATAGCTTTGCGGCACGTGCGTTTGCTGGAAGATTGGACACAAGGGGGCTATTTGCTGTTTCGTGTTAAAAAGAACATCTTTCAAATCCAGAATGCTTTTCAGAATCAAAATGATTTTATTTATCTCGTATACGACGAAAGCCGCACATTAATAACCCCCGCCCCTTACAAGATCGGACTGAGCCTTGACGATTTGAAAAACAGGAAGGTAGTTGCTTGGGAGGGCGGGAGGTACTATCCGAAGGTACATACTTCGGATGTGACCGGATGGACGCTGGTCGGCCTAGTTCCGGTCGAGAAGATCGAGCGCCCTGTTGAACTCCTTCGTAACGTACTTTATGTAGCAGCAGGGATAGGAGGAGTGATGGCGCTGGTTTTGTCCATCATACTTTCCTTGTTGATTACCCGTCCGTTGAATCATTTGCGGAAAGTCATGATCGATTCGAAAAAGGGAGAATTTCAAACGAATCTTGCCTCATATTTTAATCGCGAAATAAATGAATTAAACCGGACGTATAACAAGATGGTGGCACGCATCCAATTTCTTATCGATGAAGTATACGAGAAAGAGCGTTTAAGCAATATATCAAAGATCAAAGCACTGCAGGCACAAATCCATCCCCATTTTTTGTTTAATACCTTGGAAGCCTTGAACTGGCATCTGCGCAACAAGGATGACGACGAATCGGCGAATTTGATTCTTTCCTTGTCCGAGTTGTTCCGATATACGTCCGGCCGTTCGTCCAAAAGCGATACCGAATTTCTCTCGGAAGAAATCAGGCACGTAGAGCGATACTTGACGATTATGCAGCTAAGGTTTCAGGAGCGTTTGACATATGCGCTCGAGGTTAGAGCTGCTATCGGAGGCTATCGGGTACCAAGGCTTCTTCTCCAACCCGTGGTCGAAAATGCCGTCTATCATGGAGTGGAGGAAAACAATGGACAAGGCATTGTTAGCATGTCCGTGGAATCACCAGGTGATACGCTGCAAATCGCTGTTTGGAATAACGGCCGAGGAATTCCTCCGGATCGCCTTGAACTTATTCGCAGGCATTTGGAAACGCCAGAGGCTTCGGATTCTACAGTGCTTTTCGGGATAGGTCTTTCCAACGTGCATCAAAGAATCAAACTGATGTATGGTAAGGAGTATGGGGTGTCGATCGATAGCGATGCCCAGAATGGAACACGGGTTATTTTAACTTTACCCTATTATCGTAAGGAGGAGTCTTCGAATGATACGGAAAATATTGATCGTTGAGGATGAGCCCCTTACAAGCAAAGGGATTCTGCGGTCATTGCAGAAATGGAATTCGCACGAGTTTGACTATGTCACAGCCTCGAATGGTCAAGAGGCACTATCTTTAATGGAATCAATGGAGTTTGCACTGATTGTCACCGACATCCGTATGCCCGTCATGAGCGGAATCGAATTGCTCGAAGAGATTCACAGGCGTGGCATACAAGTCGCAGTCATCGTATTATCAGGTCATTCCGATTTCGAATATGTCCGTTCTGCACTGGTGTTCGGGGTCGTAGATTACGTGCTGAAGCCGATAAATCCGCTGCAGCTTGTTGAAGCTGTGCAGCGAGGATTAGCTACTGGCCGGGAAAAGCGAAAGGACTTGCTTGGCCGAAAAATTGTACAGAGCGAAGGGGAATGGCTGGAAAAGTGGGATCGCGGGACGACAAACACATCGATATTAAGCGCGATTGAGTATATTGAACAGCATCTTCAGGAACCGATCGGCATTCAGAATGTTGCCGCGGCTGTACATTTAAACCCGAATTATCTAAGCACCTTATTTAAAGATGAAACGGGAATCACCTTTAGCGAATTTATGACAAAGCGAAGAATATTGGAAGGCAAACGGCTGCTGGCTCAAACCGATCTTAAAATTTATACGATCGCCGAAAAAGTCGGCTACCAAACGGCAAAATATTTTACAAAAGTATTTCACGAGCTTGAAGGGGTAACTCCCAAAGAGTATCGTTCCAATCTTCACAATCCTCGCCTATGACGGCGGGGATTTTTTTTCCCTTAGAGGCAATAATACAGAACGGAACGAATCTTCTGCAGAACTGAGAATATTGGTATTTTTCCTGATCGTTAAGCCTTATAGCTAATCCAAGTATCTTTTATAATTAAGACATGAAAGCGATAACATATACGAGGGGGAAATGAGAATGAAGAAAGCGTTGGCAGTGGCAGTAACTATGGGACTCTTCTTAACCGCTTGCGGAGGCGGCGCTCAGACCGGTTCAAAGGAGAAGCCGACTGAAAGCACCACGGCGAAAGCGAAAGAGGTCACCGTATGGATACCGAATTCCGAGACAAAGATGAAGGACGCGATTCAGCAAAGTATTGACGCATTCGAGAAAAGCCAGAACGAAATCAAGATCAAAGTGGAGTATGTGGATGATGAATCGTTAAAGACGAAAATCAAAGTCGCCGGTGCGGGAGGACAGTGGCCGGATGTATTCGGCTATTGGACCGGGGAACAATTTAAAAACATGGTAAAAGCAGGCGCAATTGCCGATATTACAAATGAGATTCAAGGGGATAAAGCATTCGTAGGCAATTTCGCGGCAGGCGCGCTCGACGCCGCTACAATCGATGGCAAGCTCTACGGGATTCCTACAGGATCGTCGAACGTTATGTTCTATTACAACAAGAAAATTTTTAATGATAACGGGATCCAGGTTCCCAAAACCTGGAATGATCTGATGGCTGCCGTTGATAAGCTGAAAGCAGCCGACGTGACTCCGATCACGGTTGGCGCAAAGGATCGCTGGCCGCTCCTGTTCTACTTCTCATACCTCTCCAATCGAATCGGCGGAGCGAAGCCGTTCGAGAATGCGGCAGCGAATAAAGGCGATTTCACGGACCCTTCGTTCGTTGAGGCCGGTAACAAGCTGCAGCAGCTGGCGAAGGCCGGCGGCTTTGGCAAGGGCTACCTCGGCATGGCATCTGCGCAATCAGAAGCAGAGTTCCAATCGGGCAAGGCGGCTATGACTCTGATGGGTGACTGGTCGCTTGGCTCCTATGCGAACTCGGGAATCGATCTTGGTTACTTCCCATTCCCTTCGGTTGAGAACGGCAAAGGCGATCCGGCGCTTATGCATGGCGGCTTCGGCGCTCTTTACGCGGTGTCTGCATCGGCGAACAAAGAAGCAGCGACGAAATTCCTTAAGTTTATCTTGACTCCGGAGCAGCGGAAAAATTTTGTAGTCGCCCTCGGCGCTCCTTCGGCGATCAAGATGGATCTGTCAGGGGAAAAGCTCAATCCGATCGTAGCGAATTATTTGTCCAATATCGGCAGCATGCCGTCCGGCTACTTCTCATATTATGATCAAGCCATCGATGCGAAACGTGCTGAGCAAATTTTAAATGCGGTTTCAGCGATCGCTAGCGGCACCACAGATGCAGCGGCAGCGCTGGCCAAGATTAAGTAAATAAACAGACAGGCATTGTCCTTGATCTTCGATCAAGGGCAATACCATTCTTGTGTGAGGGAGGATGGAAGAGTGGAAAGTCGTACGCAACGTATTATCAGCCGTTTCGTATTCGTAACGCCGGCGCTTGCCATTTTCGGTATATTCCTGGTGATTCCGATTCTGCTTAGCATGTATTATAGCTTTTTTACTTGGGACGGTTTAAATCCGATGGTATTCGCAGGTGTTCACAACTTTATTAACATGTTTCATGACACCTTGCTTATGGATTCCGTGAAGCATTCTTTTATTTTGACATTCTGGGCGCTCGTCATTCAATTGCCGCTCGGTTTGATTCTGGCCGTGCTGCTTTCCTCTGAGAAGCTGTTCGGACGGCGTTTATTCAAGACGGTATTCTTTATGCCTGTCATCTTGTCCACTTCGGTTCTGGGCGTTCTTTGGGGGCTGATCTACGAGCCGAACATCGGTTTGCTGAATAATCTCCTCGGGCTTCTTGGGCTTGAAAGCTTGCAGCACGTATGGCTCGGGGATGAAACGACGGCTATGGGCGCGATTGCGGCCGTTATCGGGTGGCAGTATATCGGATTCTATATGATTCTATTTTTGGCCGGATTGCAGGGCGTACCGGACGAAATTATCGAGGCAGCGGATCTGGACGGCGCATCGAAATTCAGGGTGCTGTGGAACATTCGGATTCCGCTTATCCGCCATATTATCTCTTTCGCGATCATTAACTGTGTAGTCGGGTCGCTGAAATATTTCGACTTGATCTATATTATGACAAGCGGCGGACCGAACAATTCGACAGAGGTTATTGCTTCCGTTATGTTTAAGCAAGCTTTCCGCTTCTCGGATTTCGGATACGCAAGCGCGATTTCGATGCTGCTGCTCGTTATGGGCCTCTTGTTCGCCGGCGTCTTGTCGAAACTGTTCAAGAGCGAACCGGTTCAATACTAAAGGAGGCGGCCATGCTTAAAAAAATTCCGACTCATCTATTTCTTTGGGTCTTTCTGCTCGTAACCGGGTATCCGTTCTTTTGGATGTCGATTTCTTCCCTTAAGACAAACGTGGAATTTTTCGATAATCCCTGGGGTTTACCTAAAACGTGGGTGTTTGAGAATTACGTCAACGCGTGGGAGAACGGCATTCAGAATTACTTGTTTAATAGTGTGATCGTGACATTCGTAACAGTAGTCGGCACGCTGCTTACGGCAGCGATGATCGCTTTCCTGCTGGCGCGGCGTCCGTTCAAAGGTTCCAATCTTATGCTCTCGCTGTTCGTAGCGGGGATCATCATTCCATTTCACAGCACTTTAATTCCTTTGTTTACAATTATGCAGAAACTGCACTTGATCAATACGCGATGGTCGCTGTATTTCCCTTACATCGCCTTCAGCTTGCCGTTTGCCGTGTTTCTTCTATACGGTTTCTTTAAACAACTGCCCAAGGAGTTGGAAGAGGCAGCCATTGTGGATGGTGCGGGTATTTACCGTATGTTTTTCCAGATTTTCCTGCCGCTTAGCCGTGGAATCCTGGCAACGGTGGCGATTCTGGCAGCGATTAACGCCTGGAATGAATTTATGCTGGCGCTTGTGTTCCTGTCGGACAAGGCGATTCAGACGTTGCCGATCGGTCTTATGTCGTTCCAAGGCCAATATACGACCGATTATGCGGGACTTTCGGCAGCGCTTGTCATTTCAGCCCTTCCGGTAATACTGCTTTATGTAGTGTTTCAAGAGAATGTGACCAAAGGCTTGACGGCCGGCGCCGTCAAAGGGTAATTTATCGACGTTAGGAGTAATTGACATGGGACAACTTAAACAATGGATTTCAAGCAAAAGGGAGGCGCAATGGATCGATAATGCGCTGCCGCCCACCATGGACGGCGCGGCCGACCTTACGCTGACAAGCGATACGTTTCAAACTGTAGAAGGCTTTGGCGCCTGCTTCAATGAGCTTGGCTATGCTGCGTTAAGCCATCTGTCAGAGGAAGACCGCAAGCAAACGATGTACAACCTGTTTCATCCCGATGGAGCGCAGAAGTTCAGTGTATGCCGTCTTCCTATCGGAGCAAACGACTATGCTCTCGAATGGTATAGCCTGAACGAGACGGATGGGGATTACGCCATGGAGCATTTCTCGATTGATCGGGACCGGCAATATCTGATTCCTTATATCAAGGAAGCTTTGGCGCTTAATCCGGAGCTGAAGCTATTCGCTTCGCCGTGGAGTCCGCCGACGTGGATGAAGTTCCCTAAGGCTTACAATTACGGAACCTTGCGTTGGGAAAAGCGAAATCTGGAGGCTTATGCCTTGTATTTCGTGAAGTTCGTACAAGCATATAAAGCCGAAGGAATTACCATTCACCAAGTTCATGTGCAGAACGAAGTTGTGGCCGACCAGAAGTTTCCATCCTGTGTATGGACTGGCGAGCAGCTTCGCGAATTTATCCGCGATTATCTGGGGCCAGCCTTCGAGAAGCACGGTCTCAACACGGAAATTTGGCTCGGAACGATTAACGCTCCTGAGCCTTGGGACGAATGGTTGAAGAAGAAAGAGGCCGATCATGACGCTTATGCGCATACGGTGCTCAGCGACCCGGAAGCCTATAAGTATATTAAAGGCGTAGGGTATCAATGGGCGGGAAAATGGGCGATTCAACGCACGGCGCTGAGCTACCCGGAGCTTAGGTATATGCAGACGGAGAACGAATGCGGGGACGGCACCAACACGTGGGAGTACGCCAAATATATATTTAATCTCTACCAGCATTATTTTACGAATCAAGTAAATGCTTACATTTATTGGAATATATTCTTGGAGCCGAAGGGACGAAGCACATGGGGCTGGGAGCAAAATTCCATGATCACGATCGACCCGAACGAGAAGACGGTCATTAAAAATCCTGAGTATTATGTAATGAAGCATTTCTCCCATTTCGTTCGACCGGGCTCAAGGCGAATCGGTCAACGCGGCCATTGGTTCGGGAATGCCGTAAGCTACGAGACGCCAAGCGGCGAATGCGTCGTCGTCATTGCGAACCCGTTCAAGGAAGCCAGAACCGTCCAAATTTCAGACGGCATGGCCACGTATGGCTTCGAGCTAGAAGCGGAATCTTTCAATACGATTCTTTTCGGTTGATTCATCTTTAACTTCATTTAAAACTTGATTTGTAAAGCCCCTGATGAGAATCAGGGGATTATTTCAACGGGGGGAATAACAGTGAATGACGATATTCGGCAGTTGATCAAGCAATTGACGCTTGAAGAAAAAGCGGGGCTCTGCTCTGGAGCGGATTTTTGGCATACCAAAGGTGTGGAACGGCTCGGCATTCCGTCGGTCATGTTGACGGACGGACCGCATGGTTTGCGTAAGCAGGATGAGAACGCCGATCATGTGGGGCTTCACGAAAGTCTGCCTGCAACTTGTTTCCCTACCGCTTCAGGGATGGCCTCTTCCTGGAATCGGGAATTAATCCGCCGTGTCGGCGAAGCGTTGGGGAAAGAATGTCAATCCGGTAACGTTGCTGTGCTGCTAGGGCCCGGAGCGAACCTGAAGCGTTCGCCGCTCTGCGGCCGGAACTTCGAATACTTCTCGGAGGACCCGTATCTCTCCTCTGAGATGGCGACGTATCATATTCAAGGGGTACAGAGCCAAGGTGTCGGCACGTCGCTGAAGCACTTTGCCGCCAATAACCAGGAGCACCGCAGAATGTCCGTTGACGCCGTTGTCGACGAGCGGACGCTTCGGGAAATCTATCTGGCGAGCTTCGAAGGAGCAGTAAAGCAATCCCGGCCATGGAGCGTCATGTGCGCATACAATAAGGTGAACGGGGAGTATGCATCTGAGAATGAGACGCTATTGACCCGGATTCTCCGCGACGAATGGGGCTTTGAAGGCTTTGTCGTTTCCGACTGGGGCGCTGTGAATGATCGAGTAAAGGCGCTTCAATCCGGGTTAGAGCTTGAGATGCCGTCGAACTCGGGTGTTGGGGACGCTAAAATCGTCGAAGCCGTGAACAATGGTACATTACCGGAAGAAGTGTTGGACCTGGCGGTCGAGAGGCTGCTGCGAGTCATCTTCCAGGCGGTGCAGGGGCGCAAAGAGGGGACAATTTTTGACTCGGAGACGCACTATGCATTGGCACGGGAGATGGCGAGTGAAAGCATGGTGCTGCTCAAAAATGACGGCATTTTGCCTTTGCCGAAGGAAGCGTCGATCGCAGTTATCGGCGAGTTCGCGATAAATCCGCGTTTTCAAGGCGGCGGAAGCTCGCACGTCAATCCGACGAAGCTCGACAACCCGTTGGATGAAATCAGGATACATGCCGGATCGGCAGGATCAGTAACTTATGCACAGGGATATCGGCTCGAATCGGACGAGATCGACGCGACTTTGCTTGACGAGGCGGTTGAAACAGCCGCGGCGGCGGAAGTGGCAATCATTTTCGCCGGCCTTCCGGATCGATACGAATCCGAAAGCTATGATCGGACGCATCTGTCGATTCCGGATAACCACCGGGCACTAATTGAGGCTGTTTCGGCAAAGCAGCCGAATGTCGTCGTCGTTCTAAGCAACGGCGCACCGGTGGAGATGCCTTGGATCAGGAGCGTCAAAGCGGTGCTGGAAGGCTATCTTGGAGGCCAAGCATTCGGTGGCGCCGTAGCGGATTTGCTTTACGGTATAGCAAACCCCAGCGGCAAGTTGGCGGAGACGTTCCCCATGAAGCTTTCCGACAACCCTTCGTACCTGAACTTTCCGGGGGAAGGAGATCGGGTGGAATATCGGGAAGGGTTGTTCGTCGGATACCGGTATTACGACGCGAAGGAAATCGAACCGTTGTTTCAGTTCGGTCACGGCCTGAGTTACACCCGATTCGAATACACGGACCTGAAGACCGATCGGGCGTCAATAACGGACGAGCAATCGCTGGAAGTACGCGTCACCGTCAAGAACGTCGGTGATCGTGCGGGGAAAGAAGTCGTCCAGTTGTATGTCCGCGATAAAGAGAGCAGCGTGATCCGGCCGTTCAAGGAGTTGAAGGGATTCCAGAAGATTGAGCTTCAACCGGGCGAGGCTAAGACGGTAACTTTTGTTTTGGAGAAGCGAGCTTTCGCTTATTACAATGTTCTTATCAAAGACTGGCATGTGGAATCGGGTGAATTTGAAATCGCTGCAGGTTCGTCTTCACGTCAAATCTGCTTGAAGCAAACCGTGTATGTCAAATCAACCGTGTTGTTAAAGCCGGCGCCGATTACGCAAAATACGTTAGTGGGCGACTTGCTTTTGAATCCCGCAACGGAAGCGAAGGCGAAGGAGTTCGCCGCCAAGAGCGGGCTTGACACCATGAACTCCGACAATCCGGAGATGTTTCTGGCTTTGATGAGGTATATGCCGCTCCGCGCATTGGTCGCTTTCGGAAAAGGAAAATACACGGAAGCTATGCTGGCTGAGGATATGAGGGAGTTGAATGCTCTGATTGAATCCCGGCAACATATCGAGTCTATATAAATGAATGCTACCCGTAAGCTGAACACGTAATTAATACTGCTCCGTCATTTTCAAATACGATGTTGATTTCGACAGATGAATCGACACGAGAATAGTATAAAAATCAACAACCAACAAAGATCCGCACAAGCTATTTTCGCCTGAAAGAGCAGTACTAATCAATGTGATCTAGGATCAAGCATGATATTGTCAATAAAGGCTTGAACGATCTTCCGAATGTTATCTACAGTGTGATTATTCTCAACAAGTAGTAAAAGGGGATCTACATGAAATTGAGACTTAATAAACTTCGCTCGTTCAAATTTAATCTTCACTCGATCAAGAGAAAACTGATCTTGGCTTTCGTTGTCATTTTACTCGTACCCAGCCTGTCTATCGGTTGGATTTCTTATAACACCGCCAAGAACAAAGTAGATGAGCAAATGATGTGGGCTGCTACTGCAAATGTTGATCTTCTGAATCAAACGATTACCCAAATGATAGAAGCAGAAATGAAGGATGTCGATTCTTTAGCGCAACAAATCGCTGCCGCAACGGTCGGTCCAAAGCAAGGGGATGAAAATCCTAAATTAAAAGAAATTCTCGACAGGCATAAACAGCTTCATCCCGAGTTGGAGGTTGTTGGTGTAGGGGCGGATACAGGGTTAATTCAAGGTTCGCCGAATACTAAAGTTCCTGCCGATTTTGATGCGAGAAAAAGAGCGTGGTACATGCAAGCGATGGAGAACAAGGGCAAAGTGATTGTGACGGATACGTTCTTATCTTTGGCAACGAACAATATTGTTATATCGATAGCCAAAGTTGCGAGCGACGGTCATGGCGTTGTGTCAGCTAATCTAAGCCTGAATTCGCTGAGCGAAATCGTAAAGAGAGTCAAAATCGGCAATCAGGGTTATGTGATATTATATGACGCCAAGAGAAAATATTTGGTTCACCCTACAGCGAAAATTGGCGATGTTGCGACAGGAGTGACTATTGATCAACGTTTTGCTTCCGATTCGGGCTCGCTGGAGTACATCAACAAGTTTGACGGAAAGATCAAGAAGGATGTTTTTGCAACGAATCCGTTAACCGGCTGGAAGTTGTCGGCTACCTGGTATCAGGATGAAGTGTCGCAGGAGGCATTCCCGATTTTCAAAAAAACGGCGCTGGTAATTGCCATTGCTTTGCTTGCAGGAGCCATTATCGTGTTCTTTATTGTTCGCGCCATTGCATCTCCGTTACGTGTTTTGATCGACACGTCCCGGAAAATCAGCGAGGGTGACTTAAGATATCGAGCAGATATTAAATCGAAAGACGAATTCGGCGAGCTTGGAGCAAGCTTTAACCTGATGGTGGATTCACTTAAATCCGTTTTGGTAGAAGTCAGCGAATCGTCCCATCAATTAGCGGCTTCTGCGGAACAGTTGTCTGCAAGCGCTGAACAAACCTCCAAGGCTACCGAACATATTGCGAATACCGTTGAGCAGATGGCTGAAGGTGCCAATCAACAGGTTCACACCGTTGAGGAAAGCGCACAAACGATTCATGAAGTATCAACAAAAATACAGCAAATTGCAGTTAGTGCTAAATCTGTTGCCGACACAACAACAAAAGCCTCCGAGAAATCATTGGAAGGTGGACGCGCCATACAGACTGCCTCCTCCCAAATGAGTTCGATCAGCAGTTCAGTTGATGGATTGGCGCAAGTCATTATCCGGCTAGCCGATACTTCCCAAGAGATTGGACAAATTACGGAAGCCATCACGCAAATTGCTCAGCAAACGAATTTGCTTTCGCTTAATGCTGCAATAGAAGCGGCGCGTGCCGGAGAACATGGACGCGGATTTGCCGTAGTAGCAAATGAAGTGAAGAAGCTCGCCGAACAGTCTTCCAAATCGGCGGGAAAAATAGCGAGTCTCATCCATTCCATTCGAGATGAGATCGAAAAAGCTCAAGAATCGATGCAATCGGCAACAAAGGAAGTAAGTGTGGGGATAGAAGTTGTTCAAACGGCGGGCGACTTATTTTCAGAGATAGAACGCTTTGTCGTTGAGGTAGGAAATCAGACGAGCGAGGTTTCAGCCGCTACCCAGCAAATTTCAGTCGGAACAACGCAAGTTGTACAAGCCATCGAAGGAATAGCGGGCGTTGCGCAAACAACGGCATCCGGGACGCATAATGTGTCTGCTGCCTCCGAAGAACAGCTAGCATCAATGGAGGAGATTTCATCTTCCTCGGCTGATCTTACACATATGGCGGGGGAGCTGCAAGAACTGGTCGGGAAATTCAAATTGTAAGAAGAACTTGAGTCATAAGGATGCCTTGAATTGGGATGGAGGAGGTTGAAATCGTAGTAGCGACGGAAATGGTAATCATCTTCGCCGGATTTTCGGAACGTCGGCGATCGCGCGGGGAAAGAAGTCGTTTCAGTTGTATGTCCTCGATAAGGAGAGTAGCGTGATCCAACCGCGCAAGGAATTGAAGGGATTCCAGAAGATCGAGCCTCAACCGGGTGAGGCTAAGACGGTTAACATTTGTTTTGGAGAAGCGAGCTCTCGCGTATTACAATGCTGGCGTCGCAAAGAGGGTATGTCCCACGGGAGAAAATCTTGGTATCCAGTTTGTATTGAAAATTAGTTTAAATTTGTTCTATTTTATGAAAAATATAGATGTTCGATTCAGTTGTAAACAGCTATCATTGGAATCTGCAAAATAGTCTTGTTTACAGAAGTTGATGTCGAACTACACAAAAGGAGAAAATTATGTCTAACAATTGGCTTCCGACTTTAGAAACAGCCACTCCCCAAGAGGGTTTTGAGTTAGCGATCAAGCTCTTAAGAATGGGGGTTAAGTATACACAACCGTCTGACGAAATCCGTAACAAATTAAGGGCGGAATACGCAGAAAACGCCGATAGTTTAACGGCAGCTTCTCAAGTAATCGCAATTCATTTCCAAACTATTTCGGTCGCTAACAATTACTGGAGAAGCAAATAGCAGTCCGAATTGATTTGAATATAAACTTACTAAAAATAAGCAATAAAGCATTTGTATACAGAAGAGAATAGATGATTTTCATTTACACAAGAAGCTCTGATGGGTCCATCGGAGCTTTTTAGTGTGCACCCAGTATGCATATGATTAAGTAAGGGCAGGTCAAAACTTCGTCTGTCCTCACTGAGGTTGAATGTATAGGCAGCAAGAAAGCCGCCTAGTCTATGACTGGACTGCCTTCGGTTTATTAAAATTTTGAACATAATATCGATATCCATTTTCAAAACCCCGTCTTCGAGTCTCCACAACACCATATACTTGGTTATTACAGAAAAACTTCGTTATTATCATTTGTAAACGTCAATTGAGCTATACCTTTTTCGCGGGCCTGATGTTCTCCACCGAATTCTATCTCAACGCTCTCCAATACTATATTTGACAGTTCTTGGCTCCCTAAAAAGTCCCGCTGAAGCGGTTAAACTGAACCTAAGCCTTCCTAGTGAATGGATGTGGTCCAACTACAAGATGGTATTTGTAGAAGGTCGACTGCTGAACGGCTTCAAAAACAGTGTGATCGTAACGTTTTCAACGGTTCTGTTCACCATAGGGGCAGGATCCATGTGTGCTTATTTTCTATCATGTCGGCAAGGTAGATGGGTTCAATACCTATTCTACTTATTCTTTGCGGGGATGATCGCTCCACCTTCGATGATTCCAACGATTAAGTTGACGCAAATACTGCATATATCCGGTCAGTTTATCGGTCTTATCTTATTCCTAACTGCACTTAGCCTCCCACTAACCATCTTTATTATGAGCGGGTTCATTAGAACTTTGCCAAGGGAGCTTGATGAGGCAGCGACGATTGACGGCGCAGGAACGTTCTATACGTTCAGCAGGATTATCTTTCCTTTGCTGAAACCGTCAATTGCGACGGTCACTGTATTCGTTGCGATCTCGGCCTGGAACGATTTCCTCAACACACTTTACATTATTAGTGACAGTAGCAAGTGGACTTTACCGTTCTCTGTTGATAATTTCGTTTCGCAATACGGGACTTCTTGGCAATTTGTATTTGCTGATTTGCTATCGGTCATGCTGCCGATGCTGATTGTCTACCTGTTTCTTCAACGCTATATTATTGAAGGAATGACTGCAGGCTCGGTAAAGGGTTAAACCATTCAAAAGTTAAGCGAGCGGGGAGTAGCTTCCCCGCACTTAATGGTGATGGATAGACTTTCTTGGAGAGGTTAATATGGAACTT
The DNA here is from genome assembly GCF_059691975.1 of Paenibacillus sp. J22FR5. Lineage (NCBI taxonomy): Bacteria > Bacillati > Bacillota > Bacilli > Caryophanales > Paenibacillaceae > Paenibacillus > Paenibacillus sp. J22FR5. The sequence continues at coordinate 84,799 of NZ_JCAUAN010000020.1, read as the reverse complement.
TAATTCGGATAAATGACGGAGATTAATGAATTTTTTTTAATCTACGAACAGATGAAAGCGCATAATTATAAAAAACTAGGTGAAGGTTGGGGAACCAAAATGGGGGAAAGGTTCGCTGTGCGATATATATACGACAGTGCTTGCAACTCCTTCGTCAGGTGGCCATCATTTGTCTGAAGTATTTCAAAACTTTACTTGTCTTTATATTATCACGAAAGATGCCAGTGAACCATTGTGTTTGCTGGCTTTCTGCACTTCAAAACTTAATTGTCCTCTTAACATCTGGTACTAGACTTTAGAGCTTGAGTCGGGTAGTGATTTAGGTGCAACTCCAGTTTGGATATTGCTCCCGGAACCATCTAGTTACATCTGGCAAAGAGCGCTTAATATGTATGCCAAGAAATTCCGATACTCCCTGCTTCAGTTAATGGTCGACTGGGCAACATATAGCTGGTTTGTTTGCCGCTTCTGCGAAGCTTAAGTATTCCACGATCATAATAAAGTAACGTAATTGTCAGATATCCAGATTCATTTGAAGCCCCCGTGTGAACTGTTATTTGGGTTCAATCTAACAAATTTAATCCCAATACCGCATTTTAACAGTGTTTATAGTATGAAAAATTAGTGACATAGAAGCAAGTCAGAATTAGCGTGTTACAAAGTCGGCTTTGAGTCGAGATTGTGTTGTTGATAGGTCGAAGATGCGGTGGTAGTGGCAAACAGTCCTTGTAAATCTATTTTATATGAAAAGCCAGCAATTAACGGGGCTTTTTTCGTTAACGGTAGTATAGTACTACAGAAAAGAGGTCTGCCAAATATCCTGAATTTGTAAATTGGTGATATAATAAGGAGACAGCGGAAGGTAGCTATTTAGGTTAATCAAAGAGTGATTTTATTGTGTAGGTGGGCTATTTATGAGTAATCATTATGTCGAAAAATTAATCCAAAATTATAATGAATTATGTTGAATCCGATTTGAAAACCGGCATCTTATTTTTAAGAAAGGCCTGGTCCTGCATTTTGGATGACTAGGAAAAATCAATAATCCCATTCCATGGAGACAAAGGGCAGTAAGAGTTTCGAGGGGTAACTCTTTTGTCGGCAGGTCTCAGATCAAACCTTTTTTATCCCTTAGGGTATTGTTCAAACTCGTAACAAACGACAGGAATGGCTTGCTGAGTTTCAAAGGCCTCTTTTGACAAGCGGATAAGCCAAACGAAGGTCGCGTTCAGTCGTTGTCTAGTCATGAAGTTCGAGCGTCGGCCTTTTTATAGCTTCGTGATAATGAAATCTGCAGTACGTATTGCAAGGGCTACCATCGATAAAGTCGGATTGGAAGCTCCAATGGGGGGGAGAACGCTATTATCGGCAACGAATAAACCATCCACGCCAAACACCTCTCCAAATCGGTTCGTTCCCCCATCGCGGCTATCATCACTCATTCGGCATGTTCCTGACACATGATTATCTTGTCCCGGAGGCATGAGACATATATCAGCCTGGCCGCCCCTTGAAATCAAAGGTGCTTGAATGACTTCGGATACTTGTTTTACCGTCTGAGCTACTTGATGAATAATTTCTTTATCCTTTTCACTATTAGAGAAATGGATTTGGATTTCCGGGACCCCGTATTCGTCCCGGCTATTCGGATTCAAATACACTTGATTTTCAAACCGCGATTCCACGATACCAAAACCTTCAAGACGAATCCCCCATTCCTTTCGTAAAGGTTCTTCCTCATAACTGTACCAAAAATAGTCTCCAGGTCCATAGAGTTGAATTTGGAAAGGACGTTCGTTCGTCTGAGGGATTAAAATACCTAAAGTGCCCAGATTTTCAGGGATATCCCCCCTGTTCAAAACGCCATGCGCCATTATAAATGAATGATTGGTGAGATAATGACCAATGGCTCTTCCTTGGATCCCTGAATAAAGTAATAGCTGCGGGGTTTCAAGAGCCCCTGCTGATAAGACCACGTTCTTGGATTTGAGAAAAAACGATTTCTTGTCCGGATTCATCACTTCTACGCCAACGACTTTCCCATTTTCGTGGAGCACCTTCACTGCACGGGCTTTCACAGTCAAATCAAATGGCCTGAGATTTAAGGAATAAGCAAATAAATTCATAGCACTGTAAAATACATTGGAATGAATTTGTCCATTTTTTGTTGTTGCTAAATCAACAGCTAGCGGAAAACCCGCCGCTTCGGTAAAACCGCCTCCCCGAAGCCGTTTCACAATGACTTCCGTTATCGAAGAACCCTTGGTGTAATCCCGAGTAACGTTCATCACTTCTTCGGCGACATTGTAGTAATAACTCATCTCTTTCACGGTGACCGGCCACTTTCTTAGCACAGATTCATGCATACGAGGAGAGACGCCGGACCAAAACAACGTTCTTCCCCCAAGCGCATGAAGCAGGGTTGCTGCCGGAAATTCGGGAATCCTCTTGCCAATAGGTATCGAAATTTTCGGATTAGTGAATAATTGTCTGGCTCTCTCTATATCCAAAGTAGGGATGTTCTGAGCATGCATGGGTAATAATAGATCGCCAGCTTCAACGATGCCGATTCGTTTTCCACTCGCCCCCAACTGTTCGCATAGCCTCCAAAGAACGGCGCTGCCTCCCGCCCCGGTGCCGATGATCAGAACGTCATAATCGGTTTTCTCCATCTGCTCAATCGGGGTAAGCGGAATCCATTGATCCAAATAGCCGGTTGGAGGATCAGGCGGACAAGTGGGGGGAATATTCTTTGGGCTCCTGCCTGATATGGCTAGCGATGGAAGCCTCACCGTTTTGCCTCCAATGTTCTGATCAGGATCCTCAATGATTGGATTCAGCGCTAAGAGTTCCGCGATTTCGATTTGATTTTGATTCGCGATTTTCCTCAGCGTATACCCGTCATTTGCGATGCATATTCTCATGGTTTCACTTCCTTTCGAACTACTGCCGACAGTGAGAGTTGGAGAGGCAAACCAATCTGAGCTAGTTGGATAATCAATTATTATATAAAAATATATATGGTTTATTTAGGAACTATGCTTTTATTTCAGGTTTTTTATAAGCAGAGAATTCATCTGGCAGCCCAAACCATTCCACGTCTCATCATCGTCAGGACTTCAGGCATGGTTACAATGTCCAAAGAGTGTCCTAAAGAACAATAAAAAACCCGTCCTCTTCCGTATTTTTTTGTCCAGACTACAGGCATGGCCACTTCTCTCCAAACCTCTGGTGGATGCACCTTGAAATTGGTGGTTGCAAGAACTTCGTTGGCCGGATCAACAAGCATGTAGTATTGCTCGGAAGTAACCGTGAAATCCCGAATTCCTGCCATTATTGGGTGATCCCGATTCCTAATCTTGACCTGATAGGTGATTCCTGCCCCTCCAGGATGAGCTGCAAAATGTCCGCCTACCATGAGCTGGTACTCGATCTCACAGCGAAACGCGTCTCCCATACCTCCGTGCATCCCGGCTACACCAGTTCCATTGCTGACAGCATCAAGGAAGGAACGCAGCTGCTCTTTCGTGATCGTTCCTAGGGTCCAATCGGGAATTATCAAATCCGTCTGCATTAATTTCTCTCGGTCAAGCAAACTATCCAAGGTATCCGAAATTTCCACCTCAAAGTTTTCTTGCCGCAATAATCCTGCGAGAATCTCGGCAACTTCTTTCGGTCTATGCGGTTGATACCCTCCTTGTAAAATTAACGCATTTTTTTGCTTACTATTATCATGTCGGGGTGATTGGGATCTTACGTTTATAATTAAAGAAGTATTTTTCATTATGATTATTCCTCCGTAGATCCTACATAATCATTGCATAGACATTTTATGTATATACGAAGTGAATTGACAAAAAAATATCTTTGGAGAGGCCATTAGACAAAAATATTCGTGCAAGAGAATTCCCATGAAGGCTGGTTTTGCCAATCATTCCGTCAGTACTGTCAGTTGTGTTGGCTTGCGAACGTGCTTCGCTTTACTATAGAGAAGCAAGTATCGTTACGGCGGCGGATGCATTATTGACGGATGCTTGCTCCGCTTATGGGCAATGGGGGGTTGCTGCCAAAGTGGACCGATTGAGGGCGTCTTACCCTGGGCTGCTGCCTCTTTCCGCATCCGCAGCGTACGAAGATTTTGCTGCTGCGGCCGCAGAAGCAGGGATCGGCACAAAACCAGAGCAACATCCGACCGAAGAAAGCTTCCAAGGTGAAGGTGCGCTTGAGGGGGTAGTCTTGCCGGACAAAGGTAAACAGGACATTCACCAAATGGAGGAGTGGTCCAGTTCAGCGAGTCGAGAGCTGATGAGTCAGTTCCTTGCTGTGGCAATGCGCTATTCCGGTGCGGAGCGGGGATATGTGCTGAGCAGCAAAAATGAAGCATTCTTCATAGAGGCGGAACAGGGCGCCCGATTTTCTTTTTTTTGCACGAAAGATTTTAGCCTAGTTGTAGTCTACCTTCTATTTCTATACTCATGAGGAGTATACCCGATATGTTTCTTGAATTTTTTGATGAAATGGTGAGAAGTATGAAAGCCTAGTTTGCTGCTGATATCAGCAATTTTAAGGTCGGTTTGCTCTAAGAATATTAAAGAGTTTTGGTTTCAGAAACTTTGCACTCGCTACTGCCCTTGGAGAAGGAAATTACAAGATAATACGAGAAAATGAGGAAGAAGCTAACGAAACACTTAGTGAAGGGGAAAAAACGTTTATAACATTGAGTTCGTTGTACCCTTAGGAAGGTACCGTTAGAGGCTAAATTATTTCTCATAGCTAAAGTCGTAAAATTAATACAAACTGGTCTGGATTGAGAAAATCAGTCAATTATAATGAATAGTGGGTAAGTTTATCAATTTCGCAATCATGAAGCTGGGGGTAGTCCAATGAATTTAAGCATCTTTCGCATACCCAGAAACTCAATCTGGTTTAAGCTTTCGATTGGAGTCATTTCGGTCATTGTCCCGTTACTGGCTCTATTGATCTACATCAATATGAATGCGATAAACGTTGTCCACGGCCAGGTGGCTGACTCTAATAACAACATGCTGTCACTATACATTCAATTAATAGACGATGGTTTGGAGGAGACCGATCAATACTTGCTGTCGCTTGCTACTAGCGATATCAATTTGGACATCATGGAGAATCCGGGGACGAAGGCAGATGATTACGCGCTTTCCAAAATAAATTTGTTCAATAAACTTGTCAAGAACATCGACAACTATAAATCGATTGACTCCCTGTTCGTCTATTCGCTGCCGCACAAGGAATGGATCAGCGCAAACAGGGAGAAGGATTCCGAAGAACCGCAGGAAAGATTGGATACCATCCGAGCTTATCTCGAGGAAAGCTTGACCGAGTCAACGAATAGATCAAGCCAATGGTACGCCCACCAAATCGGCCAAGAATATTATTTGTTTCGTGTGCTTCGATCGGGAAATACCTATATCGGCGCTTGGGTCAAAGCGGAGACACTATTGATGCCTTTGACATTTATTCATATCGGCAAGGAAGGCGCCGCCATGCTGGCAACCGGTCTGGGACAACCTATGGGTAATGTCGAGCTGGTTGAGCAGAATGAAGTTGATTTAAGCAAAACCGACCTGGGGAACTATTATATGTCGGGGAAAAAGAACGATTATCTTGTATTAGGGGAGCATTCACTAATGGGAGACTTCAGTCTGGTTGCGGTCATTCCCGACAAGGCGATTCTGGAGAACCTTCCATATTTGAACAAGATCATTTACCTCATCCTAATCAGCGGGATTGTGATGCTACCGGCGTTCTTCCTCTTTCTCCGCAAAACCGTGATGCTTCCAATCAATCGAATTGTTAAAGTAATGAAACGAGTAGCGGACGGGAATGTCAATCTCCGGATTCCGATTCTCCGGGCATCTGACGAATTCATGCTGATGAACCGGACTTTTAACGAAATGATGTCTCAGATCGAAGAGCTGAAAATCAGCGTCTACGAGGAGCGGATCGACAAGCAGAAGGCCGAGCTTCAGCACTTGCAATTGCAAATCAATCCGCATTTTTTCTTGAATTCGTTAAATGTCATCTTCGATTTCTCCCAAGAGCGAAAACACGAATTGATTGGGGAGATGGCCGTTAGCCTGATTCGATATTTCCGATTTATGTTTCGAAGCAATTTGTCGTTCGTCCCGTTACGGGATGAGCTGGAGCACGTTCGCAATTATATTCGCATTCAGCAGCTTCGGTATCCAACAAGTTTGCTCTACGAGCTGGATGCACCGGAAATACTGCTGCCTACACCCGTGCCTCCCTTGGTGATTCAAACCTTTATCGAGAACTCAATCAAGCATGCCATGTCACTGGACCAAACGATAACCATATTCGTTACGATTGATTTTGTCTTAGGCGTAAGCGAGACATCCTTGCGTATCACGATTCGTGATACGGGGAAAGGTTTCTCACAGGAAATATTGGAGAAGCTTCAGGTCGGCGTCAAAATTGCAGATGAACTAGGTGAGCATATCGGCATTTGGAACGTACAGAACCGCCTTCGTTTACTTTATGAAGGAAGAGCAACCATACAGTATGCCAATGCAACTCCAAATGGGGCATTGGTTCAGATCGTTTTGCCATTAAATGCTTAAGAAATGAGGGATGCGTGATGTTTCAACTGCTTATTGTGGATGACGAAGCCTCGGCCATCAGGAGGGTTAGCTCTTTATTAGAGTGGAGCCAGTTTGAAATCGAACATATCCATACTGCACAGAACATGAAGCAGGCACAGGACATTTTTCAAGAACACCCGATTGATATGATGCTCAGCGATATCGAGATGCCGCAGGGCAGCGGCCTGGAGCTATTAGCGTGGGTTCGAGAGAATTTCCCACAGACGGAGTGCGTGTTCTTGACCTGTCATGCGGATTTCAATTTCTCCAAGCAAGCGATAAGACTGGGCAGCATGGATTATCTCCTGAAACCTGTATTCGCACAGGATTTGGAGCCTGTCATTGTCAAGATGTTAGATAAAATAAAGGCCAATACCGCAATGATGAAGGACAGAAGCTTCTGGCAGAAGCAGCAGCCACAATTGTTCGAGCGCTTTTGGCAGGATTTGATTAGCCGAAACATTCCGCCTCATGAAGAAGCGATCCGCAAAGAAGCGGAGGAACGAAACGTTTATTTGGGAGACCATACTCGAGTTACCCATATCTTGATTAAGGTAAGAAGATGGCGGAAGACGTTGACACTCCGCGAAGAGAAAATCATAGAATTTGCCTTAAGGAATGCCGCCGAGGAGCTTTTGAAAGGAAATGAGTATGAGGTACATCTCATTTCAGGTGGCCGCGGCTCTTTATCTGCCATTTTTCTAACCAGAAACGACAAGAAGGCGGATCAGGATCATCTTCATGAAGTCCTTAACCGTTATATCGCTTCCTGTAACAAGTATTTTTATTGTGATATTGCTTGCTATGTAAGCGGCGACGTAGAACTTCAAGCTTTGCCCGATACGGCAGATTATCTGGAACGTCTGGATAATACGAATGTTGCTTACGAGAATAAAGTTTTTTTCATGGGGGACAAGTTCCAGACGACGTTGGAGCTTCCTCATCCGGATATGAGGCTGTGGTCAACTCTGCTTAGTGAAGGCAAGAAGGAAGCTGTTCTGGAATCAGCTTCGCAATATCTTGTGCAGTTGTCCAAAAGGCCAGGGGTGGATTCCAACTTTTTGCAAGGCTTCCATCAGGATTTTCTTCAGTTGGTTTATTCGTTACTTGCAAGCAAGGGGATTCAAGCCCGTCAGCTTTTCAAGGAAAGCGCATGGCAGCAGCACATAGACGATCCTCTTCGTTCTGTAACGGACATGATCTCATGGATTGGCGCCATCATACCGAAGCTGATCGAGCACTTATTCGAGGAATCGAATACGATCATCGTCAAGGTCAAACGTTTCATCGCATTCAACCTAGATCAGGATATTAACCGGGATGATATTGCAGGCCACGTCTATTTGAATCCCGATTATTTGACCCGGTTGGTCAAGAAAGAGACGGGAATGACCCTGTCGGAATTACTTCTTTCGGAACGATTATCACTGGCAAAGGATCTGCTCGCGAATACTGATTTGCCTGTAGGGCTTGTGGCGAAGCGTTCAGGGTTCCAGAACTTTGCTCATTTTTCAAGCACATTCCGAAAGAATCTCTGTGTTACTCCGAATGAATACAGGACTCAGAAGGAACAAGGTCAAGGAGAGAGGTAGGCAATGCAATAACAAGAGGTCGGAAACAGCATAAGCAGACAGCGTAGAATAAAGACAATCAACCGGACCACTATTCACTAAAGGAAATGAGGAACCATGATGAAACGATATCTGCGCTACCGGGCGCTTCTGCTGATGACAGTTCCCGCTCTTGTCTATCTACTTATCAATAACTATTTGCCGATGTTTGGCATCATCATCGCCTTTAAAGACATCAATTTTGCCCATGACAATTGGTTTTTAGACAGCTCATGGATCGGATTCAAAAATTTTGAATACCTGTTCGCTACCAAAGATGCTTACGTCATTACCCGCAATACGCTGCTCTATAATGGCATCTTTATTATTCTGGGCACCCTTGTTGCGGTAGGCGTAGCTATTTTGCTTAACGAGGTCAAAAGTCAATTTATGAAGCGGCTCTATCAAGCCGTCCTGCTTCTGCCGTTTCTTATTTCCATGGTTATTGTGGCTTATCTTGCACTCTCGTTCCTGGATGTAGAGAACGGATTTTTGAACCGTCACATCCTTCCATTTTTCGGCCTAGAGCCTGTTTCCTGGTACAGTGAACCGAAATATTGGCCTTACATCCTTACCTTAGTTAATTTATGGAAGGGCGTCGGCTATTCGAGCATCATCTTCTTTGCGGCCGTCATTGGCATCGACCGGGAATATTACGAAGCCGCGACAATCGACGGCGCGAGCCGATGGCAGCAAATTCGCACAATCACCGTTCCCTTGATCATGCCGGTTATCACACTCATGACGTTACTAGCCATAGGACGGATTTTCTATTCCGATTTCGGGTTGTTCTACCAGGTGCCACTAAATTCCGGTCCGCTTCAACCGACGACCGACACCATTGATACATACGTATTCCGCGGTTTGATGACTTTAAGCGATTACGGAATGTCCTCAGCTGCTGCACTTTATCAGTCATTTGTCGGGTTTGTTCTGGTCATTATTGCGAACTTTATCGTCTCAAGACGTAACCGTGAGCAAGCATTGTTTTAAATAGGAGGGGGTTTTCGAATGGCTGCAAATCGATTGAATCAATTTTTGGTAAACGGAGCTTTTATTCTGGCCGGTATAGCCTGTTTATTCCCATTTCTATTGTTAGTCATGGCATCGTTAACGAGTGATGAGAGTCTAATTAAGAACGGATATTCTCTACTTCCAGATCAAATTAACTTTGATGCTTATTCCTACTTGGTGTCAAAATCGCAAGAAATCCTCCGTTCCTACGGAATTACGATATTCGTAACCCTTGTGGGTACGGCTGTAGGGCTTTTCATCTCCGCTTTGATCGCTTACCCGTTATCCAGAAATGATATGCCGCATCGTGGTGCCATTAGCTTCATCGTGTTTTTCAGCATGCTGTTTAACGGCGGGCTCGTATCCACCTATCTCGTTTATACTCAGGTGTTTGATATCAAAAATACCATTTTCGCCTTAATCGTGCCGGGACTTTTGACAAACGGATTTATCATTTTCATGATTCGGACATTTTTCAGCTTCTCCGTGCCGACTCCAGTAATTGAATCCGCTTATATTGACGGAGCGAGTGAATTCCGAATCTTCTGGGGGATTGTCCTTCCGCTTTCCTTGCCTGTGCTGGGAACTGCCGGGTTAACGATGTTGATTTTTTACTGGAATGACTGGAATAACGGCTTGTTATACCTGACGGATCCCAAGCTTTTCAGCATGCAAAATCTGTTGAACAAGACGCTAAGCGACGCACAATTCCTTCAACAGAACAGTATGGGAGGACATTCTTCGTCGACCAGTGCTAATGTGCCAATAGAATCCATTCGTATGGCCATGGGTACAATCGGTTTTCTTCCGATTGCCTTTGCCTATCCGTTTTTTCAAAGATATCTGGTTGGCGGACTGGCTCTTGGTGCGGTGAAAGGGTAAGGTCTATTCCGAATTTCACGATTCGGTAGACATAGATAACAAATTTAATAGGGGGTAGCCTTACATGAAAAGAAACAAGAGAAAGCTTTCGGCTCTCATCGGTAGTATTTCCATTCTGTCCTTGCTCTTCACTGCATGCTCTTCGTCCGGCGGCAGCAGTCCAGCGCCAGGCAGCGCAAGCAAAGGTACACAAACTGCGACAGAACGGCCTACTGAATTGAACGTCGTTCTGTGGCCGCCTACGAATGCAACAGATATGCCGCTAATTGAAGAGGCCATCAGCAAGATTACGAAAGAGAAGATCAATGCCACCGTTAAGCTTACGACATTCGGCTTCTCTAATTACGCCCAACAAGTCAACCTGATGCTGGCAAGCAATGAGAAGCTTGATCTGTTCGTATCCACGCCATTCTTCGGCTATGGTACCCAAGCATCCAAGGGGCAGCTTGTAGCGTTGGATGATCTCTTGGTGAAGCAAGGACAGGGCATTAAAGATGTTGTTGGTGAAGATGTCCTTAATGCAACACGTATAAGCGGAAAAATTTATGGTGTCCCGAGTATCCGTGATTTTGCCGCCGAATACGGTCTTTTGATGCGTAAGGATTTGGTGGATAAATACAACATCGATCTGACGAAAGTGAAAACCTATGAAGACCTAGAGCCTATCTTCAAAACGATCAAGGATAATGAACCTGGAATAACGCCATTGGTAAATGCGGGTGCTGGAAATACGCCGGTAAGTGTGATGATGAATGATAAAGTAGATTTTCTTGGTGACAGCTTCGGTGTCATTCCGATGACATCCAAGGACAAGAAACTCATTAACGTGTTCGAGACGCCGGAATACGTAAGCTCCGTTAACCTGGTGAACAAATGGTATCAATCTGGTTATATGAGTAAAGATGCTGCTACTTCACAGCAAACAGGCGCAACAATCATAAAGTCTGGCAAAGCCTTTAGCTATCTTACCAATATAAACCCGGGGTTTGAAAAAGAGCAAACGATAGCGATCGGCAAAGAGATGGTTGCCGTACGTCTAACAAAGCCGATTACCGGAACGATTAACGTCGCATCTTTTATGATGTCAATTGCTAAAAATAGCCAAAATCCGGATAAAGCGATGCAATTGATGAACCTGATGTATACCGATAAAGACATCATCAATTTGATTGATTACGGGATTAAAGGAAAGCATTACGAGGTGAAAGGCGACGGTACTGCCGGCAAACCGGCTGGTGTATCCGAAGTCGGTTGGGTATTTAATCAATGGGCTGTGGGGAACAACTTCCTGGCTTATGTGGCGGAAGGTAATGACACGAAATTGTGGGATAAGTATAGAGAATTCAATGCAAACTCGGTTAAATCTCCAGCTCTTGGCTTCTCCTACGATCCGCAATCGGTGAAGACAGAGGTCGCTGCGGTCACGAACGTAACCAACCAGTATCGGATCGGGCTAGAAACCGGTATGGTAAGTCCCGAGAAACTGGGCGAGTTTAATAAAGCGCTCAAGGCTGCAGGTCTCGAGAAAATTATTGCGGAAAAACAGAAGCAATTCGATGAGTGGTCCAAGAGGTAGTAGCGGACTGATTATGATAGAGAGCGTTTCGGCAATTCGCCGGAACGCTCCTTTTATTTGAAACAAATGTTGGATTCTGGATAACAAGAGGTCGGAACATGAATGTTAGGCGCATGTAATATAAAAGACAACATCAATTACTGGCTCGTACAAACAAAAGGGGATGGGGAGGAAACGATGGCTCTAATTGGTACATCAACGTATTGCTGAAGCGAATGGATATGCATATAATAATTTAATTCCACTCTCTGTATCAAGCCCTTACTTATCACTTACAGACCAATAAGAGATCCTTGGGGAGGCGGATGTATATCCATCGCAGGACCTTGAATTGAAGAAGCAAGAAAATGGTATATAGATGACAAAATGCCTGTCATTGCTTATTCTAGTCTGGGAAGAGGTTTATCGGGCAAAGTGAGATGTGATGAACCGAATAATGCTAAGTAAATATTAGATGGTTCAGCGTTTCAAGCTATTGATTCACTGAAAACTTCGAGCGGTCGCGTAGATTGGAAGCGATTTCAGTTAAGGAAGGATGCGGTGTATCACAGTTAACAATGGCTTGGATCTTCATCAGCCAATGAATGTGTATCATCTGCGGCACAAACAGCACTGAACGAATGAAAGCTAACATAAATGCTTTGCATATTGAGTTGACTGACGAGGAACTTTTGTTATTTGGAATTGAGAAGCTAATGAATAAGGGAGGGGTTAGATAACATGACAAATAATCCGGAAGAAACAATTGGAGAACTTCTTAGACAGGAAACAGAAATACAATTTGCTCATTTCAGTAATGAGACGGCCATGATTATCGGACAAAAAATAATAAACGAAGCTCGGTCTATCGGTAAATCTATTACCGTTGATATTGTGCGCAATAGGCATCGAATTTTTCATTTTGCTATGGATGGAACATCACCAGACAATGCTGAATGGATTCGGCGTAAAAATAGTAGTCGACCGTTTCGGACACAGTTCCCATTATGTGAGTTCCGTTCTTGAAATGATCGGAAAAGATTTTGATCTCTTTGGAGGATCACCCATAGATTATGCAGCAGCAGATGGAGCATTCCCGCTGATTATTCGAGGAGTCGGTGTAGTCGGGACAATTACTTTATCCGGTCTGAGTGCTGGAGAGGATCATGCGCTTTTGATTAAAGTATTGAGAGAATATTTGTCCCAAGGGTTGGAATAACGGTGAATGATAAAAATTGAATTGATGTTATCGGAGTTGGCTGGTGGTCGGCAACGAAACATACCAATAATTATGAACTCAGGTCAAGCAAGACTAGTTTCAATATCCAGAAAGAATTCAGCACAACTGGAGCAGGGGCATTCGATTTCACGATGATGATGCAGTTACGGATATGAATGAATTATCTGAAGCTCAAATTAAAGCCCGAGCGAAGGAATTGAAAAAATTGTTGGACGATCAAGGCTTAGAAACGGAAGGTAAATCAGGGATTATTGTAGTCAAATCAAATGCAAAGGGTATGAAGTCCACTGACATCAAGCTTACTATTGTATGACAACTGGATTAAATAACTTGATTTTAATAGGGAGATAGAATCGAATGAAACTTAGTTTAATGACAATTAGTTTAATAGTAGGAATCAAACGCAAGCTTCAGAGTGGTGGAAGTATGGAAGAAGCCGCAAAAGAGTATGATGATGTAATGGCCATGACACACAAGGTGGGGTTTGAAGCAGTTGAAATTGCGTTATTTGAAATTGAATTGTTGGGAATTGAAAAAGTAAAAGAAATAGTAACCAAAAATCATCTTAAAGTAAGCAGTTATATTCATTTTGGACAGTTCACAACACTAGATGATGTTGAAGGTGTTAGGGCGGTTACTGAAGGGATAGCGGCAATTGACATTGGTATAGCATTAGGGACCAACATTGTGATGATGGTTCCAACAGTACATGAGAATATTCTGAATTACAGTCGTAAGGATTTAGCTAATCAATTAATAAAGCATTGGATACCTATCGTTGAATATGCAACTAAGAAGCAAATTCATATCGTTATTGAGGATACTCCGAATTTACAAATTCCGCTCTGTACGACGGAAGAACTACACTATGTTCTAGACAACGTGCCCAATCTTAAAGTTGTCTATGATAGTGGCAATATGTTACTTGTTAATGAGGATCCAGTTCAATATTATGATACTTTCGCAAACCGTACTGAGCATATTCATTTAAAAGATATGCGGGTAGTTACAGACGAACATCCTCATTTGGATGTTAGTATGGATGGAACCAAGATGACAGGTGCACTTCATGGAAAAGGCTTATTGGATTTCAAAACTTTACTTTCTCATACAAAAAGTAACGGATATGAAGGTTATTTCACTGTAGAATATTCTCCCTTAGGAGAGGAATGGTTATATCACGAAGAAAACCTTCGTAATGCTATTTCATATTTAAATTCGCTATATTAGTGCAGGGAAAAGGAGATTATATCAGATGAAATATACGGAGATACCTTTTGTGAATAAACCGATAGCTAGAATTCTGTTTGGTACTGCTATTCCTTCTATGATTATGGGGGGCGACGCTGGAAAATTATTGGACGGAATGTTTGAGTTGGGCTAATTGCCTTACCAAGGGGAGTGAAAGATTTTTTATGAAAATGTTGAGGTGTAAGGCATTTTCATATTGTCTATGAGTATCTGGTTTTATCTGAATCTTTCTCCAACAGAAAATAGCAAAACTGTAGTTTGAAAATCGTAAAACTGTGCAGGATGGTTTCGAGCAAATATAATAAATTAAATGTAAGGTCATAATAAAAGGAGCTGGAATACGTGTCGCAATTTAAATTTTCGGTAGGTCCTTGGAACGTTCATGAGGGTGCTGATACTTACGGACCCGCGACAAGAAACCCCATTGCTTTTGAAGAAAAACTCAAAACTTTTGCAGAAATGGGTTTTAGTGCGATTCAATTTCATGACGATGATGCGGTGCCGAACATGAACGACCTGACGGATGAAGAAATTAAAGCTGAAGCAAGAAAATTGAGAGCGCTTTTAGACAAATATAATTTGGTTGCTGAGTTTGTTGCACCAAGATTATGGATGGACCCGCACACAGTTGACGGCGGATTCATGTCCACTTCGGAGAAAGATAGAGCTTTCGCGATGTGGAGATCCTGTCGTGCCATCGATATCGCGAATGAGCTGGGTTGCGATAAAATTGTGTTGTGGTTAGCAAGGGAAGGAACTCTTTGTGCAGAAAGCAAGAGCCCGGTAGATGCAACCAAACAGTTGGTGGATTCCATCAACAAAATGCTTCAGTATGATTCCCATATTAAAATCCTGATTGAGCCAAAACCAAATGAACCAATAGATCGAAGTATTTGCGGTACCATGGGTCATGTACTGGCTGTTTCCGCTGCTACGATTGATCCTTCTAGAGTAGGCGGTTTATTGGAATCTGCTCACGCTATTCTGGCCGGTCTTGACCCCTCCCATGAAATCGGATTTGCATTAGCGATGGGAAAATTATGGGGTGTGCATTTGAATGACCAAAATGGGCTCAAATTTGACCAAGATAAAAGCTTCGGTGTGGAAAATCTCCGGCAGGCATTTAATCAGATTAAGGTATTGATTGAAAACAATTATGGATCCAATGGCGAGTATGTCGGTTTGGATGTAAAGGCAATGCGTACCACATCCGATAAGGACAGTTATAAGCATTTGGAAAACAGCTTGAACATTGTAAAAGCCTTGGAAGCAAAGGTTAAAAAATTTAATTACGAATTTCAGAAAAAATGTGTAGCGTCCCGAGATTTTGAAGGCCTCGAAATGTATGTCATGAATCTATTGATGGGAATCGAATAGTCAATCAATCCTATAAAACTCTTTGATAATCTCTAAACTTTCAATATCAGTAAAGAATTTTTGATTACTAGTTAAGTTTACAAGAGTTGGTTCCGTATTCCCCAGATCCATTCGATTCCGGTATTGTTTTGGGGTGCAACCGAAGTGTTTTATAAACATTTGGTTGAGATAACGAGTATCCGAAAATCCGCTTTCCAAACAAATATCAATAAATTTCATATCCGTTTGCACGATAAGCTGTTTTGCTTTTTCGAAACGGACTTGATTTAAAAACTCCTGAAACGTCATGTTTAGATTCTCTTTAAAGAAATGAGATAGGTATGAAAGTGACAGATTTTCATGTTCCGCGATTGTTGAAAGAAGTAGTTTACTTGAATAGTTTTCTTCAACATAGCTTATAACCCGGTTCATCCGATGTAAGCGACTTGTGTTTCTCGTACGTTCTTCATCACTGACTAAATGATAAGGGACGAATTTCAACAGGTAGAAGAACAGATTGTTAAGTGAGCTTATACACTTAAATTCATACCCGAAATCTTTATTAAAGTAGAAGTAGGAAATCTCAAGAAGTATGGACAAAAGTAGATTACATTCTTTATTACCGAGAAAGTCGGAAATAAATATGAAATCAAATAAAATATTTGTTAATTGCGGGAAATATGCGGAACAGAAGGTTTGTGAAACTTGGATCGACAAAATTAATGCGCTTCCATCCCGAGCGCGTAGCTCATGGGGCTGAACGGGATTGAATAAAATAATAGAATTTTTTGAAAGGTTATACATTTCCTTTTTAGTGTAAACTGACAAACTTCCATCCAATATTAAACAAATTTCAAAATCATTGTGTAGATGAGAATTGCGATAGGATAAATTCACAAGAAAAGTATTCAAATGTTTGATTTTTGGATGTGTGATGATTTCAAATTCATTATTCATGGTTAACCATCCATTAAGTTTAATGAGGGAAAAAGCGGTTATGTAGAGGATTTTGAAGTATTTCACAATTAGTTTAGCATAGCTCTAAGCTCAAACACAATGAGGAGGAGATTCAATGTTCGGAAAGCCGCGTCTAATCCGAATGTTCAGTACACAAGACAAATGTTTCAATGACAGCATCGACTGGAGGGATTGAGTTGAATGAGCGAACTGCGGAGGTCATTGTGGCTGGGCACATCTGTCTCGATATAATTCCGGTGATCCAAGAAGAGAGGGAAGGGATGAATG
Source organism: Paenibacillus sp. J22FR5 (assembly GCF_059691975.1). Classification (NCBI taxonomy): domain Bacteria; kingdom Bacillati; phylum Bacillota; class Bacilli; order Caryophanales; family Paenibacillaceae; genus Paenibacillus; species Paenibacillus sp. J22FR5. The sequence continues at coordinate 68,005 of NZ_JCAUAN010000020.1, read as the reverse complement.
CACTTCTCGTTCCGGGTAAGTTGGTCGATATAGGGCATTCGCTGATTTCCACCGGAGGCGCTGTTTCTAATACGGGATTGGCGCTGCATCGCTTGGGCATCCAAACCAAGCTCATGGGCAAAATCGGGGAGGATCTGTTCGGCAGAGCAATTCTTGACGTACTGGGCCGGTACGGGGACGATCTGGTGAAGGGGATGATAGTTGCGAGTGGTGAGAGTAGCTCGTATTCAGTAGTCATCAGCATGCCAGGGGTGGACCGGATCTTTCTTCACTGTACGGGGGCGAACGATACGTTTGCTGCAGAGGACGTCCGGACTTTAGAACTAAAAGGGGCACGACTGTTCCATTTCGGCTATCCTCCCTTGATGCGGAGAATGTACGAGAAAAGTGGAGAAGAATTAATCCGTCTCTTGTCCCACGTTAAATCGCAGGGGCAGACGGTTTCGCTCGATATGGCCAGGCCGGACCTGGAATCGCCTGCCGGCAAGGCGAATTGGCGCTGTATCTTGGAAAATGCTCTACCATATGTCGATGTGTTTCTGCCGAGCTTTGAAGAGATTTTATTCATGCTCAAGCCAGAGCTCTATGAAGAATTAGCCCAAATTCATCAAACGAGTGATCTGCTGCCTTTCGCTGATGGGGGACTCCTTACCCTGCTTTCGCAAGAACTGCTCGATATGGGAGTGGCAATAGTAGCGTTCAAATTGGGAGAGTACGGCTTGTATGTTAGGACAACAGCAGATCGCGATCGGATTGCTGCAATCGGTGCATGTAGTCCTTCACTTGACAGATTAGATGGATGGATTGATCGCGAATTGCTGGCTCCTTGTTTCAAAGTTCACGTTTCAGGAACGACTGGGGCGGGGGATTGCACGATTGCAGGTTTTTTAGTAGGTCTTTTGAAGGGGCTGACTCTCGAAGAGGTGCTTCAAACTGCGGTTGGCGTTGGAGCGTGTAATGTGGAGCAAGCGGATGCGACAAGCGGTGTCCCAGCATGGGTGGAAGTAAGTGAACGCATAGCGGCCGGCTGGGAGAAACGGGAGGTAAAGCTCGATCTGCCGGGATGGCACTATGTAGTGAACGATGGCATTTGGACAAAGGATAATTAAGAGTTATCTAGATTTAAGAGATGAACCTTACAATTTAACCAAGAATTCGCTGCATAGTCCGGTTGGGCTATCTTATTTTACAAAAACGTCGTTGGAGACGAGGAGATTGGATATGAACAATTTTAAACCAGTAAAGATTGCTACGATTGGGTGTGGAAACATCAGTGATGCATATCTGAAGAATATGATTGAAAATTTTCGAATTCTTGAGGTTGTCGCTTGCTGTGACCGAAATCCAAGCAAAGCTGAAAAAGCCGCAGAAAAGTATGGCATTAAAGCGATGACCATCGACGAAATTATAGCGGATGAATCGATTGAACTGGTCGTTAATCTGACTCAGCCACATGCTCATCACGGAGTGATCAAGCAGATGCTCGAGGCTGGCAAGCATGTCTATACGGAAAAGGTGCTAACCCTTGAATTGGAGGAAGCTGAAGAACTGATAGCAATCGCCAACGAGAAGAATTTATATCTGGGCGCTGCTCCGGATACTTTCCTTGGTTCGGCTATCCAGACAGCAAGGTATGTTGTCGAAAGCGGCATGATTGGTGATGTGACATCCTGCTATTGTGTTCTGAATCGTGACAGCTATCTTTTTGCGGAAATGATCCCGTACTGCGCTCAACCGGGAGGCGGCATTGGATTTGATGTGGGTATCTACTATGTAACAGCGCTCTTAAGCATACTGGGGCCTGTCCGTGAAGTAAGTGGCGTTGCGCAAACCTGGGAGAGGATGCGTAAACGCAATCGTATTGAAGCATTCGGCGATACATATGAAATGTTGTGCGAGACTCTATTGGCGGGAACACTCCAATTCGAAAGTGGTGCCATCGGCAGTCTTCATTTCGATTCAAGTACAATCTTGCTTCTTCCGGAAAAACCAAGTGTTGTATTATTTGGAACGCAGGGTATTCTCCATATGGCGGATCCAAACACATTCGGCAGTGAGGTGCGTGTCACTCTGAAGGGGAACAACGAACCCTTTACCATGCAACAAATTCATCCTTTCAGCAGTGAAAGCAGAGGTGTAGGTGTTGCAGAAATGGCTTGGTCTTTGCGGAAGGGACGTATTAATCGTGCAAATAAGGAAATGGCATACCATGCATTAGAAGTCTTACATGGTATTGTAAAAAGCGGAAGCAGTAAACAGAACCATGTTATGCAGTCAACCTTCGAAAAAACGCCGCCGATCCCAAGGGGATATTTGGGTAAATCGTATCTTTCAAAAGAAGAAGAAACAGCGATTGCGCTATAAAGCGATTTCCTGAGATATTCAATCCTTAACATAACCTGTCTTTGAATGAACTCTAATAATATTTGATTATGAAAGGGGATTTTAATTTGAATATCAAGAACATCGGCCATGTTGCATATTTTGTATCGGATATGGAAAAATCGCTTCATTTCTATCGTGATTGTCTTGGATTAAAAGAGCATTTTTCAATGAATGTACCTGAACTTAAAAACGAATCGGGGATACCACGAGAATTTCTGGAATTCTTGAAAAACCAGAAGGGGAAACCTTGGTTTATTTATTTGAAGGTGAGCGATAGGCAATTCATCGAGCTTTTTTATTCCTACCCCGAGATTGTGGAGCTAGTCAAGAATAAGGATACCGGATTAGGATACAATCATTTATGCCTTGAAGTGGAAGATATTTTTGCAGCTGCCGAGGAATTGAAAGGTAACGGCGTATCGATAGTTAAGGAAATAATGCTGGGGATAGATGGTACCTATCAACTTTGGATTGCAGATCCTGACGGCAACCAAATCGAATTGATGCAATATACAGAGCATTCCTTACAACTCAAAGGTAAAGCATCGGGCGATTTAGCATAGCTGTAATAAAGAGCTCGTAGCGGATTTACAAGTTATTTAATAAATTATAGGGAGGATAACGGTAAAATGAAACTTCTTCAATTTCCTACTGATTTTCAATGGGGGGCTGCAAGTAGCGCCTATCAGATCGAAGGTGCATGGAATATGGAGGGTAAAGGTCCTTCCATTTGGGATACCTTCACTCAGCAAAACGGTAAAACATGGAATAACATTCCAGGCAATGTGGCATGCGATCATTACAATCGCTACCCCGAAGATATTGCCAATATGAAAAAACTGGGCATCAATACGTACCGATTCTCGTTCTCATGGCCACGCGTGATTCCTGAAGGAACAGGCAAGGTGAATGTTAAAGGTCTCGACTTTTATAAAAGATTGGTTAATGAACTGCTTGAAAACGGCATCCGGCCGAATGCTACTTTGTATCATTGGGATCTGCCTCAGGCGCTGGAAGATCGGGGAGGATGGGCCAATCGGGATATTAAAGACTGGTATTCGGAATATGCCGCTCTTATGTTCCGCGAATTCAACGGTTTGATTCCTATGTGGTCCACATTGAACGAACCGATCGCAATTTATGTCGGATACGGACTTGGTTTCTTCGCCCCAGGCCGAAGAAGCGAGAAAGACGCGAAGGCGGCTTTGCATCACGCAATGCTGGCACACGGAGAAGGAGTGAAGGCTTTCCGGGCAGAAGGCATGAAGGATTCGCAGATCGGGATTGTAGTTGATATATGGAAGAGGCATGCCGCCCGAGATGTTCCGGAGGATCATGAACTCGTCCGTCGTGGTGACGAGAACGGGCACAAATTTTTCCTGGATCCGATTTTCCAAGGACATTACTCGGAATATATCTTGAGTCAGATGGAACGGGAAGGAACCTTGCCTGACATTCGATCGGGGGATTTGGAACTTATCTCTCAGCCTATTGATTACTACGGCCTTAACGTCTATAGCCGGATCATAGTCTCTACCGATCCCAATTTATCGACGGATCCGGCAATGCAAAGAAAGAGAGAGCAACCTATCGGCGGAAACTTCTTGGATAACGGATCGGAGTTTTACCCGAAAGCAATATACGATGCGGCTATGCTGCTCAAGAACGAGTATGGATTGTCTATTCCAATCTATATTACGGAAAATGGGACATATAACTGTGGTGAAGAGATTGTGAATGGACACATCCATGATCTGGAACGGATTCGATATTTCGAAGGGTTCCTTAGATGGACTCACAAAGCGATCGAAGATGGGGCTGACATACGAGGATTTTACGCATGGTCATTAATGGATAATTATGAATGGTCTGCCGCCTATAGCAGAAGATACGGACTGATCCATGTAGATTTCGACACACAGCAAAGAATTTGGAAAGACAGTGCTTTTTGGTATCAAAAGCTCATCGACAATAATGGTCTACCCGTAAACGGAGAATAGTTTGACAATTTCAAAAGAGAAAACAAATAAAATGCATGTTTATAAGTGTTAGTTTTTATTTAATAAACGCCTGAATATTGATTTCAGGCGTTTTGAATGTGCGCCTTACAGTCGCACAATCTAAGTGGTTCAAATCCACTCGGTAACTTTACCCTTTAAAGTGCCGTAGCCGAAGCAGAGGTCCTACCTCCAAAAGGAGAAGGATTGGCAGGGTGTTTCTCGTGAGGGGGAATCCGAAGGGCCTGCAGGCAAAGTCCAGCCCGGAATGCGGTGAACCAGAGGTGGCGGCGGTGTTGGGTGACCCGCCATAAAAACGGGGAAACCTATGCGAATCAGCATACTTTGTAGGAAAACAAACAAAGGGATATGACCTGCAAGGCTCATCGACGTGATTAGGGTCAGGATGGATGGAACAGAATGTGAAGATAACTGAGGGAAGTCTCGTAGCTTCCTTGGCGCAAACGCGGACAAGGTAGAGGAGGAATAACCCAATGGGGAAAGCCGAATCGATGGGCTGTGAGATGGCGGATCGTTCCGTAGTAGCGAGTAAGTCTGAGCCGATGAAAGCTGGTAACAGTCTGGAGGGTAAAACTCGGATGAGTATGCGCGCGAGAAGAAAAAAAAATCTTAGTCGCATAACCTGCTTCCACTTCAAAAGAGGGAAGACAGAGGCAAAGGGAACGTGCTTCGTCAAAGCCTGTGAGTTAAAGCGAGTGGAGATCGTAAGCGCCTTAAACCAACGAGAGTAGCTCCAAGTGGGTGCGTCCCGCCAATGGCGAAGAACGCCAACGGATAAGGACTACTGGCGACCTGAGTAAACGGCGGACCAACAGGAGCGATTGACAATGAGTCTAAGACGCATTTGTTACGCCCGTGGAACAAGCAAGGAATCGATCATCTGTAGCGGAAACAAGACCAGCTTGGTGAGTAGCGGTAAAGGTGGTGAAACACCAATGAAACCGAAACGACGATATTGCTCCCTGATCGATAAAGTGTACCAAATAGAAAATCTGTACGAAGCATGGCTATCCGTGAGGAAGAATCAAGGAAGCGGCGGAATCGATGGCGTAAGCATTGCCATGTTCGAGAAGAATGTGAACATGAACCTGAGGGAGCTCCAAAGGTTATTGCAACAAGGGCGGTACAAGCCTGACCCTGTGCGACGTCATTACATTGAGAAGGAGAATGGGAAATTAAGACCGTTAGGTATTCCTATAATCCGAGATCGCGTATGTCAGCAAGCAGTACGCCAGATCATCGAGCCGATTTTTGAGCAAGACTTCTACTATTATAGCTTTGGCTTTCGAGCAGGATACTCGGCGCACCAAGCGGTGAATACGATTCGACGCGCGAAACGTGGCGGATACGAATATGTGGTTGACCTGGACATTATGTCTTTCTTCGATGAAATTCCACACGAATTACTGATGGAGAAAGTACATGAGAGTATCACCGACGGAAAAGTACTGACGCTCATTCGCAGATGGCTGACGGCGGGATTCATGGAAGATGATCAGTTCCATGAAACGGAAATCGGGTCTCCACAGGGCGGGAATTTGTCGCCATTGCTTGCGAATTTGTACTTGAACCATTTCGACTGGGGGATGAAGGAGAGAGGTTTTGCAGTGGTAAGGTATGCGGATGATGCAGTCATTCTATGTAAAACAAAGGAACAGGCTGAAGAGGCATACCTAGCGGCAAAGACCATTCTGGAAAACGAATTACAACTACGAATGCACCCTGAGAAAACGAAGGTTGTACATTTCAGTGATGGATTTCGCTTTCTTGGATTCGACTTCTGGAAGGGATATATCATTGTACCTAACACGAAAGTGAAGAAGTACAAAGATAAAGTCCGTAAGATCACCCGGAGACAACAAGGAAAGAACCTTGAAGAAATGCTCAAGAAACTAAATGAAGTCGCTCGAGGTTTTGGTAACTATTTCGGCATAGGGAATGTAAAGAACAAGATTCAACGTTTGGATGAATGGACGCGCATGAGGGTACGAGCCTTTATGCGTAAAAAGAAATCTACGGTTTCTAATTCGCTGATACCAAACAAAGAGTTGGAATCGGCAGGAATGGTATTTCTAACAAACTTACTCACCACACGTTTCTAATTCAGTTGTGAAATATGCAGCCCGGTGACGGGTGAAGATGACTCACTCCTGAAGATGGGGAACTGACGAAGGAAAGCCGTGTGCGGGAAATCCGCATGCACGGTTTGATGGGGAGTCCGGGGGAGTAATCCCCCGTCTTACCCTACTTTCAATAGATATTAAAATTGTGGAAGGAAGTGGAGTCCTTCACTTTGAAAAGGAGTTTATATCAGATGAAATATATTAATATGCCTTTTGTGAATATACCGGTATCTAGAATTCTGTTTGGCACTGCTATTCCTGCTATGATCAATGGTGAAGACGTCGGTGAATTATTAGACAGTATGTTTGATTTAGGTATAAATACCTTTGACACTGCCGAGGGATATGGTTTAAGTGAAAAGTCATTAGGAAATTGGATTGAAAGACGGGGGATACGAGATAAAGTAGTCATACTAACAAAGGGAGCACATCCAAGTATAATTGGAGAGAAGAGAGTGACTGAAAAGGATATTGTAGGTGATATACATACTTCCTTAGAACGATTAAAGACAGGATATGTTGATATATATCTTCTTCACAGAGATGACCCGTACGTGGAAGTAGGCCCAATTGTGGAGGTGTTGAATCGTCTGCATAGCGAAGGGAAAGTTGGCGCATTTGGTGGCTCTAACTGGACGCACCAACGTATCATTGCAGCGAATGAATATGCCAATAAACATAATCTTATTCCATTCTCTGTTTCAAGCCCGTTCTTCTCCCTTGCAGACCAGATAACTGATCCTTGGGAAAGTGGATGTATCTCAATCGCAGGTCCTTCAAATATAGAAGCAAGAAAATGGTATTCAGATACCAACATGCCTGTTATTGCTTATTCCAGTTTGGGAAGAGGGATTTTATCCGGTAAAGTGAAAAGTAATGAACCAAATGCTGCTAAGGAAATTCTTGATGGGCCAGCAATGAAGGGGTATTGTTTCCCTGAAAACTTCGAACGATTACGTAGAGTGGAAAAGCTAGCAGAGGAGAAAGGTTATGCTGTATCGCAGATTGCATTGGCCTGGCTGCTTCGACAACCAATGAATGTATGTACGATTTGTAGCACAAATAGCGCTGAACGCATGAAAGCCAACATAGAGGCATTGCATATCGGGCTTACAGATGAAGAACTCTCTTTTTTGGATTTGAGGTGAACTTTAACAATGTGAGAGTTCTGTATCGAAATGGCGGCGAACCACTCTGAGAACAATCTTGAAGGTATATGCGCGAGTTAAAAGACTCTGCCGAGAATTTCTTCATGGTCAGCCGGCAAAGTTGTAATTGCTACAGATCGGATCTTGGATGTTTATTTCTTGTGATTGAGAAGATTCGGGACTACTTCCAGTTGGAGATGGCTTTCACGTCGAAGTAGTATAAGTAATTCTTACTGCCAAATTCGAAGGAAGATGTGTAAAATTTCGAAACTATTCGTAATCCTGTTATATGTTAGCGCTTTCGGTCCTCTTATATAATTAAAAATGAGAAATAGACAAAAAATTAAGGGAAGTGGGTTAGATCTTTTCAAATAAAGAGGAGTATGACATTGTTTAACCTGAGAAAAAACCGCTGGATATTTTACTATCTAGGGTTCATCCATTCAACAGCAAAACCAGAGGTCTTGGCGTAGCAGAAATGGCTTGGTCTTTGCGGAAGGGGCGAAAACATCGCGTCAGCAAGGAAAGGGCGTACCATGCACTGGAAGTATTGCACGGAATCGTGAAAAGAGGCAATAAAAAGCAAACCCAGACCATGCAGTCAACCTTCGAAAAAGGGCCCCTGCTGCCAAGGGGATATCTGGGGAAATCCTATTTTTCAATTGAAGAAGAAACAACGATTGCGCTTTGACAATTAGGCACCTCAATCTTTGACGAAGCGCTCCCGGTATTTAAACCGAAAATATTCGAATAGGAAGAAGGGGATTTTTAATTGATTATCAAGAACATCGGTCATGTTGCTTATTATGTAACGGATATGGAAAAATCGCTTCACTTCTATTGTAACTAATGAAAATCTGGATGGCTCAGCAATTTATTTTAATTTCTTCTCAAATCCCAATATAACAGTTCCTCTTGCGTCAATTCGATATGTAAAGTCTCTATATTGGCTTTCATTCGTTCATCGCTATTTGTGCTGCAAATCGTACATACATTTATTGGTTGTCGAAGCAGCCAGGCCAATGCAATCTGCGATACAGCATAACCTTTCTCCACTGCTAGCTTTTCCACTCTACGTAATCGTTCGAAGTTTCCAGGGAAACAATACCCCTGAATTGTTACTTGCAAGAGAGCAAGAATCCATTAATCAGTAGCACGGTTAAAAGGGCAATCGATCAATGTTCGGGTCTGCCCTTTTCTTATCCTATGTAAAGCTTCGATTCGTTTAATACCTCATTTATTCTTGTAATTATGAAAGTTAATGTCACATAACGAGTTTCTAGAGTGATGTTATAAAGCTGGAGAGTTTTTTATATTTCTCATACCGTTCTTGATAAATGCACTGATTTGGCTGATCCGGGTAAAACATACGCACTGGCTTGACCAGCACGCTTACGGCTTCTTCATAGGAGCGGTAAATACCGGAAGCCTTTCCCGCCAATATGATATTTCCCATCGTCCCGGCTTCGCTGACATCCAATTTTTCGATCGGACGGTTCATGATGTCTGCTTTAATCTGAAGCCACAAATCGGATTTAGCCCCGCCACCGACAGCACGCAGCGTTTCGATCGGGATACCTGCTTCTGCGAGGCATTCCAGATTATAGCGCATTTCGTACGTTACTCCTTCCAATAAAGCACGATACAGTCGGCTGGAATCAGTATCAAGCGTTAACCCAAAAATCATGCCTTTGGATTCAGGATTCATGTATGGCGTACCCGAGCCTGCAAAATGAGGGATAACTAGTAAATCGGTCGGTTGTGCTGCTGCAGTCGAATTCAAGTAGTCATATACGTTTACACCAAGCTTTCGTGCCTCCGCTTCAGCGATTTGACCAAACTTGTCTCTGAACCATCGAATGAGGGAACCTCCGGTAAAATTGAAGGCATAAGTCAAATAGAGACCTTCTACGACATGTGGCGCACAATTGAATTGATAGTTAAGCATCGTCGCATCCAAAACCGGAGAAGAATAGGCCGGAGTGATACATTCCACAGTTCCAATGCCGTCTACTGCCTGGTTGTTATGAAGAATACCTGCCCCTAGTGCTGCGCAGGCCTGATCGTGACCACCGGCAACAACCAATGTTTTCGAATGCAACCCAAGCGATTGTCCGATTTCTTTCCGCACGTAGCCAATGATTTCTCCTGATTGAATGAGATCAGGGAATTTATCCATATCAATACCGGAAGCATCGAACATTTCCGGGTCCCATTTCTTTGTTGAGACATTGAAAGCCATGGTCCGCGAAGCAAGGGTGTAATCGGAGACGGAAATACCAGTGAGCAGAAATGCGATAAAATCAGCAAAAAGCATGAACTTCCACACACGCTGATAAATTTCAGGTTGGTGTTGCTTGATCCACATGACCTTCGGGAGAGAAAACATCGGATGCAAGGGGACACCCGTAAGCGCCATCGTTCGTTCCTTACCTATTTTTCCCTCAAGAATCGCGGCTTGTTCGATGCCTCTCGAGTCAGTGTACAAGATCGCGTTGCTCAGTACATTTCCATTATGATCTACCGGTACAACAGTCTCACCTAAGGATGAAATGCTTAGGGCACGAACGGTAACACGAGGTGAATCCAAGAGAACATCTGCAATAACCTGCCTTACGGATTCCCAAACCCGTTGTGGATTTAATTCGTAAGCTCCAGGCCACGGCTGTTCCAAGGTGTATTCCATGTATTCGGCCGAAAGAAGGGTTCCCCCCTCATCGAATAGCGAAGCTTTGCATCCAGTCGTTCCGATGTCGAGTCCCAATAATGACACGTACTATTCCTCCTAATGATTTGTTTGTTACGAACATATTTGTTTATTATAAACAATATTTGTTTTTTTGTATAATACTAAATTTACAACTAGGACATGGCTGTATTTAAGTTGGTGTCTGATTTTGAATGGTTTTTGATGTGGTTGTCTCTGATAATAAGTTTAATTTTCTTGATTAAATTATCGTTTTAAACTATATTAATGTTGTAAATGAACAATAATAAAAAATTGTGAGAACAGTGCAGAAAGGCGGAGTAGAAGTTGCCGAAAGTCTCCATGACTGAAATGTTACAAGATGCCTCGCGCGGAGGCTATGCCGTACCTTGTTTTAATGCCATTAACCTGGATATGGTACGTGGAATTATTGAAGCTGCTGAGGAAGAAAGGTCGCCTGTCATTCTATGCCATGCTGAAATCCATTTCAAGTATACGCCATTGGAGCAGATCGCACCCATTATGGTAGAGGCAATGAATAGGGCTAAAGTGCCGGTAAGCATTTTACTGGATCACGGAAAGAGTTTCTCTGCTGTAATGAATGCCATGCATTTAGGCTTTAATGCCATCATGTTCGACGGTTCGGAGTATGAATATGAAGAAAACGTCCGCAAAACATCTGAGGTTGTGAAAATCGCAAGGACGCTAGGTGTTTCAGTAGAAGGCGAATTGGGATACGTAACTCGACCGAAGAGCGGCGGAGCGGAAGGTGAAGATGACGACTCGATCATTGACGACACCTCACTTTACACGGATCCCGAGCAGGCCAGGGAGTTCGCAGAGCGAACTGGCATCGATGCGCTTGCTGCAGCATTCGGTACGGTTCACGGTGTTTACTTGAAAAAGCCCGAACTCGATTTGAAGCGTCTGGAGCAAATTCGCAAAACGGCCGGTGTTCCGATTGTCATGCACGGCGGATCGGGGCTCTCGGATGAAGACTTTAATCGGACGATCGATAACGGTGTTTCCAAAATCAACTACTACACCGGGATGGCGCTGAAGGTTGTAGACCGCGCTAAAGAACGCTTCGGTCAGTCCGATGAGAAAATGTTCTATCATGAATTCATGATGAATGTCATTCAGGACTTCAAAGAAGATGCGAAGCAAATTATGCGTACGTTCCGCAGTAGCAATAAAGCTTAAATGAGAAACTACAAGGAGAGTGTCCAATATGTCCGTAACTGCTCGAATTAACCGCTTATTTAGTCAACATGGAAAGTGCTTCGATGTCGCAATTGATCACGGTTTCTTTAATGAATACTCGTTTTTGGCAGGTATTGAAAACATGAAAGCGGCAATTGAAACGATCGTGCGTGCCAATCCGGATGCGATTCAGCTTAGTATCGGCCAGGCTGTACAACTGCAAGATATTCCGGGCAAACAAAAGCCCTCGCTGGTGCTTCGAACGGATGTTGCAAATGTGTATGGGACGAAGCTGCCTTCGCATCTGTTCAGTGAATTGATCCATAACCCGGTTGAACAAGCGGTTCGTTTGGATGCGGCCTGCGTGGTTGTGAACTTGTTGCTGCTTCCGGGACAGCCTGAGCTCCATCGTCAATGTGTGCAAAATATTTCAAAGTTGAAGACGGAATGCGAACGCTACGGGATGCCGCTTATGGTGGAGCCTCTCGTCATGCTACCAAATGAGCAAAAAGGCGGTTATATGGTGGACGGGGACATCACGAAGATCGTTCCGCTTGTCCGTCAAGGTGTGGAGCTCGGTGCTGATATCATTAAAGCAGATCCATGCGATAACGTAGAAGAATACCACAAGGTAGTTGAAGCTGCATCCGGAAAACCGGTTTTGCCTCGCGGAGGCGGACGAGCATCCGATGAAGAGATTTTGTCGAGAACTTACGCACTGATGCAGCAAGGCGCTTCAGGCATCGTATATGGCCGTAATGTCATCCAGCATGATAACCCGGAAGCGATGACCCGCGCCTTCATGGCTGTTGTTCATCAAGGATCGACGCCTGCAGAGGCATTGGCGATCTTAAAAGGAGAGTAATCAATATGGCGAAAAAGATCATCCGCTTTGGCGTAATAGGCTGTGGACTAATGGGGAAAGAATTTGCGAGCGCCGCGGCACGCTGGTGTCATTTGACGAATGTTGATTTTATCCCGAAGATTACGCATGTATGCGATGCAAATCTGTCGGCGACGGAATGGTTTAAGGAAAATGTTGCGAGTGTATCGAAGGCAACATCCGATTACCGGGAGCTGCTCGCGGATCCGGATGTGGATGCTGTTTACTGCGCAGTTCCGCATAACCTGCATCAGCAATTATATATTGATATTATCAAAGCCGGTAAGCATTTGCTTGGGGAGAAACCGTTTGGCATCGATTTAGAAGCCAACCAAGCGATTATGAATGCGATCTCCGAGCATCCGGAAGTGATTGTTCGTTGCTCGTCCGAATTTCCTTTTTTCCCGGGAGCCCAACGAATTGTCGAACTGGTGAATGAAGGTAAGCTCGGTCGCATTATCGAAGTTGAGGCCGGATTCTGGCACAGTAGTGATCTCGATCCGAATAAACCGATCAATTGGAAACGCCGCGTCGGAATGAATGGCGAGTACGGCTGTATGGGTGATTTAGGCATGCACGTGGCACATCTTCCGTTCCGCTTCGGATGGAAGCCATCAAGCGTTCGTTCGCTGCTTAGCAAGATTGTTGAAGAGCGTCCGGATGGAAAAGGTGGAATGGCTGCTTGTGAAACGTGGGATAACGCGATTTTGGCTTGTGATGTCAAGAGCGACATACATAATTTCCCAATGGTTCTTTCCATGAAGCGGATTGCTCCGGGTCATGCCAACACTTGGTTTATCCGGATTAACGGCACGAAGGGCTCGGCCGAGTTTACGACAAAGAATCCGAAGCAAGTGGCATTTCTTCCCTACGAGCCGGGCGGCGAGCAGGCTTGGCGTGTTACAGACGTTCCGTATAAGTCCGTATACGGTACGATTACCGGCGGTATTTTCGAATTCGGCTTCTCGGACTCGATCCTGCAAATGTGGGCAACCTTCTGTGACGAAGTTGCTAACGGAAAAGACAATTACTCTTCCTTCCAATGTGCCAAACCGGAAGAGGCTGCGAGCAGTCATAAGCTTTTTACAGCAGCCCTGGAATCCGAAAAAACAGGCGCAACGGTTTTGTTAAGCTGGGAGTAACAGAAGGGAGCAAATACGGTGAAGCTTTACGGAAGAGAATGGACACGTAGAGAGCTGGAAGCCAGAGTAGGACGCATCGAGCAAATCGGCGGGGTGGAACGGTTTACCTGGAGTGAAGGACCAGAAGCGGGAGTGGATACGTTCCTTGTGCGAACCGGGAGTGGCTTGTCCTACTGGGTGACGCCGAGCAAAGGGTTGGATATATCTCTCGCACAGATGCATGGTGTTCCAGTAAGTTGGTCCGCGGCTAACGGGGACGTGCATCCCTCCTATTACGAAGCGTGCGGTGCGGAATGGCTGAGAACGGCTTCCGGAGGACTCCTCATGACTTGCGGATTATCGCAGGTCGGTTCACCGGGTGAAGACAGCAATGGTGCTTATGGTCTTCATGGCCGCATCCATCACACACCTGCTCGCCAGATCTCCTCTCGGTCGGAATGGGAGGGGGATGAGTATGAGATGCGGATACGCGGCGTTATAGAGGAAACATCCATATTTGGTGAGCATCTGCGTCTTACCAGAAATCTAATTAGCCGTTTGGGTGAGAATCGGATCTCGATTCTGGATTCGGTGGAGAATGCAGGTTTTCATCCTGCTCCTCACATGATGCTGTATCACTTTAACTTCGGTTTCCCTCTGCTTGCTGAAGATACGACGGTGGAGATTCCCGAAGGTACAAGCATACCTCGCGATCGTGACATGGACACGACTCGGATGAATGATTGGCAAGCGCCGGATCCGAAATTCAAGGAGCAAGTGTTTTACCATGAGCCCATAAGGAATCGGGATCGGATATGCGCGCGTATTCATAGCCCATCCTTCCCATCTAGATCTACATGCAATCATTCCCAAAGTCACGGGCTTTCCGTCGAGCTGGAATGGGATCCAAGCACGCTTCCAAGACTCGTGCAGTGGCGTATGCCGGGTGCAGGTGAACATGTTCTTGGGCTTGAACCATCAAATTGTTGGACAAGGGGCAGAGCCGAAGAACGGAACAACGGTACACTTCGGTTGCTGGAACCGGGTGAAACAGTCGATTATCGGTTGGAATTACGATTTCTATAAACAAATCCTGAGGAGGATACTTGTATGCTGCATACGAAGCCCTATGTGTTTTGGTTTGTAACAGGGAGTCAAGGACTGTACGGTGAAGATATTTTGTCTCAAGTGAAGGAAAACGCGAACAAAATGGTCGATGGATTGGACCAAGAAGCTGCTCTGCCTTATAAAGTGATGTTCAAAGCCGTCGTGACAACACCTGAAGCCATCCGCCGTGTATGTTTGGAGGCCAACGCAGACGATGATTGTGCGGGAATCATTACGTGGATGCACACCTTCTCGCCGGCCAAAATGTGGATTTCAGGACTCACCCAGCTTCGCAAGCCGCTGCTTCACTTTCATACGCAGTTTAATGTTGAGATTCCTTGGGACAGCATAGACATGAACTTCATGAATTTGAACCAAGCCGCTCATGGTGACCGTGAATTCGGATTTATCGGTGCGCGTCTCGGTATTGCACGTAAAATCATTGCGGGTCATTGGCAAGACGAGCAAGTACGCAGCAGAATCGGCTCTTGGATGAGAACGGCTGTTGGGTATACGGAAAGCCAGACGATGAAGATTGCTAGGTTCGGCGATAACATGCGTTATGTTGCAGTGACCGAAGGCGATAAAGTAGAAGGACAAATCCGTTTCGGTTGGTCGGTTAACGGTTATCCTGCCGGCGATTTGGCAGAACGCGTAAAGGAAGTCTCGGACACGCAGGTGCGTGAGCTGATGGACGAGTACACGGAACTGTATGACTTCACCGAGAACGGACGGATTGAAGGTGCGGAACGAGAGGCCATCCGGGAACAAGTGCGGATCGAGATTGCGTTGAAAGGTTTCCTCCAAGAAGGCGGATATAGTGCTTTTGTCACAAGCTTCCAGGATTTACACGGCATGAAGCAGCTTCCTGGACTTGCTGCGCAGCGGCTTATGGCTGCCGGATATGGCTTCGGCGGGGAAGGCGATTGGAAAACGGCCGCACTTGTTCGCATCATGAAAATCATGGCCGAAAACAAAGGCACATCGTTCATGGAAGATTATACGTACCACATGCAGAAAGACAATCAATTGGTGCTTGGAGCCCATATGCTGGAGATTTGTCCGACACTCGCTGCCAGCAAGCCTAAAATCGAAGTGCATCCATTGTTCGTCGGCGGCAAGGAGGATCCTGCCCGCTTAATCTTTAACGGAGCAAGCGGCAAAGCGGTTAATGCGACAGTCGTTGATCTCGGGGACAGATTCCGCTTGATTGTCAACGAAGTGACCGCTGTGCAGAACGAGAACGAGATGCCGAATTTGCCGGTTGCGCGTGTCCTGTGGAAGCCAGAGCCGTCACTGACCGGCGCTGCGGAAGCATGGATTTTAGCCGGAGGTGCTCACCACTTTGGTTTCTCCTTTAATGTGACCAGCGAGCAGCTTGCAGATTGGGCCAAAATGTCGGGTATTGAATGTGTCATCATCAATCAGTCGACGTCGATGACGTCCCTGGAGAATGAAATCCGCTGGAATGATCTTTATTATCGCTTTAACCATTAATTAAACCATACTTTGTCCTATGGCGAGAAACCGACGTTTGGCTTTACAGAGCCACTTGTGTTTCTCGTCATTTCTAATACATGGGGTGAACATTATGCTGAATGAAGAGATAAGGAAGGCACTAAGGGCAAGTCGGCAATGATTATTTTAAAGATGATCCCCAGTCGCTAATTACCCATTCTTATGACGGAACGACTATGCAGCAATCGCAACCGGACGGAGTGATTTATCCGGAAACGATGAAGAGGTCTCTAAAATCCCGATGGTCCTTCTTCAACACGGTGTCACAGCCGCGGCACCGGCACGAATTTGTACGGCGGCACCGTTCCCATGCCAGGTCATCCTAATCGTATGCAGGCTGTTCATATCGTCGATTTTCTGTACGATAGGCTGAAGCGATAAGTATGCGGGGTTCAATGTTTGGAGTATGTTCAATTTAGATGATGAAGTTATCGAATCAAACTTAAAATGTTGATTTCTAAAATTACATCCCATACAATCAAGGTACCAACTTTTGGACACGGAGTATTCCAACTTTCTGTTCGAAAACTATTAGCTGGAGATAAGAGGGAAGCTAATGAAGGCCGAATTGAATGACAGACAAAGACAAATTATTCAACAGTTGCAGACTAAAGGTGAAGTCAAAATATCTGAATTGAAAGAGGCCTTCGACGTTACGGACATGACCGTACGGAGGGATCTGGAGAAGATGGAGCGAGTTGGTCTGCTAAAAAGAACCTTTGGGGGCGCCATTACTGCTTCAAAGGATGTGGCGCTTCGAGAACGTTCTGTTGTTCAAGGGGCAGAAAAAGAACGAATCGGCCGTCTGGCGGCCAGCTTGGTTCGAACGGGTGAATCGATTTTTATTGATGGGGGTTCTACAACGCTTCAAGTTGCCCGGCATTTGCCAGAGGATGCTAATATTACGGTAGTGACGAATGCCATCAATGTGGCTGCCGAGCTGTCGGAGAAACGGATTCCTACGATCGTCCTTGGCGGGATCTTGATCGATTCCACGAAGTCTATGGTAGGATCGGTTACGCTCGAGACAATTTCTCGTATGGCATTCGACATGGTGTTCCTCGGAGCTACCGGGCTCCACCCCCATCACGGTTTCAGCAACTCTAACATGCATGAAGCCGAAATCAAACGAGTGGCCATTCAAAAGGCGAAGGAATCATATATTGTATTGGATCATTCCAAATTCGGAACGAGCATGCTGGTTTCTTTCGCCGATTTGAAAAACGTAAACGCAATCGTTACGGACCAAAGTCCAAATCATGAATTGTTAATGGCTTGTCAAACCAACGGTATTGATATCCTCTTATCATAAAAGAGCATATCAGTGGAACGGAGAGGGCCATCGGGTGAAGTGGAAAAGTTCACTTGCTGGAAAAGGAGCCGCGGGATGCGGCTTCTTTTCATATTGTCAGAAAAATCCGGGGTGAAGTTAAAGAAAGTAAGTAAGCTCTTAAATGGTGTAAATGTCTGAAATTTAATCATGGGGTTAGTCCATTGAATTTTTTTAAATTCTGCATGCTCAGAAACTCAAATCCAATTCAAACTTGCGATAGGAGTCGTATCGATAATTGTCACGCTGTTAGCTCATCTCATATACATCAATCCCCGTGCCTCCACTGGGGATCCTGACCTTCTTCGAGAATTCAATCAAGCAGTCCATGTCACTGGATAAACCATATCCGTGTTCGTTAACATTGAATTTGTCCTAAGCGGGAATGAGATGTCCCCCGGGATCATGATTTAGGATACGGGGAAAGGTATCTCGCCAAAATTGGGGATGATCAAGGGGGAATATGGGAATTTGGAACGCACAGATTCGCCTTCAACTTCTTTATGGGGAACGTGCATCCATTCAGTAAGGCAATGTGAATCCCGATGGGTCATGGATCCAATCAATGCTGGGATTAGAATCGAAAGATCGGAAGGACAAATGATTTTTCATGCGGATTTCAATTTCTCCAAGCAAGCGATGAGACTAGGCAGCATGGATTATCTCCTTAAACCGATAATGTCAAAGTTATGAAGGATAGAAGCTTCTTGCTGAAGCAGCAGCCGCAATTGTTCGAGCGTTTCTGGCAGGACCTTATTAACCGAAGTATCCTATCCAATGAAGAGGCGATCCGTAAAGAGGCGGAGGAAATGAACATTGATTTGGGAACATCCTTGAGTCACCCATGCCTTTATTAAGGCCAGAAGATGGCGGAAAGCGCTTATTCTCTGCGTAGCGAAAATCATGGAATTCGCATTGATGAATGCCGCTGAAGAGCAGCTTAAGAGGGAAGAGTATGAGGTCTCAATCATACTGAGCGGCCGTGGATCTCTGAGGGGCCTAACTTTTGACTAGAACCGGTAAGGAGACTGATAAGGAGCGTTTACATGCAATCCTAGAAACTTATATGGACTCCTGCAACAAGTTTTTCTTATGTGATATCTCATGCTATTGGGCGAGTTTAATAAGGCGCTCAAGGTTTCTGGTATCGACAAAATTATTGCGGAAAAACAGAAGCAATTCGATTAGTGGTCCAAGAAGTAGTAGCGGACTGATTATGATAAGGAGCATTTCGGCAATTTGCCGGAACGCTCCTTTTATTTGAAACCAATAGTCGGATTCAGGATAACAAGAGGTCGGAACATGAATATTAGGCGCTAGTAAAATGAGAAACATCACTGAACAAACCATGAAAGTAATCACTTAGGAGGAAGATGGCGAGATGAAACATATTCAATTTCCACAGCATTTTCAATGGGGGGTTGCCACAAGCGCCTATCAAATAGAAGGGGCATGGAATGCAGACGGGAAAGGTCCTTCGATATGGGATACATTCACTCAAACACCTGGAAAAGTTTGGGGGGATATTCCTGGCAATGTGGCATGCGATCATTACAATCGTTATCCAGAAGATATTGCCCATATGAAACAATTGGGTCTCGATACGTATCGATTCTCCTTCTCGTGGCCGCGTGTCATTCCGGAAGGGACTGGGAAGGTAAATACGAAGGGGCTCGATTTTTACAAACGGCTTGTACATGAACTTCTTGAGAATGATATACGGCCTAACGCTACACTGTATCATTGGGATCTTCCACAAGCGTTGGAGGATAAGGGAGGCTGGACAAATCGGGACATCAAGGATTGGTTTGCAGAGTACGCTGCGCTTATGTTCCGGGAATTTAACGGTTTGATTCCGATGTGGTCCACGCTTAATGAACCGATTACTCTATATGTTGGTTATGGATTTGGGATCTTCGCACCGGGGCGTCGTAACCAGAAAGACGCAAAGGCAGCCATGCATCATGCACTGCTCGCACACGGGGAAGGGGTCAAGGCTTTTCGGGCAGAAGGGATGAAGGATTCTCAAATTGGGATTGTCGTTGATATTTGGAAAAGACATGCTGCGCGCGACCTTCCGGAGGATCATGAGATCGCCCGCCGCGGCGAAGAGAATGGGCACAAGTTTTTCCTGGATGCGCTCTTCAAGGGAAGTTACTCGGACTATATCATGGGTCAGATGGAAGCTGACGGGACGCTTCCCGACATTCGGACGGGGGACATGGAGCTCATCTCCCAGCCTATGGATTACTATGGTCTGAACGTTTATAGCCGAATCATGGCATCTTCCGACCCCGCATTGTCGACGGATCCGGCTGTACAAGGGAAGAGAGAGCAGCACGCCGGCGGAAACTTCATGGATAACGGACTGGAGTTTTACCCGAAAGCGGTTTACGATGCGGTCATGCTGCTCAAGAACGAATACAATTTGTCCATTCCCATCTATATTACGGAGAATGGTACTTACAACTGTGGAGAAGAGGTAAATAACGGCCGTATTCACGATCTGGGAAGAATTCGGTACATTGAAGGGTTTCTTAGATGGATTCACAAAGCAATTGAAGATGGAGCAGATATTCGCGGATATTATGCGTGGTCATTAATGGATAATTACGAGTGGGCGGCAGGCTTTAACCGAAGATATGGGCTGATCCATCTCAATTCGCAGACACAGGAACGAATTTGGAAAGACAGTGCTTATTGGTATCAGAAAGTCATGGCCGATAACGGTTTTGCTGAGGGCGAAGAGTAGTAAGTGAATATGGGTTCTATATCAAATAATGACAAACCGTAAGGGAGATAAACATGAGTGAATTCAAAGACTGCCGCAATCCCGTGTTGCCAACAAATCTGCACATTCCTGATCCGGAGGCACATGTTATGCCGGACGGAAGAGTGTACGTATATGGCTCTTGGGATCAAGAGGAAAATATTTTCTGCAGCAAGGAGTATCGGGTGTTATCCTCTTCCAATATGGTCGACTGGATGGATCATGGCGTATCCTACGATTCTAGCATGGTTCCGTGGGTTTTTGACGAGAACGCACCTAAATACCCTGGAGTAGATTGGTCGAAGCCAACTCCATTCCTTAAAAAAATGATTGAGCGAGACACCAAGGATGGAAAGATTGAGATTCCCAAATTTCCGAAAGACCTACTCTTTGCACCAGACGCTATTAGCAGAAACGGCAAATACTATTTATATTTTTGCATGTCGGATTCGAGTGAAGGCGTTGCCGTAGCAGATAAGCCGGAGGGGCCTTTTCATAGTCCGGTCCAACTGCCATGCGGAGGAATCGATCCGGCCGTCTTTATCGACGATGATGGGCAGGCTTATTTCTACTGGGGCCAATTCTATGCGCATGGTGTGAAATTAAAAGAGAATATGGTCGAGTTCGAGGAAGGAACGACCGTCCACAATCTCGTAACGGAAGAAGAGCATTATTTCCATGAGGGCAGTTCCCTCCGCAAGCGCGGCGATACGTATTACATCGTATATTCTAGCATGGTGCGCGGCAAACCAACATCGTTAGCCTATGCGACCAGTAAATCACCGCTGGGCCCATTTCAGTATAGAGGGGTTATAGTCGATAATGACGGCTGCGATCCGCAGAGCTGGAACAACCACGGCTCCATTGAGGAAGTGAATGGGCAGTGGTATGTCTTCTACCACCGAAGCTCTCAAAATAGGCAGCAAAAGCGTAGACTTTGCATTGAACCAATTACCTTCAATGAAGACGGTACGATTCAGGAAGTGTCGATGACCTCGCAAGGTGCAGGTAGGCCGTTCGGGATTAACGAAACGATCGAGGCGTATCGAGCATGCCAATTGTCGGGAAGTGTATACATTGCTCCTACAAGCAATGGACAAGAAGTGTTAAAGGGGATCCAGGAAGGGGATCAGGCGATTTATCGTTATGTTCAGTGGGATAAGACGGTAAGTGAGGTTTCAATAGTGGCCAAAGGCAGCGGAGACATTACGATTTATCTGGATGATGAGCACGAAGAAAGGGGAAGTGTAACAGTTCGTGACGGGCAGATTATTTCTTCAACACTTTCAAGTGCTTCTGGCAAACATGAAGTAAGATTACTGTTTACCAATGTCGGTGATTTGGAAGTTCAAGCATTGCGATTTGGATAACATCTTTTCGGTTCAATGCTGGCAACGTACCTTTGAGTTAGTATCAATTAATGTTTATTACTTTTAATATCCCAATAAATTAGATTATATGACTTGGGGAGTGTATGGTACAATGCAAAATTACCAATCTATCAGACCTGGACAGTTATGGATGGATACGGAAGGGAAGCGGATTCACGCGCATGGTGGCTCCATTTTTTATGAAAATGAGACGTTTTACTGGTATGGAGAAAACAAGGAAAAAACGACGCTTGGAAGCGGAATATGGCACTGGGGAGTCCGCTGTTATTCCTCAAAAGACCTCTATAACTGGAAGGATGAAGGGAATATCATTCCGCCGGACGAAGTCGACGTTACATCACCGCTTCATCCTGCCAGCCTGATGGATCGACCGCATATTATTTACAATAAGAAAACCGAAAAGTATGTTTGTTTTCTTAAGATTATGGAGATGGGGAAGGACCATGACCATAAGCAATCCTTAACCATCTTAACTGCGGATCATTTGCTTGGACCATATACGATGGTAAAAACAAAATATCGCCCGTTACAAATGAGTGCTGGTGATTTTGATCTGACAGTAGCGCCGGATGGAAAGGCTTATTATTACTACGGACGTGTTCATTCCGAATTAATTTGCGCCGACCTTACCGAGGATTATACGGATGTAACGGGGAATTATTCCACCCATTTCCCTAATATCCATCCTCCTCTGGTACGTGAGGCGCCTGCTTACTTCGAGCGAAGAGGATTACACTATCTGATTACATCGGGTACGACTGGATACTACCCGAATCCATCCGAGGTCGCTTGTGCCAGAAGCTATCACGGTCCTTTTGAAGTCCTTGGTAACCCGCATGTCAATGATATGTCAAACACCTCATTTCGTTCTCAGATCTCATCGGTTTTCAAGCACCCGGGAAAGAAGGATTTATACATTGCTTTAGCGGATCGCTGGATTACAGATGAAGCGCATTTGCCGAGTAATGAAGAAGTGAGCAATTTTTTTGATCGTATATTTAACCCAAATCGACAAGATGAGCCTCAACCGGATTTTAGTAAAATAAAATTAGAGCAAAATACATCCGAGGCGAATTATGTATGGTTGCCAATTCGCTTTGACGGGAAGATGGCTTACTTGGATTGGAAAGATGAGTGGCGTGTAGAAGACTACAAATAGCAGCGAGGCTTTCTACAACTGCATGTTTGAGTCAAAGGAATACCCTTGATTCGTAAAATGTTGAACGAATCAAGGGTTCTCCTTATTTTGTACTATAACCGGATAACAGAGAACCACGTGTTTCCTGAAAATAACTCATAACGATCTCTAGGGACTTTTTCAAGTGATTTGTTTGTAATTTTTATCTCTTCTATTTTTTCTTTGGCGGGATGAGCATGAGATAATCCCCTATTCCATTTTTATGACGCTCAAACCATCTCGTTTAACCGTTTAATGTCAGTTTGGTCGAAACGGTGAAGGATAATATCTGTACTTTTAATAGCACCTTCATCATGTCTGAGAATAACAACTATAATCGTCAACAATAGGTCATATTATGTTTAGCTCTCGGCGAAATCGATATGACGAGGGTTTTTATTTGTTGAGGATTCTTTATGGTAACAATACAATTGTTAGAGACAATTTTTACCCATAGCACAATTTCTCTTGTTCATGCTCTACTGTATACTCTTATCATACGAAACCTAAACTGGGAGATTTATGGTGAATAGCTTACAATTACTCGAGAAAATTAATCAGTTGAGAAACCATCTAGAAGTAATAGCTTTAGATCACAATTTAAATTTACAACATAATAATGTAATCGAAGTAAGCGAAATTCTTGATGATTTAATTGTTCAATATTACTCAATCGAAAAAGATTAAATCTACTGTCTTACATCAATCCATTACAAAGAATCCCTTACTCACTAGCACGATATCATCTTCAGTAGTCGGAGTGATTACTGTTGAATGAAAATAAAGTAGTAGACTGAAAAATAAAGTATTAGACTAAGAAATATAGTTATAGACTGAGAAAATAAAGTATTAGACTGGAGATACATTGAACTACCGGTAAATAAAAGAAGCGCGGTTAGAGAATTGGAACGTCAAAGGACAATTGTATTGAACGATTCCGGCTCCAGTTTAAATTCATATACCGTCAAACCGTCCGACAACCTAAGAAGCCGCATATCCGTAAACGGATTGGCGATGACCACGATTTTATCGCCGGCAGGCGTCTCGAATGCGAGCGCATCGCCGGTCCATGGGCCTTTAAGACCGATCCGTCTGGATCCGGGCACAACAAAGTGCGAAAAATGCTTCATGACGTAATATTCCGGATTGAGGATCACCTGTTTCGCATACGGATCTACCGTTATCATAGAATTCTGCTCCCACCCCCACGTGCTCCGCCCCCTTGGCTCAAGCACCATATTCCAATAAATGTAGGCATTGACGTCGTTCGAGAAATAGTGCTGATACAGGGTGAATACGTACTTTGCGTAGTACCAAGTATTTTCGCCGTCGCCGCATTCGTTCTCGGTTTGCATGTAACGGAGCTCCGGATAGCTCTGCACGGTCCGTTGGATGCCGTACTTGCCCGCCCATTGATAGCCGACGCCATGGATATACTTATATGCCTCCGGGTCACTTAGCACGGTATGCGCGTAGGCATCGAATCCGGTATCCTTCTTCTTGAGCCACACGTCCCAGGGCTCCGGTCCATTGATCGTGCCGAGCCATATTTCTGTATCCAGTCCGTGGCGTTTGAATGTCGGCCCCAGATAATCGCGGATAAAGTCGCGCAGCTGTTCGCCGGTCCATACGCAGGACGGGAACTTCTGGTCCGCGACCACCTCGTTCTGCACATGGATCTGGTGAATGATGATGCCTTCCTCTCGGTACGCTTGCACGAATTTCACGAAATAGAGCGAATAAGCCTCCAGAATCTCCTTTTCCCAGCGCAAAGTACCGTAGTTGTACGCCTTTGGAAACTTCATCCAGGCCGGCGGACTCCATGGGGATGCGAACAATTTGAGGACCGGGTTCATCTTAAGCGCTTCCTTGATGTACGGAATCAGATATTTGCGGTCCCTTTCGATGGTGAAGTGCTCCATGGCGTAATCGCCGTCCGTCTCGTTCAGACTGTACCACTCGAGCGCATAATCGCTGGCGCCGATCGGCAGGCGGCAGATGCCGAAGTGATGGTCGCCGTCCGGGTGGAAGAGCGAATAAAATACACGTTGTCTGTCTTCTTCCGAAAGACGTTTTAACGCAACGTACCCAAGTTCGTTGAAACACCCGCCGAAGCCTTCTACGCTCTGATGCTTTTCCCGGGTAATGGTCAGATTCGCTTCTCCTATTCCGGAATTAACATAGGTTTCTTTGATCGTCCAAGGTTCGGCTAGCGTACTTGAAATCCAGTAAATGAATTTTTTCATGATACCAACCTCCTGCTCACTTTCTAATAAATATGGTGTCTGGTGTGGTCGAGAGAACTAGAACCTATTCGGCTGTACCAGTAAATACCTTTTTCGGCACGACAAAGACTGTCATCCTTTCTCTCCAAAGGCGGCTTTGCGCAGAAAAGCGCATCTTCTCCGCTTGAACTGAGAAGATGCGCTTCATCTCGTTTACTTGATTTACCGCGTCAAGCTATGTATTTGTCGTGAATCTGACGATCTGTTCGTGCAGCGATCTCGACAATTGGTTCAAGACGGCTGCCTGACCGGAAAGCTCCTCAAAGGACGATAATTGCACCGTGGACATATCGGAGATTAATGCAAACTGTGATGACGACTTTCGGGTTTTGCCGGCAATCTCCGAAATCTTAGCCGAAGCTTCTTCTGAACTCGCGGCCATTTGCTTGGACGTTCTCGTCTAATCGTCAATCAGTGCTGCGGTGCCATCGCCGCGCATTAGTCTAGAACTTTATTTTCATCGAACAATTACCGCTGTTCAATTAGAAAGAGCTTAATAAGCCAGTGCAATATTCAAGGAGTAAAATCGATTCTTACCAGCTGTCGAGTAGATCTTAAATTTTTTATGGCATGAAAAAACTCTTTGCCATGTCCAGTTAAGTACAACTTAATTTGCTTTAATTTTATTCATTAACCATTTTAAAAACAATGCAATAAATATATAAATCGGGAAGGAATATATGAATTTCCAATTGTGTAATTCGTAAATTCTAAGCCATTTTGCAAGTGGTCCTAATATAAACGACGCAAAATCTGCCATAAACACACACTACCTATTATGAATGATATATCGCCGTGCGTGGCACACAATTAATTAATGAACCCGCGATGAATTTGAAACCAATTAAAACGCATGATTATTTAGTTTTTAATAAAAGTGGTGAAGCAGATCGATCTCTGCTTCACCACTTTCAATTTAATCAACGAAAATCAATGCCCGGAATAACCCAAATTTTTGGATATTTCTTTTGCTGCTTTTATGACTTTGTTTTTAAGAGCTGATAACTGCTGCTGCTTAATGCGATGCTTGGGACCGACCAAAGAAATGGAGGCGATTACTTTTTTGGAATAGTTTCGAATCGGAGCCGCAAAGGAAACGACATCCTCTAAAAACTCACATTCGCTGTAGCAAACTTCCGACTCGCGGATTTCTGCCAGCTGTTTTTTCAAAACACTCGGATCGAGGATTGTTTTCTCGGTGTATCGCACCAAATCCATTGCAAGCGAGCGTTCGATATTTGACGTTTCTTGAAAGGCCAGTAACACTTTGCCCGAACTTGTACAGTGGATTGGGTTTCGGCGGCCGACATAGGACAAGATGCGGACGGGGTGCGAGCACTCTATCTGCTCAATGTAAACAACATCTTCATCCTCTAATACGGCGATATGAGCCGCTTCCCCTGTATCTCTTACTAACTCTTTTAAAATAGGTCGTGCTTCGCGGTTTATCTCCAGTTGGGAAGTCACGATGCTGTTTAGCGTTAAAATGCGTAGCCCCAGCCGATATTTTTGGTTGTCCAGATCCTTGACGACATATCCTTCGCTGGCAAGTGTGCTGAGCAGGCGGCTTATGGTACTTTTGCCTACGCCAAGCTCGACGGCCAAGTCGCTGACACGCTTCTCGGGAGTTTCCTGTGAGAAACTGTTAAGGATACGAAGCGCATTTTTGACGGAGGAAAGCAAATAATCATTGTCCGGTTTGTCTGTCATGGTTGTACCTTCCTTACTCGTATGTTTGTACATTATAGGAGAACGTTGTTCTGATAAAAAGTTTACCATGATATATGCAAGGAGGACACCACCTAAAATACATTTCCAATTGTTGCGTATAGAAGAACTGTGGTGTTGTATAAAGAATTAAAAGCATTTAAGATTCATGTAAGGCCTTTCTAATAAAGGTAAACAGGAGGATGTCAATGACACTAAGTATGGCTCTATTGGCTGCGCATGTACCGAGTATTTGTCATGAGGAACAAGCGCCTGATTTTCAGAAGGAGCTCGTTGAGGGGCTTCACCTGATGCGGGAACGAATCAACCAACAGCAACCGGATGCAATCGTTTTGTTGTCCTGCCATTTTCCAGGTACCTTCCATCACTATGTGGATGCCACTCCCAGGCACACAGGCGTACTCACTGCGGTGGAATGTCCGGATTTAATTTCGGATATTCCGTACGATTATCCGGGCGATGAGATGCTGGCCAAAGAACTGGTAGCAGCGGGCAATCAGGCAGGCATCCCAATTACCGAATTTAACGATCCCACTTATATTTGGGATTACGGCACCGTCGTTCCGCTGCGTTACCTGGTACCTAAACAGAATACCCCGGTTGTGAGTCTCTCGGTTTGCTGGGCGTCGAGCTTAGAGGAATCGTTTCAATGGGGAAAACAAATCGGCAAGGTGCTTAGGGAGACCGGGAAGCGGGTCGTCTTTATCAGCAGTGGGGCGATGTCTCATAATTTAGTTAGAGGCCGCCATCACATGCCTACGCTTTCTGAACAGGCGATGGACAAACAATTTATAGCTTATTTGTTAAATAACGATTACACCGCAGCTAGGGAAATGCTGACACAATATGCACGGATTGCAGGAGTGGAATCCGGCGGACGGCACTTGGCTGCTTTGCTGGGTGTTCTGGATAATGAGCGGGCCGAGTTCTGGGGATACGGGCAATCTTCAGGTAGCGGGAATGCGATTGTATCGTTTGTATCATAACTATTATGGGGAATAAAGGAGAGATCAACATGACATTAACTAAAGTCAAATCGATGAATTGCTTGCATTTCATTAATGGGGAGTTCGTCCCTTCATTGGATGGAAAAACCTTCAACAATATCAACCCGGCAACAGAGGACATCTTAGGTACAGTTGCGGAAGGCGGAGCCCCGGAAGTGGATCTTGCTGTTGCAGCCGCACGTAAAGCGCTAAACGGCCCGTGGAAAAAAATGACCGCCAATGAACGAATTGCAGTTTTGCGCAAAGTGGGCGATTTAATCTTGGAGCGCAAAGATGAATTGGCAGCATTAGAATCACTCGATACCGGCAAGCCGATCTGGTTGTCTGGCAGCATCGACATTCCTCGTTCTGCTTACAACTTCCACTTCTTCTCTGATTACATCGGTACGATCACTAATGAATCGACACAAATGGATGATGTAGCGCTCAACTATGCCATTCGTCGTCCTGTTGGTGTCATCGGTTTGATCAACCCATGGAACCTGCCGATGCTTCTGCTGACTTGGAAGCTTGCGCCCGCTCTGGCCGCAGGCAATACAGTCGTGTTGAAACCGGCCGAATTAACGCCAATGACGGCAACCGTGTTGGCAGAAATATGCCGCGATGCGGGTATTCCGGACGGTGTGGTGAACGTCGTGCATGGCTTCGGGCCGAATTCCGCAGGGGCTGCACTGGTTGAGCATCCGGACGTTAACGCGATCAGCTTCACAGGCGAAACGACGACGGGAAAGACCATCATGGCTTCGGCAGCAAAAACGCTCAAGCGTCTATCCTACGAGCTTGGTGGGAAAAATCCAAACATCATTTTCGCAGATTCCAATTTGGATGAAGTGATCGAAACGACAATGAAGTCAAGTTTTATCAACCAAGGTGAGGTTTGCTTATGCGGTTCGAGAATTTATGTGGAACGCTCCGCCTACAACGCGTTTATGGAGAAGTTCGAGGCTAAAACCAGAGAACTGGTCGTCGGCGATCCATTCGACCCCAAGACAAAGGTTGGCGCATTAATCAGTGAAGAGCATTACGAGCGTGTAATAAGCTACATCAAGCTGGCTGCCCAGGAAGGCGGAACGATTGTCACCGGCGGAAAGCGGCCGGAAGGCCTTCATAAAGGCTACTATCTGGAACCAACGATCATTACGGGGCTTAACCGCAACTGCCGTGTTGTGAAAGAAGAAATTTTCGGCCCGGTGGTCACCGTAATCCCATTTGATACGGAAGAGGAAGTGCTCGATCAAGTCAACGATACGAATTACGGTTTAAGTGCTTCTGTATGGACGAACGACTTGCGAAGAGCTCACCGTGTAGCCGGACAGATTGAAGCGGGGATCGTATGGGTAAACACTTGGTTCCTTCGTGACTTGCGGACGCCATTTGGAGGTATGAAGCAAAGCGGTATCGGCCGGGAAGGTGGATTACACAGCTTTGAGTTTTATTCCGAACTAACCAACATTTGCATCAAACTTTGATGATTCGAGGAGGCGATTTAGGCTCATGAAGAATACAGCGGTTAAATACGCAGAACATTTGGAGCAAGCGAAGATAGGTGGCAAAGGCGTCGAGCCGATTACGGCACTCGATCCCGAGATAACAATTCAGGAGGCGTATGACATTCAATTGGCCACGATCGCCAAGAAGGTGACGACGGGAAGCCGCATTGTCGGGAAAAAGATCGGTTTGACCTCCCTGGCTATGCAGCAGCTGCTTAAAGTGGATCAACCCGATTACGGTCATCTACTGGACGATATGGTGGTGGAAAACGGTGGAGCCATTCCGTTCTCGTGGGTATTGCAGCCGAAGGTAGAGGCGGAAATTGCTTTTGTGCTGAAGCAGGATCTGATTGGCCCGCGAGTTACACCCGCCGAAGTGCTGCTTGCTACAGACTATGTACTGCCGGCGCTTGAAATCGTCGACAGCCGGGTTGCCGACTGGAAAATTAAGCTGCAGGATACGGTGGCGGATAATGCGTCCTCGGGCTTATATGTGTTAGGGGGTAAGCCGGTCAAACCGGAAAACATCGATATGACGCTTGCGGGTATGGTACTTTACAAGAACGGAGAAATCATGAACACAGGCGTCGGCGCAGCCGCACTCGGCAATCCTGCCGCATGTGTCGCATGGCTGGCCAACAAGCTGTTCGAATTCGGCATCACGCTAAAAGCAGGTGAAGTTATTTTATCAGGTGCTTTATCCGCTGCTGTGAATGCGGAGCCTGGTGATCATTTCCGGACGCGAATCGCCCATTTAGGCGAAGTGTCCGTTAGTTTCCAAGCCTAAACGAAAGGATGATTCTTATGTCGAAAGTAAAAGTCGCCGTGCTTGGATCGGGGAATATCGGTACGGACTTGATGTATAAGCTTCAGCGATCTGATTTCCTTGAGATGACGACGATGATTGGTGTTGATCCCGCATCGGAGGGATTGGCGCGTGCTGCCAATCTCGGGTACGTAACCATCGATTCTGGCATCCAAGGATTTCTGGAGCAACCTGATTTGGCGGATATTGTCTTCGACGCGACATCAGCAAAGGCTCATATTCGTCATGTGAAGGCATTACGTATTGCCGGCAAAATCGCGATGGACCTCACGCCTGCGGCCGTTGGAGCCCTGGTCGTACCGGCAGTCAATCTGCAGGAGCATATTCTGAAGGACAACGTCAACCTCGTGACTTGCGGCGGTCAGGCGACAATTCCGATTGTGCATGCGATAGGCCGTATCGCTCCCGTTGAATATGCGGAAATCGTAGCGACCATCTCCAGTAAAAGTGCAGGACCGGGGACTCGGGCTAACATCGACGAAGAAGGGCAAAGCGATCATTATTCTGAATCCGGCTGAACCGCCGATTCTAATGCGGGATACCGTCTATGCTCTGGTGGATAAGGAACGTATGGATAAAGATGCGATTACCCGATCCATCCTTGATACGGTTGCTTACATTCAATCCTACGTACCGGGTTACCGGTTGCGGACGGAGCCGATCTTTGACGGCAATAAAGTGACCGTGTTTCTCGAGGTGGAAGGTGCCGGCGACTATTTACCGTCCTATTCCGGCAATCTCGACATCATGACGGCATCGGCCGTGAAGGTTGCAGAAGAAATCGCAAGGAAGCGGATGGCCCAAACTGTGAGAGAAGGAGGAGCATCGGCATGATAAAAGAACGCGATATCCAGATTACAGAAGTCGCTCTTCGCGACGGAAGCCACGCCATCGCGCATCAATACTCGATCGAACAAGTGAAGCAGGTTACCAAGGCATTAGGCGAAGCAGGAGTTCCATATATCGAAGTCTCTCACGGGGATGGCCTCGGCGGCTCCTCCTTACAGTACGGCCTTTCGCATACGGATGAGATGAAGCTTATTGAAGCGGCAGTTTCCGTTAGCGGCGAATCCAAAATCGCAGTTCTCGTGCTTCCAGGCATCGGAACGGTTAAAGAGATGAAGGAAGCTACCGGACTGGGCGTCCGCATGGCAAGAATCGGCACGCATGTAACGGAAGCCGATGTGTCGGCGCAGCATTTATATAAAGCGAAGGAACTCGGACTCGAAACCGTCGGCTTCTTAATGATGTCGCACATGGTTCCGACTGCAAAGCTGGTGGAGCAGGCTAAGCTCATGGAAAGCTATGGAGCGGATACGGTGTATATGTTCGACTCCGCCGGAGCCCTGTTGCCGCTTCAGGTGAAGGAACGGGTTCGCGCTCTGCGGGAACATCTCTCCGTCAACATCGGATTTCATGGTCATAACAACCTCTCGATGGCGATGGCAAACACACTGGCAGCGATCGAAGAAGGTGCCAAGCGCATTGACGGCAGTATCCGGTGCCTCGGGGCAGGCGCCGGCAATACCCAAACAGAAGTACTGATCGCAGTACTTGAACATATTGGAATCAAAACCGGCATCGATCTATACAAGATCATGGATGTCGCCGAAGAGGTTATTGCACCGATTCTGCAGGTGCCCCAGGAAATTACGCGCGACAATCTGGTGCTTGGATATGCTGGGGTATATTCCAGCTTTTTGCTTCACGCAAGGCGCGCAGCAAAAAGCTTCGGTATCGATTCGAGGGATATTCTCATCGAGCTGGGTAAGCAAAAAGTTGTAGGTGGACAGGAAGACATGATCGTGGATGTGGCCGCCGAGCTGGCAAAGCTGCACATCAAATAAGCATTTTGGAGGAATTCAACGTGAGTAAATTAATCAAAGAGTTGGCCGGCCACTTGTTAAACGCGGAAGCAGAGAAAAGTGTAGTGCCTAGGCTTATTATTGATAATCCTGATTTGTCGATAACGGATGCTTATGCGATTCAAGAGCAAATCGTGCAATTGAAGCTGGAGGAAGGACTTCGCATTGTAGGTCCTAAGATGGGACTGACCAGTCAGGCCAAGATGAAACAGATGAATGTGAGCGAGCCGATCTACGGTTACATCTTCGATAATATGGTGGAGAGCGGTCAGGGCATTTCCCTTCAGAACTATATCCACCCGAAAGTAGAAGCGGAAATCGCTTTTGTGCTGGGGAAAGACATCGAGGGCCCTGGGATTACTGGTGCGCAGGTGCTTGCTGCAACGGAATACGTCATTCCCGCGCTAGAAATCATCGACAGCCGATATGAGAATTTCCAGTTTACGCTTCCGGATGTCATCGCAGACAATGCCTCCTCCGCTGGTGTGTTCTTCGGTTCCCAGATAAAGCGTTCCGATTTTATGGAGTTGGATCTGCTTGGTGTAACGCTCAGTATCAACGGGCAAATCAAAGAGCTGGGCGCAGGGGCGGCTGTCGTCGGACATCCGGCTCAATCGGTGGCGATGCTCGCGAACATGCTGTCCAGAAAGGGGCTGAAGCTGAAAGCCGGACAAATCATTCTTACGGGTGGCATTACAGGTGCCGTCAAGCTACATGAAGGCGATGTCGTAAGTGCCCGGTTCGATGGATTGGGCTCTGTCGATTTCACAGTCAAGCCGTAAATAACGAAGAAAATGCTTAACGCTAGGGAGGAAAAGACTTATGCCCATTATTAATATTCAATTGATGGAAGGCAGACCGACTGAGAAAATCAAATCTTTGATCGAACGTGTAACGGAAACCGTATCGGAGGAATTGAACACGCCGAAAGATCGAATCCGGGTTCTCGTAGCCGAAGTACCCAAAACTCATTGGGGAATCGGCGGCGTACCGGCTTCCGATATTCCGAACCGATAACTGAGTGCGGAGGTAACGACCCCATGTTTGATGTTCATACTCACGTGATTCCACCAGAGGTTATGCTTTGGCTGCGGGAACACCGCACATCAGTCAATGCGAAGTGGACAAAGAAAGACCCGGGTAAGGCGGAATTTTTAAGCGTAAACGGTAATTGGGAATTCGAGCTGAAAGAAGCCTTCGTCAATCAGGAGCTTTATTTGACAGAGCAAGAGAGAGCAGGCATTCGTCATTCGCTTGTTTCTCCGATCCTACAGCTGTTTCTATACGATTTTCCATCTGAGTTAACAAAGGAAATGGCGGCCGTTTACAACGATGGACTCGTAGACTGGGCACGCAGGCATCCAAGCCGGTTGTCGGCATTGGCTACTTTGCCGATGAACGATCCGGTTTGTGCAGCCGTTGAATTGGAAAGGGCGATGAATAGGGGAGCGAAAGGCGCGATTGTCGCTACTTCATGGGCAGGTCGTGGACTCAGTGAAGAGGATCTGACTCCGTTCTGGGAAGCGGCCAATGAGCGGGGCGCGATTATTTTCGTTCACCCGCTGCTTTGCGAGGACGCACGTTTACGTAAGTCGATGATGACCAACCTGATTGGAGTACCATGGGAGACGACGGTATGCGCGACCGATTTGCTTCTTAGCGGTACGCTTGAACGATATCCAAAGGTGAAAGTGCTGCTTGCTCATGGCGGTGGTTTTCTGCCTTATCAAATGGGTAGAATGCAGACCGGATATGACAAATGGAAAGCGGTATCTGCTGCTGTAAAGGATCCCCCTCGCGAGCTTATTCGCAAGTTCTGGTTCGACACGGTTCTCTGGAACCCGGAGGCTCTTGCCTATCTCATCGGGGTCGCTGGAAAAGACAAAGTCGTGCCGGGTACGGATTTTCCATTTGATTTATGCGAATGGCCGCCGGGAATCGAAGGAACGAAAGGATTTCACTCTTTGATGAATATAGAAAATACAGAATAGGGAAGGGAGGCTGGCTATATGAAAACACAAGTTGGTATCATCGGAGCTGGCCCTGCCGGCTTGATGCTTTCACACCTGCTTTATTTGCAGGGGATCGATTCGGTGATTTTGGAAAGCCGAACACAGGAAGAAATCGAAGGAACGATTCGAGCAGGTGTATTGGAACATGGTACTGTCGAACTCATGAAAGCAATGGGTGTAGGCACTAGATTGATGCAGGAGGGTCACTTCCATGAGGGTTTTGAGCTTCGCTTCAACGGAATAGGTCATCGAATCAATGTGCATGAGTTAACAGAAGGAAAACATATTACCATTTACGCCCAACACGAGGTAATTAAAGACTTGGTAGCGGCTCGCATGCAAACTGGCGGAACGATTTTATTCAATGTAGGGGATGTGAGTTTGCACGACGTAGATGGAGATGCGCCAAAAATTCGTTATCGTCCTGATCAAGATGGTGAACTTCAGGAAATTACCTGCGATTTCATCGCAGGCTGTGATGGGTTTCATGGTCCGAGCCGTCCAACCATTCCACGGTCTATCCGAATTGATTATCAAAAAGTGTACGATCACGGTTGGCTGGGCATTTTAACGAAAGCGCCTTCATCCGTTCCAGAGCTCGTTTATGCAAATCACGACCGCGGTTTCGCTTTGCTCAGCACAAGATCACCAGAAATCCAGCGGTTGTACCTTAAGGTGAACCGCAAAGAAACGATCGCGGAATGGTCAGACGACCGAATCTGGACGGAGTTGCATGCAAGGCTTGAAACTCGTGATGGCTTTCAGTTGATCGAGGGACCGATTTTCCAGAAGGGTATCGTTTCGATGCGAAGCTTTGTCTGTGACCCGATGCAGTATGGACGGCTCTTCTTAGCAGGTGATGCGGCGCATATCGTTCCGCCAACGGGAGCCAAGGGCTTGAATCTCGCCGTAGCGGATGTCAAAGTGCTATCTGCAGGATTGAAGCAATTTTATACTTCCGGTAAAACAGATACACTCGATCGTTATACAGAAATTTGTTTGCGTCGTATTTGGAAGGCTGAAAGGTTCTCCTATGCCATGACTACAATGCTTCATAGAAATCCAGACCATTCACCTTTTGAACGTAAAATCCAACTGGCCGAGCTTGATTATATCACATCATCGAGAGCAGCCTCGATCAGTCTTGCCGAAAATTACATTGGTTTACCCATGGAGTTCAAATATTAACATCAACTTTGGAAAGGAACTTACGATGAAGATTTCTTACTTGGGACCCAAAGGCACATTTTCGGAAGAAGCAGCCCATCGTTATTATCAGAGATCAGAAGTGGAATATCACATGTGTAATTCACTGAGCGAAGTCATTGAGGTTGTTGCAAATGGACAAGTGGATCAAGGTTTTGTTCCTATCGAAAATTCAATCGAGGGTTCAATTAATATAACTTTGGACGGTATTATTCAGCACAAACTCATGATTCAAGCTGAGGTGATATTTCCAGTTTCTTTACACCTATTAGTTAATGAAGGTGTTCATGTCAGGGATGTAAAAGAGATATGGTCTATTCCTCCAGCCCTAGCACAATGCAGAGATTATATTCGTGAATTGAAGGTACCAACAGTGGGCTTTTCAAGCACTTCACAGGCTGCTGAAGCAATAAAGAAATCCAATCGAGATGACGTTGCTGCGGTTGGTTCTGAATGGGCCGGAGCATTGTTTGGTTTACAAATTGCGGCTAGAGATATAGAGGATTATCAAGATAATCAGACTCGATTTTTCGTAGTAACCACTCAAACCAATCCCCAAGATCTTATGGAGAAATCTTTGCTGCTTGTAACCCCGGAGAAAGAGCAGCCTGGGGTGTTATCCAGTATTTTGAATGTTCTTTCTGCACTGGGTATTAACCTTACATGGATCGAATCCAGACCAACAAAACGTAAACTGGGAACGTATCAATTTTTTATTGAAGTAGGAGTCGGGGGACAAAATCCTAACTTGTTAAAAACGATAAGCATCCTTCGTACAATCGGTCATTATGTTAGTATACTGGGGAGCTACAATACAAATAAACTGTAGAATATTAATGATTGTTGAAGTTCAGTTCGCTAATCCCTTGTAAATTACAGTTATGTATTTTAGTAGAGTGTAAGATTTTAAATGTATTAGCGGTAATCTGGAGCTGCGAAATCAAACTTAATGAGTAGCACCTGAATGGTAGGTGGCTGTTCGTATACATATTAGGTGGGTAAATAGTCGGTAGCTTTCAAAGATGCGGCTCAGAACGCTATTGGGAAATTAGTAGCTGGTAATGCTAAACCGGAAGATTTTATTGCAGAATTATAGTCTGCTGCCGACAAAAAGTAATTAACATTTCTCATAGTTACAGGAAAAGAGCAATCTACATTTTGGTTATGTAGATTGCTCTTGCATTATTCCCGTCTTTGTTTTATCGTCAACAACCAACGTCTGAGGATTCCAATATTCTTATCTTAACGGAGATGCAGCCAATGAACTGTCAAAACTGCAATGGTAATAATGACGTAACCGAATTCCGTAATGGAACCGAGCAATTGGTGTTGTGTGTTGATTGCCGCTTTAAACTGTTAGCCCCGCGTGCTCAGGTTCCCGAAAGCCGGTGGAGCAATAATGCATCCTTGGGTTATGCAATCTTAGGCGCAACGGCTCGGCTATAGTCAGAGTCAAATAAAGGAATTGGTCAGAGCAGTATACAGTTCCATACGACCGCGTTTAGGATTAAATTATGTCTCTTACCTATGTTGAAAATTTTCGGGAATAAGTAATTGCGTTTAAGCGTAGCCCCTATGAATCATACATTCATAGGGGCTTTTCAATCTTAACTTGGTTAAACCTCCACATGGGTGTTGGTTCAATATAGGTATATCTACTAAGTTAAATGGTAAGAACTTGATATAAAATATTAATAAGGAGCATGACGAATGAAAGTTGGAAGAATACTTGATTCGAAAAATGAAATGAACAAGTTGAAGTTAGCTCCCGATTACTTAGTACGACTTGAAGAAGACATATGGGATGTGCGGGATTTAGGACTTTCTTATAATATTACTAGAAATGAGTATACGATATCATTCCTAAAAATTTCTGATAATTTTAGATATTTAATAAAACGATATGTTAGGCAACGTCTTATCGATACTATTAGTATTCAATGGTATACTGCTAAACAAGATGTACAAGGTTTGAAAATGTTCTTTGAATTTATAGGAGAGATCCATCCAGAATGGACAGACCTTTGTCAGTTGTCTAGAGAAGATACTGAAAATTATTTTAATTACGTACGAAGCCATCCAATGGGTGATAGAAGTGGTTCTCAATCCAAAAGTTTAATTCCGACAGATTACTATATCTGGACAATGATCTCGAAAGTTGAGAATTTTATCTACTTTATTCAACGATATGAGTGGCCCGAAGCACCGTTCAAGCCTATTCGTTCACTTATTTTTCAGGAGGATCGGCCCAAATTACAACCTCGAGAACTTACTGAATATAAATACATATCAGATTATACTTGGAATCAAATAGTAGAAAATGTTGAGTTTCTTGATCCACAGTATGTTCCAATCATTATGTTAATGGAAGCAACAGGATTTTATTTGTTGGATATATTAACTTTGAAATTAGATTGTTTGATTAACGGAGAAGACGGAGTTTGGATAAAATCAGAAAGGAAAAAATTAATTAAATTCCCGATTAGTGATGAAATTGCAATGTTAATAAAATCACAGCAGATGCTTATGCAAGAACTTTTTCCAAAACCTATGAATCCTGATAACTTTCTGTTTCTTAAATATAAAGGGAAAAGAAAATATCGTGGAAAGTCGTACCTTCAATCTTCACCAATCCGACAAATTAACACTTTTGCGAAAGAACATAATATCCGAAATGAGAATGGGGATTTGTTTCAATTTGGTTCATCAGTCTTTAGACACAGGTATGGATTGACGCAAATTAATAATGGTATGAGTGTCATTGATGTACAAAAAATGATTGCTCATGTTACGCCAGAAATGGCAGTGATATATGCTAAAATCCATGATCTAGGGAACCAGCAATTGTGGGAAAATGCGATAAAACTTGAGGCAATACGCTTAAACTCAATAAGTGGTGATGTTATTAAAACTGATTTAAAAGAACAGGCATATGAGAACGATGTAAGGTTTGAGTGGTTAAGAAGAAATTTTGAAGATTTGCGTTTGGATCATGGTTATTGCATAAAATCGCCTAGATCTCATTGCCAATATCTTAACCAAACTATGGAGCAGCCGTGCATACCATTTAAATGCCAAAGTCTATATGTTGATTCAACTTTTTTAGATTATTATGAACATGAGATAAATGTATTGGAAGAAAGTATTCGCAAGTGTAATTCATTGGGTAGGGCAAGATATATTGAAATACTTGAACCGAAATTAATTAAATACAAAGAAATTTGGACTAGTTTAAATCTAAGCATAATAAATAAATAAGAAATTTAAATTTCAAATCCTGTTGTGTTCACAGGGCCTAACATTATTGGAATCGATTAATCGCTTTAGATAGATTCGCAGTATGATGCTGTGGGTCTATTTTTTTGCTTTGCAATGAACATTCTGTTTAAATGTATAGCAATTAATATAAATGGTAAGAACTTAATATAAAGAATAAAAGTAGGGGAGCCTCTCAAATGAAGGTTGGAAAAATACTGGCAACAGAAAATAAGTATGGAAAGAACACCTTACATTTAGCTCCAAATTACTTATTACAGCTTGAAGAAGACACTTGGGATGTTCGTGAATTAGGACTTCCATATAATATAACAAGAAATGATTATATAATTTCCTTTTTAAGGATTCCTACTAATTTCAGACAAGTAGTCAAACGATATGTAAAACAACGACTTATTGATACTAATAGTATTCGTTGGAATACTGCTAAACAAGATGTACACAGGCTAAATATGTTTTTTGGATTTATTAATGAGATTTATCCGGATTGGAAAGATCTTGGTCAGATCTCAAGAGAAGATGTTTTGGAATACTTTAAATATTTAAGAAATCACCCGATGGGTGGTGAAAGTAGATCGCAATACAAAAATCAGGAACCTACAGATAGTTATTTTTGTAGCATGGTAGCAAACCTGGAGAATTTCCTGTATTTTATTCAACGTTATCAGTGGGGAGAGGCACCCTTAAAGCCTGTTAGATCACTTGTATTTCAGGAGGATCGACCAAAGTTACAACCCAAAGAATTGACTGAATACAAATTTATAACTGATTATATCTGGAATCAAATAGTTGATAATATTGCATCTCTTGATCCTCAGTACGTACCCATAATTATGCTAATGGAGGCAACAGGTTTTCACTTAATTGATATATTGACTTTAAAATTAGATTGTTTAAGATTCGAAGAAGATGGTGTCTGGATTGAGTCTAATAGAAGAAAACTAATTAAAGTTCCCGTAAGTGATGAAATTGTTAATGTAGTTGAGTCTCAAGAATTACTTATCAAAGAACTTTTTCCTGAACAATTAAATCCTAACAATTTTCTATTTCTAAAATATAAAGGGAAGACTGCCTGGCGAGGAAAACCCTACCTTAACATGTCTGTAATTCGACAAATTAATAAATTTTCAGAAGAGCAGAACATAAAAGATGAAGAAGGTGAAGTATTTCAATTTGGAGCACTTGTATTTAGACATAGATACGGGCTTATGCAAATTAATAGTGGTATGAGCGTAATTGATGTACAAAAACTGATTGCGAATGTTACGCCTTTAATGGCTGTTACATATGCTAAAATTCACGATTTAACAAACCAACAAGTATGGGAAAATGCAATGAAGCTTGATGCGATACGCCTTAACTCAATTGATGGTAAAGTTATTCGAGCTGATTTAAAAGAACAAGCATTTGAGAACGATATAAAGTTGGATTGGTTAAGGCGAAATTTTGAAGAATTACGACTCGATCATGGTTATTGTATCAA
This sequence comes from Paenibacillus sp. J22FR5, assembly GCF_059691975.1. Lineage (NCBI taxonomy): Bacteria > Bacillati > Bacillota > Bacilli > Caryophanales > Paenibacillaceae > Paenibacillus > Paenibacillus sp. J22FR5. The sequence continues at coordinate 27,946 of NZ_JCAUAN010000020.1, read as the reverse complement.
GTCACCTAGAGCTCAGTGCCAATATTTAAATCAGACGATGGGACAGCCGTGCATAACGTTTAAATGCCAGAGCTTTTACGTTGATACCACCTTCCTTGATTACTATTCTCATGAAATAAACGTATTGGAGAAACGTATAAGTGAGTTCAGAGTTATGGGAAGGACAAGATCAATTGAAATACTTGAACCAAAGTTAAAGAAATTCAAAGAAATAAGAAGTAGACTAATTAATTACTAAATTATAAATGAGGGTCAGTATGTCAATTAATTGGTCTAAAGAGTGGTTAACACAATACGAATCACCTTGGTCAGTACTGGAAAAAATAAAATATGCAAACTTAATTAGTACTAAGCAGCTATTACAACATTATGGAACAGATACCTCTAAAAAAATCAGATTCGGGAAAGTTGGGAAACAACATAGAAATCTAATCACATTAGAAGGACTAGATCTGAATAACTTAGAAATAGAACTTGATGTAGCACTTATTGAACATTTTAATAAATCGAAAACAGTACTTACAAACAGGCTGTCTGAGAACTTTAATGGATCGAGTATCATAAGATCGGATTTTCATTTTTGCCAAATATGTATAAATAGTGGGTACCATAGTTTTTTTCATCAATTTACATTAATTGAAATCTGTCCATTTCATTTATGCAGGTTAGAGAATAAATGTTTACACTGTATGAACTCAATCTCCTACATGCTTCCATCACATGAGTTTGAAACTGGTTTTCTATGCGATTGTGGAAAAACATTAAGGACGGAAGAGTCGGAATACAGCTCTTTCGTTAAAATGTGGAAAGAACCTATGCGCATAATAGATCCATCATTAAATAAATTTCTCTATTGTAATGAAGAGATGGAACAAAAATTAAAGAATGCTTATTTCTATCCGAGTGATCTGACAGGCTTAGACTTTATGTTCAATTCGATGAATGGTGAAAATGATGTGGCTAAATATTACCATAAAATTATTAATAAAAAGGATCTAGGCACAAATATTAATGATGAGATATTTTTAACATCATTAAATGTTTTAAGATCATTCGAGCAGTATATAATGAATACTTTTCTATCAAATCATAGACATTGTATAAAGAGATTTTTAGGGTTATATAAAAAAAGAGATGAAGATTTCCCGCCAATTTGTCCGTATGCGTATGCCTATGTTTTCTGGAAAGAATCTTTCTACAACATAAATCCTTTTCACAATGATAGTTTCTTAAACGTAATTCGAAAAAAAGGAATGCAACTGCCATTTAATCTACAAGCTGAAGAAGTAAAGGAATTATTTTCATCTATAATAAACAGCAATAGCATGAATGATAACTCTTATATTAATTGGATAGTGGGACATACAGTTTGGGAACTAGCATACGGACATTTCCAATGTTGGTTACAAATTGCCTCAGAAGAAGCATCAACTGGAATACGTTCAACGACCAGGTTTTCTAAACATAGATTTAGGGATTTCTCTTTTGCAATTGTTACAGATAAATTGAAAGCACAAACGGAATTTCATGTATCAAGAGGCTACTTAGATTATGAAATTGAGAAATTAGAATGTCCATTTAAGGGTTGTATTAAAATTGATAAAGATGATATTTCACATTTACCAATTAGACTAGCATTGAAACGTGGGTTTGATGCAGAGAAAAGAGAAGCTGAAAAATATGTAGCTGGCTTAAAAGCATTTTATATAACTAAATAGAGCAATTGATTAATAAAAAATTTAAAGAAGAGGAGCTTGCTTAAATTTTAGCGGCAGCTCCTCTTTTACTATTATCTTAAGGTCCAGGAAAAAATAATGGGATTCAAATTCTTTGCTAATTGGTTTCTAGATAATTGGATTTACTGAGATTCATGCGCTATGTTATCCTTTGGTAAGAAGCATGTTCTATCTGTTTACAGATCTCAGGAGAGTTTTTAATTATTTAAATTGGTTAGAGGTGATTCGTTTAAGAGAAAGAGTTCATGTCAGATTTGCTGGATCTATAAATGGTTCATTGTGGATTTATCACAGGAGTACGGGGAATTAAAAACAAACGTAGTTCTATATCGTTAGGAAATTTCATTGGGCCCTCAGTTGATGGAGAGGACAAGGAGTATGTAAAAGTTTTGAGTGGGAGAGTGACTGATCTAAAACCATCATTTATGTAATTACTCTGCCGCGGTCACTAACCCTAGTTTTAATGTCTGCACATATTGTAGGGATTTTCTTGTCGTGTTTTTTGTTATTATTGCTCATAGTGTAGGGACTTTCTTGTCGCGAAATACTACTCATTTGGTGTTTGTAGGGATTTTCTTGTCGCTAATGAGGGTTATTTCTTGTCGTTAGACTTTATTTATTAATTATTAGACGGCGTTGACAAATCATTTTAACTACATTATTATTTAAACAAACGTTTAATTTAAATGATCGTTTAGTAAAGAGGAGTGGTCACATGAGACAGTCAATAGCAACATTTTTAAAGCCTGCAACAACCAAAGTAGGGATAATCACAGCGATTACGTTTCAATTGCTGTTTAGCATCATTTGGATGACGGGGTATTCGGGGGTATCGGATAATACGAAAAATTTGAAGATCGCAATCGTCAATGAGGATCAGGCAATGGGAAGCAAAATCGTTCAAAGCCTTCAGATCAATCTACCTTTTCAAACGGAAATTATTGCTACAGATGCGGAAGCACAGAGCAAGCTTAATAGGCGCGACGTGCAGATGGTAATGCACATTTCTCCTGATTTTTCGAAAAAGCTTCAAACACCAGGGCAGACGGCACCGATTACCTATACGGTCAATGAGTCGAATCCGTCCATGACGAAGTCGATCATGCAGGCAGTAGCGGGGAACATTACGGCTACGGTAAATAAAGAGGCTGTAGCGGCAGGAGCATCGGCCGTGCTGACTCAGATGAATCCACAGCTACCGGGTGAGCAAGCGACTCAGATTGCACAAGGGCTGGCGAGTAAAGTAAGCTCCGATATTCAAAGCACCAATAAAGTAAAGGATATGCCGAATCAAATGCTGCCGATGATGCTCGTACTAGCTTCCATTGTGGGTACGATGATTATGGGGATGAACTTCAATGTTTCGACTAATCTCATTGGTGCTTCCCTTTCGAAAACGCAAAAAATGGCCGCACGTATCGTCATAACTGTGATTGCTGCGGTTGTCGTCGGGCTGATTAGCGCTATCATGGTGGTAGCTTTGGGGGGCCAAGTAGATAAAGGTTTTGTCGCACTTTGGGGCTTCGAATCGTTGTTCTTATTGACGTTTGCGTTGGTTGCACAAATGTTTTTGACTTTGTTTGGGAACGCAGGTATGCTATTTAACATTGCTATGTTATCCCTACAATTGGTCTCCTCCGGTGCGATCGTACCGAGAGAGCTTTTGTCGAATTTTTATCATTCTATTAGTAATTTTTTCCCGGCTACCTATGCGGTGAACGGGTTAATGAATATTTTGTTCGGTGGACCTGGTGTTGGCAGCGAAGTTGGTTTCTTAGTGTTGATTGCAGCCGTTGGGCTCGTCATCGATATGTTGGTTGTATTTGTTAAAAAGGCAAAGGCAGCCCCGTCCACGGGTCATGTTCCATTAAACGCTTAATGATCGATGAGGAGGACGCTAGGCATGGTTCAACAAGAGTCAGATATGAAAATGAAAATTGTGCTGGCAGCGAAAAAGCTCTTCGCGAAGCATGGTTATGATGCAACTAGCGTTCGTCAAATATGTGAGGAGGCCGGGGCCAATGTGGCTCTGGTTTCCTATTATTTTGGTGGAAAAGAGAGCGTTTTCCATGAGATATTTAAGCAGTTTTTTCCTGCTGATAAATTTACGGAATTTTTTAAAGTGGAAGATCCGCTTGCAGGTATTCAAATGGTGATTAGGGAAGTCGTACAGATTCGCAATAAGGATCCGCAGATGATCAGTCTAATTCAGATGGAGATTATCACGATTACCCCGCGTGTGGAGAAAATGAGAGAACTTGTTTTTCCGCTATGGAAAAAGGTTCGGGATCTATTGGACAAGGGCAGGCAAAAGGGGTTGTATGAGTTTGAATCACTGGATAGCACGCTGATGTTCGTGCTGGGTGCGATGTTCTTTTATAAGCAGAGGGAGTTTTTTGAGCCCATGTTTACGGATGAGCGGCCGGATATGGAAACGCTGATTGGGCAAACCACGACGTTCATTATGCGTGCGCTCGGTTATCAAAAATAGAGGGGAATGGGCGATATGAGTAAACCAACTGATACAACTGAAACAACCAAATCAACTACCAAAACAATGATCGTATGCTTGGGTGAGCTGTTGATTGATTTCGTGCCGGAGGTAAATGGCGAAGCCTTAGCCGACGTTGCGAAGTTCGGGCGGGCGGCGGGCGGAGCGCCGGCCAATGTAGCTGCGGCGGTCGCCAAACTAGGCGGCGACGCTAGGTTTATTGGCAAAATCGGCCGGGACCCCTTCGGCGATTATTTGGTTCGCACGCTCCAGGATGTGGGCGTGCATACGGCTGTGCTTCAGACCGACGAGGCGAAGACTGGTCTGGCTTTTGTATCGCTGCGCGCGGATGGTGAGCGCGATTTCTTGTTTTTCCGCGACCCGGCGGCGGACATGCTGCTGCGCGCAGACGAAGTCGAGCCGCAGTTGCTGGAAGATGCCGCGATCTATCACTTCGGCTCGGTGTCTCTGATCGCCGAGCCTTGCCGTACCGCTACGCTCGACGCTGCGCGGCGAGCGAGGGACTTTGGCGCATTGGTGTCGTACGACCCTAATGTGCGGCTGGCCCTGTGGCCGAGCGAGGATGCGGCTCGGACCGAAATCCTTGCGCAGCTAGGGCTTGCGGATGTGGTCAAGGTCAGCGAGGAGGAAATTGAATTCCTCCTCGGCGTTGACGCGACCACAGGTGCGCAGCAGCTGCTGCAGAGCGGGCCCAAGGTGATCATTATTACCTTGGGGGCGCAGGGCTGCCGCGTCGTGACCGCGCGGCAGGATGTCGTGATCCCCGGCGTGCCTGTGGCCGCCGTGGATACAACCGGCGCCGGCGACAGCTTCGTCGGCGGCATGCTCTTTCAGTTGGCGTCGCTGGGCGCCACGCCAACCACGATCGTGGACGCGCTGGCCGTGCCCGGCGTGGTTGAGGAGGTTTTCGCCTTCGCGAATCGCGTCGGCGCAATCACCACGACTCGCAGGGGAGCGATTCCTGCGCTGCCAACACTCGCAGAAGTCAATGAGGGGATCCAGCTTTAAGCTGGATCTCCTTTTTTGGCTCATACTTCACGCTCGAACCCAATTTCTGTTGTATCTACAAGAGTAGCGAGTATCAGTCATGTGACTATATCGCTCGAACGCAATTTCTGTGGTATCTACAAGAGTAGCGAGTAGCTACCGTATGAATAAAATTTTCCTGAGTCAAAGGGATAGTGTGAATAAGTAGTTAGCGATAAAGTGATGGCACTGCGAGTTTATGGCGTTGAGTGGTGGAAGGAGTAGAGCAGTTGTAGATGGTTGGTGCTCCTGAGTCAGAGTCAAAGGGATAGCACGAACAGATATGATGCGATGAAGTGCTGGCACTACGTTCTTTTAGCCTGAAGTGGAGGGAGTAGTAGAATAGTTGGCAGAGGGTTGATGTTTCTGAGTCGAGGGGATAGTGTCGATAGAAGTGGCGAACTCGGTAACTCTACCAATCGACGGCACATAGTCCATTTGTCACTACTGATCAGAAATTTGTAAATAGATGTTGAAAATTGGAAGTTAATGTGATACTTTAATTATATTGTTTCGAACTTATCATAGTTTGATTTGCGAAGAACGCAAATTTCGGGGATGGATCTCCGGGGTTTGCGTTCTTTTTGTTGTGTTGTGTTTGTAGGAAAGGAGGTGATCGATTGAATCGCAGGAGAAGCCTGCTAATTAGTGTGGTTGCTGCGGTGCTGGCCGGGTTGCTCGTGTACGGGGTGTATGTGCTGCAAGTGAACCAAGTGGAGCTGCAGCAGACGGTTCAGGTTGTGGTTCCGAGGGATTTTATCCGTGCGGGTCAGTTTATTCGTGACGATATGGTCGAGTTCAGAGCGATTCAGAAAGGAAGCTACACGGAGGGCATGATGACGAGACTTGCTGATGCCGTTGGTCAGGAATCTATGATTCCCTTGGGTACGCAGGAGCCCATTCTGAAATGGAAGGTGAATCGTTATCATTTATTACCTAATGAACAACAGGCGACTTTTCAAATTCCTAAGGAGTATCTCCTTTCGGTTTCCAATGGCATTCGCGCTGGGGATCGGGTTCGATTGTATGTATCGGGGACCGATGGCAGCTCGCGACGGTTGTTTGATGAAAGGGAAATTTCGGTGGCTTCTGTGAAGTCCTCTGCCAATGTGGAGGTGGATAATCCGAAGAACTCCAATTTGCTATCCAAGGTTGAGGGGGATGAACAAAAGATGTACACCTCAAGACTGGAAGCCAATGGCGCCATTGATCAGATTAATTTGAATATGACGGAGAAGGAATGGCTCCAAATCGATCAACTGTGCTCTTCAAAGAAAGCCAAGCTTGTCATTGCCTTTAGCTCAACGTCGATACTTGCAGAGGAGTAGGGCGAGAGCAGGAGGGGGGCGCGTCATTTTGAAGAGTGTGGGGGAAAGAACATTTGGATAGAGTGCAGGGATATTGAGCATCAGGAAGTACAGTAAGTTGGAGTAGAGTGCAGGGACATTGAGCATCAGGAAGTGCAGTAAGTAGGAGTAGAGTGCAGGGATATTGAGCATCAGGAAGTACAGTAAGTAGAAGTAGAGTACCAGGGATGTTGAGCATATGGAAGTACAGTAAGTCGAGGTAGAGTGCAGGGATATTGAGCATCAGGAAGTACAGTAAGTGGGAGTAGAGTCAGGGATATTTAGCATTAGGAAGTACAGTAAGTAGGAGTAGAGTACCAGGGATGTTGAGCATATGGAAGTACAGTAAGTCGAGGTAGAGTGCCAGTGATAATGAGCAACTGGATGTAAAGTCTGCTCTGGGCGTCTGGGAATATATTCAAGGAAGTAGAGTAAATGAAGTGTATGATTTATGGCGAATAAAACAAAAAGAGGTGATACATATTGCAAATCGGCTTATTGTCGACGGATCAGCGATTGATAGATGAGCTTACGAATGTGGTGTATGCGAAACCGTTTGGGTGGCGAATATTTACGGATGCGAATGATTTACAGCCTAAATTAATGGAGCAACCTTACTCGTACGTCATTATTTCGGATCGGGAGCTGTCTTACGGGGAGTTGGAGGAGTTTCTCGAAGGCTTGCAGGGGCAAGAGCCAACGATGAATATCATCGTGTTACTTTCGAATTATCATGATGCCTCGATCAATGAGAAGTATGTGAAAATGTGCAGGCTGATGAAGCTGGATTATATTCTCCCGGGACGCAGTACGGCTGTGATTGCGGATGAAATCCGTGCATGGGTAGATGGGTCAAGTGGGGGGCAATCCAATCAGACGCTTCCTGGTAAATTAATTACGTTCGTTGGCTCTACACCGAATATTGGTACGACGTTGGCGTCCTTTGGCGTGGCCTGTATGTTAGCGATGGAGACTTCGAAGAAGGTGGGTTATCTGTGTTTGAATCTCAAAAGCTCAAAGCTCCATCGGTATCTGGGGCGTGAAGAGCACCTTTTTACGTTAGATGGGTTGAGAGCGGAACTGAAGGCGCAAAGCTTAACACCAGAAAGGCTGCTCCACGTTTGTGATAAGCCGAAAGAGGCACATGGCCTACATATCCTATATGGGAATATGCTGCGCGAGCAGGCTGAGTTTTTCACGCCATCGGAAATTATCCATTTGCTGCGGGTGGCGCGAGGCGCTTTTGACATCTGTATCATTGAAGTGAGCGCGTATTGGGATAATGCGGCGACGGTTAGCGGGCTGCTTGAAGCAGATAGCAAAATCGTTGTCACGACGGGGGATATTGCGCATTTTCAGGAGGATTTCTCGAGATGGATCAGGCAGGTTGGATCTGTATTTGGCCTACAGCCGGACGCTTTCGAGCTGATGGCTGTTCAAACGGAGCGGCACGCGAAGCAAAGTGAATTTACGATCAAAGATATTCGCAAAGAAACGCAGCTGCACTTGATTGGGCATGTCAGTAGACACGCGGATGCGCTTGCTCGCTGTAACCAAGGGAAGCTGATGGAGCTGTTAGGCAATGCACACCCCATGCATCATGAGGTGAAGGCTGTGGCTCGGAAATTCGCTGACTTTTACAAGCTGCCTCAGAGGACGAGTGTGAGGCAAGAAACGTGGTTCCAAAAGCTTATCGCTGGCAAAAGAGCGGTCAGCTAAATTAATCAAAGGAGGTGAAGGGAGTGAGTGGGAAAAGGTTTTCGATGATTACCTACATGCATGAACGGAGGACGGAAGAGGCGGTGGTTGGATTACATCACTTCCCGAGTTCATCCAATGTAAGTGATGTGCATAGCGGTAAAGAATCACAGGTTGGTTCAGGCGAAACAACACATGATGTATGGACAAACGGCAGTAGCCATCAGGATCACGCGCGTGAGGAGGCCATTTTTCAACAGTGGGTTCAAGAGATTCGGATCGAACTTGTTTCCTTGAAAGGCCGCTCGGAGAGCGAAAAACAGTTGTATAACGAGACGCTTAATCGAGCAATTTTGGGCTATGAAGAAGATCGTGGCAAGTTGCTAGCAATTATTCATGATCTCGTGTCGAAAAGAAGACTTTCCGACATCCCACCTCGGACCAGCGGGTATACGACATTGCCAGAAGCGATTTTTGCAGAAATAATTGGCTTAAATGTCCTGGAACTCGTTCTCAAACAGAAGGAAGGATTGGAGGAGATTCAGGTTGTGGGGAGGCAGATTTTTGAAGTGCGTGGCGGAATCGCTCGACCTTCTCTCTATGAGCTTCCATCCATCCGTGAATTAGAGCGGATCCAGCAAAATCTGGTGCTGTTCAACCATGATACCCTCAATCCCCGAAAACGCTGGGCGGAGGTCGTACTTCATGATGGCTCGCGTGTGACGATGACAGGCTTCGGATTCACAGCTGAACCGACATTGACGATTCGATTCTACACAGTAAAAAGATTTGATTTAGCCTCGCTGACCTCACCAGACCTTGCCACGATGGATTCCCGCATGGAGCTATTACTTCGCTGTTTCATTCGCACCTATTTCAATATGGTCGTCATTGGACCGACAAACTCCGGAAAGACAAATCTCATTAAAGCCATTATCGCTGAAATGGACGATAACGAGCGAATCATCACGATTGAATCGCGATTCGAGTTAAATTTGAAGCGAGATTTCCCATATAAAAATATCGTCGAATACGAAATTGACGAGGAAGATCCGAGACATTCAGGTTTGCAGGCTTTTAAATTGGCGTTAAGGCAGTCTCCGAAGCGTATATGTCACGCCGAAATACGGGATGAAGATGCGAATTTGTATGTTCGCGCTTGTACACGTGGTCATGAGGGCAGCTTAACGACGGTCCATGTTAGTGAACTGGAGGATGTGCCTGATGCGATTACAGACATGTGTATGCTGGATGGCAGAGGAATGAATTCGCAGCGTCTAATAACGAAGCGGATTACTGAATTTGTGACACATATCGGGATTGAAATGCAAGTTGTTCACGGTAAAAGAAAGATTGTCCGAATCGTCGAATACCGCTATGAAAATGAATGCGTTTTCGTCACGAATTTAGCACTTTATGACAACTCGACAACCAAATGGACATTTCCCGGGAAATTGTCGCTTCATGCATCGCGAAGAATCAGAAAAGCAGATGAGGATAGTTTTTCGTTGTTAATGGAGCACGGATTTATCGAAAATGAAGGGAAAGAAGGCGATTTAAAGGAGTGATTTTCGCCAAATATGTCTTTCTCTTGTTGTTATTTGTTCTTGTTTATGTGGGTTTTCAAGCACTTCTGGAGCTGGTGATCCGACAACGTAGAGCTAGATTTCGATTGCACTATGTAAAAAACGCCACGGTAAGCGCGCGATTAAGCGCATATTTGGCGAGATACAGCAGGGTTTATAAGCATATCAAAGAGTTGCTAGAATCCGTCGAATCTAAAGTAAGCCTTCGAACGATGATGACAATCAGTTTTATCGGGTTATTATCGGGCCTGTTGGCGGGGATTTTATTTTTTCAATCCTTAAAAGGCGCCCTTATCATTACCGTGATCGGTGCTTCTCTGCCCTATTTATTGCTTCGCGTCAAGCTGGTGAGTGTCCGTTTGCGAACGCGGTTAGAGTTTCTTCCTGCTGTTGAAGTCTTTTACCAGTATTACATGATGGATTCAAATCCTAATATGAAAATCGCGCTGAAGTATTGCTTAGAGGAAAATCGAATCCTGTACCCGATTAAGCCTGTATTTGAGCAGCTATATCGTCATTTAATGACGCAAAGGGATACAGAGGAGAGCTTGCGGGTGTTCTCCCTGACGCTCGGTCACATCTGGGCTGATTATTTTAGCGGGATTATGCGGGTGGCGCTGAAAGAAGGAAGTTTTGTCGGAGATAGCTTAAAGGAGCTTATCACGGATATGCGTAAAGCGCAGCGATTTGATCAGATGGAACGAAATCGACTTTTGGAAATCCGAATTGCGAATTTTACGCCAATTGGTTTCTTAGTCTTGTTCATGTGGATTAATTTCAAAGTGAATGCGGACAATGCTTATCTGTATTATGTGATCGACCCGGCGGGGCGGAATATGATTTTGGATGCGTTGTTACTGATTTTTGTTTCGTTTTTGATGGGTATTTACTTATCTTTGCGAAGAATGTGAGGAGTTGGAAGCGGTGGTTTTGGTCAACACCCAGCTGCTGATGCTGCAGTATGCGATGCGTTTGCTATTATTCATTCTTTTATTATTCATGATCTATCACAGCCTTAAGCTCATACCGATCCGCAAGCGGAGATGGCGATCTCTACAAGTTAAAAGTGCGCTACAAATGGTTCGAATACCCCCTTGGTTATATAAAATGCTGGGGATGAGCACGAAAGCAGTGGAGGAGAAGCGGCAATTGTTGTTAGGGTGCGGCATTTGGATGGATGCGAACCTTTATGAAGGGGCGAGAAGGTTGCTTTTAGGCGGTGCGTTGCTGATCGGAGGTTTGGGGTACTCGGCTTTTAAGCATCCGTGGCTCACTTTGCAAATGCAGCCGGTGTATGTTCTTGTTGGCGCTGTCGTAATGTCGATTTTTCTTTTTTGGGATGGAAAGGTGCTTGCGCAGCTAAAAGAAAAGCGTTCCCAACGTATTGTGCGGGACATTTACGCGATCAGTCGACAGCTCTTGTACTACAACGATTCGAGATTAAATTTGCATGACAAATTGTCCTTATGTGTCGGTCAAACAACGTCAATTCGAGCCCATGTTCAGCTGCTGCTGAATGAGTGGTATCAGGGAGCCGAAGAGGCGATTTCCCATTTTAAAAGGAGACTAGGTACCGAGGAAGCTCATAGCTTTGGAGAAACGCTAAATGCACTCAGGTTGAATGAGCATGGCGGTTATTATGAGCTGCTGAAGCAGCGGATTCAGGACTATAAAGAGAAAATGGAGTTGATTCGCGATAGCAAGAAGGAAACAGTATCGTATGTGCTTTTTGTGCTGGCGGGACTGCCGATTCTGAATACATTTCGGGTATTTATGTACCCTTGGATTGCTGAAGGACAACGATTATTTGATGCTATTAACTAATGCAACGATAGGAGAGCAAAACAATGAGAAATATTTTGGTCACGGTGATGATGTTAATTGTGGTGGCGTTATTGTTTACGACGATTATTAATGATGGTTCGACGGGAATGAGACGGAATATTAACACCCATGGGACGACAGCGAATACGAATATTACAGCACTTCAACCATAGAATTGGCAGGCGATGTATGAGGTCTATTCTTGTAACGGTTCTGCTGATGATTGTCGTTATTGGTATTTATTTCGATGTTGTAGGGGGAAGTACGGGGACACGCAGGCAAGTGAGCGATAGCGGGGCTAGAATCAATGGGTCTATCGAACGGATTAATCCATGAAGCAGATATTGGTGTTTATTCTGTTTGCTACGATGCTCTGTTGGTTCATGTTCGCACCAGTGTATAAACATATCATCATTGTTCGGCAGGCTGTGCTGCAAAAGGAAGTTGATTACTTGCTCGAGGTTGGTGCGAATGGCAGCCATGGGTATATTAATGAAGCGATGATTCAGGAATCCAGAAGTCGCATGGCGGAAAGAGGCTTCGTGCCTGGGGATATAGCCTATGTGGTTGGCACCAACACTGGCGTTGGCGGCATGGATGCGAACGCACCTGTATGGCGGGGAACGGGCTTGCGGCTAACGATGACGTATCCGTATCACCGACTTTTTGTGATTGATCAGCTTGTCGGTATTACGATCCCGGCTGCTTCTGACCGCATGGGCGCAACAGGTATGAAAATGAGTGAATATGTGCCATGAGAGTTGAGGGAATGGCGTGTATAAGCTGCTTTTAATGATGTTAATGAGCGTGGTGTTTATGTCGCTGTATGCGCTTCAAACCGATGAAGAGTTGGCGATGCATACCGTGTTTCAGGGAAAGCATGGGCTGAACAATGCTGTACATGCGGCTGCTCAGCAAAGTGATGGGGCGAAGCTCGCACAAGGCACTCATTCGATTGATGAGGCGAAAGCTAGAGAGGCTGCGATGGCATATTTGCAGGCCAATTTACGTTTAAATGCGGATAATGAGCCACTGCCGGATACGTTTTTGCAGAACACGGTGGTGGTTGACTTATTTAAGGTTGTTAATGAGGATGAGGTATTTCCGTACACCTATCGGGATGACAGTCAGGATTACTCGGTTACGCTTGAACGACCTGGGGTGATTATGTTTATTCGGTTGGTGTTCCCGCGAACTTATACGGTTTTGCAGCCGATTACGTGGACGATCAAGTCTTCTGCGGAAATGGTGTATTGAGTATTGGAGAAAGCATCGATGGAGCGATAAAGGTTATTTCCATGTATAATGTGAAGGTGAGGTGTCAATCTACGGCGTATAGGAGTCGATTTCTATGACAATTTTTCAGCAAAGGCAGCAGTGGCTGCAAGTTGAGATGCGTAAGCGAGGGTGGTCAGGCTTCCTGGTCACGCACAATGTCGATATATATTATTACTGCGGCTCGATGCAGACGGGGTATTTGTTCATTCCGACGGAGGGCGAAGCGATCTATCTCGTTCGTCGCAGTTTGGTGCGAGCGGAGGAGGAAGCGGCAGCGGCCGTCGAAGCGCTCGGCTCTTGGAAGACGCTCGGCGAGCGGCTTCGCGCGCGCTGCGCGGATGGTGGCGCAGCGGCGGCTGAGCCGCTGCGTGTGGCGACGGAGCTGGACGTGTTACCCGTCCAGCTTTATTTAAGGCTGCAGACCGCGCTGCCCGGCGCGGTCTGGGAGGACGGCTCGCTGCTCGTACGAGAGCAGCGTATGATCAAATCGCCGGACGAAGTCACGGCGATTCGGGCGGCAGCGCGCGTCGTGGACGACGCGCTGGGGGCGGTCATCCCCCACATTCGTGAGGGGATGGCGGAGGTTGAGCTGATGGCGCTCATCGAGCATCAGCTGAGGCTGCGCGGGCACCAAGGGCTGATGCGCATGCGCGCGTACAATTCCGAGTTAATCACCGGAATGGTCGCGTCAGGCGCATCGGCAGCGGTGCCCACCTATTTTGACGGGCCGGCCGGGGGCACGGGGCTCCACCCGTCCAGCCCGCAAAGCTCAGGCCGCGCGCTGATTCGGCGCGGCGACCCGATCCTCGTCGATGTCGGTTGCTCCATCGACGGGTACTTGATCGATCAGACACGTACGCTCGTGATCGGGGATCTAGACCCTGAGCTGCAGCGAGCGTATGACGTGGCGGAGGAAGTCCTCCGCGCCACGGAAGCCAGGCTGCAGCCGGGCACCATCGCCGAGCATCTGTATCTGCTCGCGCTGGATCAAGTGAATGAAGCTGGGCTGGGCGCCCACTTCATGGGGTATGGCGCTGACCAAGTGAAATTCCTTGGTCATGGCATCGGGCTCGAAATCGACGAGCTGCCCGTTCTCGCCAAGGGCTTCAAATACCCGCTGGCGCCGGGCATGATCATTGCGATCGAGCCCAAGTTCACCTTCCCCGGGCGCGGGGTCGTCGGTATTGAAGACACGTATCTGATCACCGAAGGTGGATACGAGAAATTGACGGTATCCCGTGAGGGGATACGTCGTATTTAAGCAAATAGACCTGCGGAATCCGCAGGTCTATTTCTTTGGTGGAATCGGGGGATGTGCCCCCGATTCCTTTTTAAATAACAGCTATATCCGCTCAATCACCTTATCAATCAAGCCATAGACGCGCGCATCCTCAGCTTCCAAGAAGTAATCGCGGTCCGTATCCAACTCGATTTTTGCAATCGGTTGTTTGGTCGTTTCCGAGAGGATGCGATTTAGAATGCTGCGTGTTTTGAGAATGTGCTGGGCACGGATGTGAATATCACTCGCTTGCCCCTGCGCACCTCCCCAAGGCTGGTGAATCATGACTTCGGCATTCGGAAGTGCGAATCGTTTGCCTGGCGCGCCGGCTGTTAAGAGAACAGCCCCCATAGAGGCTGCCATACCTACGCAAATGGTGGAGACATCCGGTTTGATGAAGTTCATCGTATCATAAATCGCGAGTCCAGCTGACGTAGAACCGCCCGGTGAGTTGATATAGAGGGAGATATCCTTCTCAGGATCCTCAGCCGAAAGGAACAAGAGCTGGGCAATAATCGCGTTGGCTACTTGATCATTAACCTCTGTCCCGAGGAACACAATGCGGTCTTTCAGCAATCGGGAGTAAATATCGTACGAGCGTTCTCCACGCGCGGTTTGTTCGACAACCATAGGTATGAAGCTCATTTAAATCATCCTTTCATAGATGAAAATCATTTTATTTTGCAAATGTAATTAAGTTGTATAGTCGAGTCTAAGCGGCTTTGCATTGAACAGTATTCGTATGCACCCTATGCTTCTGGCCGAAACCGGAGGAAACGATGATGAGTCGAATGGGGGCTTCATTTGGATTAGCAGTAAACTCGCGAACAGTAACCGTTGCTTCGGAATCTATGGTAGTTGAATCTTGTCGGCGATAAGTTTCGATGGAAATGACATTGCTGCTGGATGAAACATGCTTGCTCTCTTGCGCTTGCTCCCAAGTGATGACAGGGGTTGCTGCAGGAGCTGTATCCTGCTGTCGCTGACTCGGTTGTTGTTCATGACTCATGGCAAATGCCTCCTCATTCCTTCGGTTTGGGGTACACGGCTAGCAAAACATGATATGCGTCTTGAGCCTGACTACCTGAGTAACGCTCCACTAACTGTTGGACCATCGCGGCATAATCCTCAATGAAAGCTTGCCGTTGCAGTTCGGAGCAAAGGTGAACTTGAAGCTGCAGCGTCGCACTAGGGATCACCTCACCGACATCAGACTGCTCCATGAGCAGCATGGCATCTCGGCGAATTCGCTCGGATGTCGTCACGAGATGAGCAAGGGAGCTTTGATCCTTCAACTTTTGCAAGGTTTCTGGCTTCATGCTGAGCGATTCGGCGAGCACGAAAGTTTTGGCAATGGAGCGGTACAACACCTCTACCAGATTGCGCACTTGGCGTGTGCCTATGCGCTGAACGAGGCCGGCTTTTTCCAACGCCTTGAGGTGGTAGTTGATGCGCTGAGCAGTCTCGCCTAAAGTTCGCGCCACTTCTGCAGCGGAGCCAGGCTCCAGGAGCTGGGCGATGATTTCTCCGCGAAGCGGATTCAGCAAGACGGTCGCTTGCTCGGGGGACTCGATGTAGTAGCTTTCTTGAATCTCTTTTTCTTGTGGCATGGAGAGGATAGCCTCCGTGTACAAAGTATATGTTACGTACAATTATTTTATTACGTGGGGAAGGGAAAGTCAATGGGCCGGAATCAAGACGGGTATTGGGTGACAAATAAGTTTTGAAGTAGACAATAAAGTTTTGAAAAGTTATTGGGCAGAGCAGACCCACTTCTCTGTCTTTTTTAGTTTTTCAGAAGCTATCCCAGATACAATAAACTCTTAAATGAATATATGGCTCTTCTTTTTTGTTGTAGGGTGACAAATAAAGTTCTGGAGCGTGCAAAGGTCTTTAAGTCATAAATAAGTATAATTCGCTGTAGGCAGATTTTCTTGATCTTTCTGATTGCGAAACTTGTGAGGTGTCAGCCCTGTCCACTGTCGGAAGTGCTGGCAAAAGTGGCTCGCTGAAGAAAACTGGAGTTTATCGGCGATTTGCTCGATAGGTAACTCGGTTTCTGTCAACCACTTTTTGGCCTCACGTTTACCGGATTCTGCTCTATAAGATCTGGGAGAAAGACCGTAGACCTTTTTAAAGGATTCCGATAAATAAGAACGGTTTAGGTTTAAATTTCTTGCCAACTCATGGATTTTAAGCGGTTCATTGAAGGCTGCTTCGAGCAGTGATGCAGCCTCGTAAGCAAGTACAAACTGCTCGGAAGTGCCACCTCCCGATTCGGTCTGAGAGGGTGATGAGATGACGGACGTACATGTAAAATTACAGTTTGATCATGCCATTATTTTAGTCAAAAATCTGAAAAAGGCCGTATGCAAATATCAACAACTGGGTTTCATGTTGTCATGGGTGGCGAACTCAAAGGAGGGGCGAAAAATGCGGTTATTCCTTTTGAGGACGGCACCTACTTGGAGCTTTTCTCTGTTGGCAGTTTTCTCCTTATGCTTGCGAAAATGTTCAAGACAATTGGCAAATTAGACGTCATGACCAAAGGGCGCGGTCCTATGGAGACACGCTTCATCCCCCATTTTGCAATAGGAGAGGGGATCATAGAATATGCATTATTCACGGAAGATCTTGAGAAGCAGTTGGATTTAATTCGAAAAAGAGGAGTGGACATATTAGGTCCAATTGAAGGGAGCCGAATCCAAGCAGACGGAACAAAATTGGAATTTCAATGGGGACTTTCGTACCCGAATCTTCCTTTTTTGATTACAGACCGTACGTCCAGAAGCTTGAGGGTGCCTTTTGAGGAGGCTGGCAAGCACGAAAATAGAAGTATAGGAATTAAAGAGTTGATTATGGCCGTGCGGGATTTACAGGAAGCAAGCAATATTCCGATTTATTAGGGGGGAGTGGGAGAACATCGGTACTTACAGAAATAAATTTTCATTAGGCTCAACTGATATTATCCTTGTTGGCCCCGGTGAAAGTAAAGACGTGCAAAAATATCTTGGTAAATATGGAGAACGTCCATTTGCCATAGGATTACGTACAAATGACAAAACCCGCTTAGGTGAAATGAACCTATCACTTGCCGGGGAGGCGAGAATTCATTTGATGTCTTGAGGTTGAAGCTCAAAATCTGAATCATGGCGCCGCGGAGAATGGTCTAAAATTTCGCCTCCAAGATGAAATGCTGAACCGTATCATAAATAGCGGTAGAGCAGAGAAATGGAATGTAACTATAAGTCTCAAACATTCAGCAACTTTTCATGTTAAACTACTCGATGTAGTGTTATAATCATGAAAAAAAAGGAAGTGGATTCATTTATGAAAAAAAACAAATCACTTATCATTTTGATACTAGCAGGTGTGTTAATCATTGGTGGCTGTTCTACAGGTAATTCATCCCAGTCACCAGTTAGTAGTAATACGCCATCCACTGGTAGTACTTCTACCAGCACAGCTACTCCAACAACTACTGCCACTGCAACTGCCACCGCAACAACAGCGGCCGCCAACGATAGTGGGCTCACCCAGCAAGTTACTCAAGGGCCCTATTATGTTACTGGCACCAGTGCATTGACTAAAGGCAATCTGAACTACGACAACTTAACTGGAAAAAGTATCAAGGTACAAGGTTATGTCTATGCGGGAGCCACCGGCACAACACCGGTCGCAGGCGCCAAAATTGAAATCTGGCATGCCGACAATAGCGGCAATTATCACCCCAATTCCAATGGTGCGGCCAGCGGCTATAAATCCAGCGAGTTATCGCTGCGCGGGTATGTACTGACAGACGACAAAGGTTACTACGAATACACCACTATTTATCCAGGCGAATACACGGGGCGTACGCGCCATATTCATACCAACACAACGGCTAATGGTTACAAAGGTGTCATAACTCAACTGATTATCCCAAGCCTATCCGGAGACAAAATGCCCGCCTCCCAGGATAATATTGCGCAAAGCTTGCCAAAGTACAACCAAGTTACCTTCACCACTGATACCATACCTACAACAACTTTTAATTACCGACTTGCAGCTAACTAGTATATGAGCAGACACATTACCCCACATAAGGTTATCTTTGGCTTATTAGCTCTAGCTGTGATTGCTGGCGTGATTTATAGCTTGTTTCCAAAAAGTACAGCCAGCGAGACAGTCATATTGGGTAACGGCAAAAATGCCCACGGTCAACTCGCCAATTACTCAACTAGCGGCACGAGCAGCAGAATTGATATTCCCGAAAAAGTCTCGCAGTTGGCGGCCGGATTTGATCATTCACTAGTGCTGACTAAGAATGGTACGGTGTACGCCTGGGGCGATAATACCTACGGTCAAGTCGGTATTAACAGCGCAAAAGGAATTGTGAGCGGTCCGCAAAAGGTTGAGGGGCTTCCAACAATTATCGAAATTAGCGCAGGCTTTCGCCATAGTATGGCGCTCGACGTGTACGGCAATGTTTGGGTTTGGGGCAATAACATCGCCGGGCAGCTCGGCACGGGCGACCGGGGTGATTTGCGCAAACCAACCCAAATTAGTTTGCCGAGCAAAGCCGCTCATATAACCGCCGGTCACCGCTTCTCGCTGGCGACGCTTGATAATGAAAAAGTTTACGGCTGGGGCGCTAAGTGTACAAACGATACCAAACGGACGTTTGCCGAACTCATGCAGCTGATCGGCCAGTCGGCCACAGGTATTAGTTATTATGTTGATGCGGGCGCCGACCCGAGCAGCAGCGACACGCAGGAACTCTGTGAGTTTCAGGGATTTGTGGCCGTGAGCAGCCTGACGCCGATTGAAATTCCTGAATTAGCCGGCAGCACCCAAATTGTGGCGGGCTTTGGGCATGTGCTGGCGCTGCAAGCTGACGGCACGGTTAAGTCAAAAGGTTGTAATGCTTATGGGCAGCTGGGCTATCCAACGGCTGATATTGTGCCGGCCGAGACCATACCGGGGCTGAAAGGCATCGTGGCGCTCGCAACCAGCACACGCCACTCCATGGCGCTTGACGCGTACGGTAAGGTGTGGGCGTGGGGCGCCGACAACTCCGGGCAACTAGGAAAAAACCTCGGCAATCTAGAAGGGGTGTTTGAACCCGAAGTGGTTGCGGGCCTGCCGCCGGTTACTAGTATTGCCGCCGGCCACGACTTCTCCTTGGCGCTCGACAAAGAGGGTCGTGTATGGGCGTGGGGTGTTAATAAACATAGCCAAGCGCCCGGAATCGTAACGACCGACTACAACTCTACCCCGAAACTTACTAATATTTCAAATGAAACACATATTATAGCAGGGGGAGCCTTTGTACTGGCCTATTAAACGATGAACACAAACACGAAACGAAAAACCGTCTCTTTTTTATCTCGTAATGTCATTGTTCTGTCGATCGTCAGCTTTTTTACTGATATCGCTACCGAGATGCTCTATCCAATCATGCCGCTCTACCTCAGTGATATCGGTTACGGTGTAATTCTAATTGGTTTAATAGAAGGTATTACACAGCTTGTTGCTGGTGTGATTAAACTGGCAAGCGGTGTCTATTCTGATCACCTGCAGCGGCGCAAAAGGCTGGTGAATATCGGCTATAGTATTTCAGCGCTCGCTAAACCGTTGATGGGGCTTTTCCCAACTTATTGGGCGATTTTTGGCTTTCGTCTGCTTGATCGCTTTGGTAAGGGGGTACGTAACGCACCGCGCGACGCCTTGCTTGCCGATGTCTCTACCCCTGTTAATCGTGGCCGGGTATTTGGTTTCCACCGCGCCGCTGATACGCTCGGTGCCACGCTCGGTCCGCTGATTACCCTAGCGATTATGTATTTGTATAGTGAAAATATTCCGCTGATTATTGGTCTAACGGTTATTCCAGGTATTGGCGCAATCATTGCCGGCTGGTTTATTCTAGAGCCAAAGAAAAAGGCTGAGCTGCCTAACGCCGAAAAAGGCGGTATTACAGGTTTATACCGTCGCCTGAAGATGCACTATAGGGCGGCGTCACCCAATTATAAACGCGTACTGTATCTCATTTCGGTCATTACGCTGATTAAAAGCACCGACATTTACCTGCTTCTCCGCGCCCGCGAGTTGGGTCTGAGCGATCTTCTAATTATTAGCGCCTACGTTGCCTACAACCTAACGGGTACATTCATTATCTACTACCTTGGCTCGCTGAGTGATCGGATTGGCTTTGCTAAAACCTTTGCTATTGGTGCCCTATCGCTTGGCGCAACGTATATGCTGCTAAGCCAAAACGAACTGCCGCTCTTGCTTGTCTTTGCCGCCTTCATTATTTATGCGGTTTTCCAGAGCGTCTATGAAGGCCTGACGAGTGCCTGGATGTCGCTTCATATAAAGCAGAAAGATCGAGCAACGGGTTTTGGTGTTATGATGGCCTTTCAGGCGGTTGCTACACTCATTGGAACACTCATGATCGGTTTTGCTTGGGCGGGATTTGGCGCAAAAATTGTCTTTGCGATTACAGGATTACTGGCGGTAGGGCTTGCGGCATACCTGTTTTTTACTCAGCAACGCGATTACGACAGCAAAACTGATTTTGGCCGCAAACCGTATGTAGCCGATATCAAAAAACTGACGGTTGAAAACGACAATTTCCGCACGGCAATCTGGACAGGTCAGCAGCTGCAAGTCACGGTAATGTCAATCCCAGTAGGCGGCGAGGTCGGTTTGGAAGTACACAGAAATATCGATCAGTTCCTGCGAATCGAGGACGGCGACGCCATCGTACAAATGGGACCACGTGAAGATGACCTTTCTTTCGAGCAGCAAGCAACAACAGATAGTGCTATTATGGTTCCCGCAGGCATGTTCCATAACGTCATAAACACGGGTAATAAACCACTCAAAATCTACAGCATCTACGCACCATCCGAACACCCCTACGGCACCATTCATAAGACTGCCGATCAGGCGGATCGCGAGGAACTAGCCGAACTACTGGAAGATGACTGAACAAGTGCGATGGTTGACAACATGGTGGACTTGATTGTTTCGGATATTATGATGCCTGAGATGGATGGATTTGAGTTTGCGACCCATATAAGGAATCAAGATAAAACGATACCGATTTTGTTCATGACCGCCCGTGACGATATTTCCTCCAAGCAAAAGGGGTTCCGAATCGGCATTGACGATTATATGGTCAAACCGATTGATATGGATGAATTGGTGTTGCGTGTTGGTGCTCTGCTACGCCGAGCTAACATTGCCAATGAAAAGAAGATGTGCATAGGAAGCCTTCTGATGGACGCGGATGAAATGTCGGCTTATTTGGACGAAGTGGTAATTCCGCTTACCGTCAGGGAGTGTCCAATGACACAAATGTGCCTACATAATTTTAAATGCAAATGCCTGAGGAATCAGGCTTTTTTATTTTCATATAGGAGGATTTGTGTCATCAAAAAATGCACAAATGTCCCAACATTGTAGTCTTGCGACACAAATTCACCTACATTATAGGAGATCGTTTTTGGGATTGGATCACTCAAGAGACTTGCCAACAAAATATAATTGTAGTTGATATCAATGCTAATACAGGAGAATTTGTCGAAATGGGATTTCCTTTGGATGGAGTCATTAATGAACTCCCAAAGTAATGGTCTCACCGTTGAACTAACGGGTAACGATAGCTGAAAGAGATTGTAGGCAAAATGGTTTGTAAAAAGTACTTCAAAACTTATTTGTAATTCAGGTTTTTCACTCCAAAACAACACTTCAAAACTTAATTTGTAAATCGATTTTATACGAAAAGCCAGCAAACCCTTGAGTTTGCTGGCTTCTTGCACTTCAAAACTTATTTGTCACCCAACAACGGGCGGGCGCACATATCGGGTGACAAATAAAGTTTTGAAGTAAATTAGGCGTTCACTCTATACTATTGGGTGAACGCTTATTATATTTTCTTGTATTGAGGAAGAAGTCCTTAGTCGTATGGAAGAAAGTCATCAGTCAACCCGGGGAGTGATTAAACCAATACCAGCGTAGCTGGCACAGGCCGCAAAGTAAGACAAGAGCGCTTCTCTGCTCTTGCGACCGATGTGATCCGCGCCGTCCGAGCCCTGAAGCCGCTGGAAGCTGCCGAGCGGCAGAAGCGTCTGCGGAGTACACGGCCTACCGTGATTTTCTGCAGGCGAAGCCGAACCTGGAGCGGGTGATAGCTGCAGAACTGAAGCTGGACTAACATAGAACATACTACGGCGTGGCGGCCTAGCTGGGATGGTTGAATACAGAAAGGTGGTTGAGCAGAGGAATGGATCTGCTCAACCACCTTTCTGTATATTCAGGGGTGCTGCTCAGGTTCCCGCCGCCTGCAGAGGATCAGCGCCAAATGGATGATCCACAATATAAAGCCAGAGGTTGTCGGGCTGCATTCGGAAAATCTCCGAAGTGTGGCCTTCGATTTGAGACGGAGTACCGTCCTCCCCCACCGTATGCAGGATAAAGTGGGCCCGCAGCAAAGCGATATTTTCAAAAGGAAGGCAGTAGATGTTCGTGAACGACATTGACCCACAGATCCTCTCGTATACGACGACCAAGCTCATATTGCAGCCGTTTTTGGAGAATGTGATGAAATACGCCTGGTGCGGCGACAACATTCGCTTGAGAATCGTTGGCGATTGGAAAAGGGGGAAGTATAGTCGTGAAGAGACAATGACGGAGAGCGTAACCCATTCATTTTCTAAAAGGAAACGCTCGCATAAGCTTCTCCACAATCAAGGCTATTATCAATTATTATGAAACGTATCCCAATTGCTGAATTTCCAATTATCTCTATCAAACGCACGGGCTTTCATTCATTCTTTCTTTTAATTCGGAGAAATCACCGGTGACTTGCAGGTCAAACGGCATGACGTTCTGCAAGTCATATTTTTCTTTTAGCTCACTATGCTTTGATTCTGTATAATTATCCGTTTGAAGAGAGAAAATGAACTTGAGAAATTGAAAATAGGAAAAGAGTGGTTAGAAATGAATTCAGTCCCTCTGTTATGGAAGGAGCTTAGTGAATCATCGGATTTCGTTTGCTACGAACATCAAACGAACACGGAGCGTTTTCTCATCGGTTATTTTAAATCCCTTACGGAGCCGAAAGTCTTGCAACAGCATATCCTGGGCTGCCTGAGCAACAATTCGGACATATCCTTCGAGGATTTGTACCACTTGATCCCCGTAGCGGAAAAAGAAATATCCTTCGATTGGGACCTTATTCAAAACAAAATTTTGCGGGGAAATGTCGCTATTCAATTTGGCTATCAAAGCCATCATTGTATTTTGGTCAATGCCGCCGCATCCAAGGGTCGCAACGTAACGATACCCGAAATCGAATTCACCGTGGAAGGACCGAAAGAAGCCTTTGTTGAATCATTGGACATCAATCTTAACTTGCTTCGCAAGCGAGTTCCCATACCCGAGCTGCGTATAAAAGAGCGCACTGTAGGGAGTTTATCCAAGTCGAGAGTTGCGATTTGCTACATAGAGGGAGTAGCGAACGAACAATATTTACATACATGCATTCAGCGCATAGAGGATGTGCAATTCGATCAAGTTTCGGATAGCACGATCCTTCAACAAATGATCGAAGATGATTCCAACTCCATCTTTCCACAAAACATCGGGACCGAAAGGCCTGATTACGCTGCCTGGGCCGTATCGTCGGGGCAAATCTGCGTATTGATGGACGGGTCCCCGACTGCGTTTTTTGCGCCGGTCACCTTGGGGTCTTTTTTTATTACTTATGAAGATTATTATTTACCATGGATTATCGGCTCCATATTACGGCTGATTCGCATGTTCTCCGTGATGTTTTCCGTCTTTGCCTCACCCTTATATTTTGCTGTTATGACCTATCACGGTCAGGGTATCTCCAATGTTTTTTTGCCCACGATCATTTCTTCGAGGATCAATGTACCTTTTCCGCCAGTCGTGGAAGTGCTCATTATGGAGCTTGCCATTGAATTGTTACGGGAAGCGGGCGCCAGATTGCCTACGAAAATCGGACAAACCATCGGAATAGTCGGAGGTATTGTGCTCGGGACGGCCGCAGTTGAAGCCGCGCTTACAAGCAATTTTTTATTGATCATAGTGGCGTTAGCTGCGTTGGCTTCTTTCGCTACACCTATTTTTCGAATGAGCGCTACCATACGAGTTCTTCGTTTTCCATTTATCTTCGCAGCGCAATTATGGGGGTTACTGGGTATTATTATCTGCACGCTTTTCTTGGTTGCGCATCTGTTGCGATTAACGTCACTCGGGATGCCTTACCTGGTTCCTTTTTATCCTTTTCGCACTTCCGACTTATATGATACGGTCATTCGTCCTCCCTATTCCAAATTTCATCATAGATTTAGCTTTTTAAGATCACCAAAACCCGTAAGATTCAATAGGAAAAACGCAAACATAAAAAGAGACATAGACGAGTGAAGCAGCTTTGGGAGTGATACAAGATGAAGTCAACAGAAAATCCGCGTTTTACCATATCGCCTTATCTGGTTTTTGTATTGATTCTAACGATGCAGTTCGGACCCGAGTATGTCAACATGACGACCAAGCCGATTCAATTGGCTGGTCAAGATACTTGGATCTCTGTCATCCTATGCGGTATCTGTTTCCACATCGTCATTTGGATGAGTTATCGAATTCTTAACCGTAATGAGACGGATCTTATTCATATTCATCAACAATTTTTCGGAAAATGGGCGGGCGGGGGCCTTAACTTTATCTTTATCGTTTACTTCCTGCTGGTTGCAAGTTATCAAATGCGGCTATTTATAGAAATTATACAAGTATGGCTATTCCCTGATCTTGAAACATGGGCGTTGGCATTGGTTTTGCTCCTGCTTGTTTATTACATCGTTGCAGGAGGTTTTCGAGTTATCGTGGGCATTTGTATGTTTAGCTTCCTGCGAATATTTACATTAATTTCAATGGTTTTTACTGCTAAATATTTTCATTTTAACAATTTATCTCCCATTATGGATCATTCGCTGAACGATATCATTCAAGCAAGTAAGGAATTTACATTTCCCTTTTTAGGCGTGGAGACGCTCTTTTTCTGCTACACTTTCATCAAAACACCAAAAAAATCGCAAAAATGGGCGCATTTGGCGAATTTTGTTGCAACATTACTTTATCTTATGATTGTTTTCATTTCGTTGTTGTTGTTCAAACCCGAACAACTATCGAATGAAATATGGCCGCAATTAACCAAATATAAATTTGTTCATTTTCCTTTAATTGAACGATTTGAATTTATCGGCGCTGCTTCACAGATATTATGGGTAATTCCCATCATATGCTTCTGTCTTTGGGCGTCAAGCCGAATGTTTAAATTCATGTTCACTGTGAAACAATTGACAGTCCTGCCGATATTATTGATTCTGGTCTTTACCGCCGTATGTCTGATTCCAGGTCGTAGTCGTGTTGAAGCTGTTCAAACAATGTTATCCAAGATCGGATTTTACATGATTTATGCGTACATCCCATTTGTATATATAGTCGATGTTGTCAGAATGAAAGTGAGAAGAACAGTATGAATCGGTTATTTTTCTTGCTATTGGTTACCTGTTTCCTGTTAACGGGGTGCGTAAAGCAACAAATTTTGGACAAAATTACTATACCTACTGTCTGCGCCTACGATGAAGCACCAAACGATCAAATCGAACTTACAATTACGGCGCCTAAATTTCAAGCTGGTAAACCCGGTTCCGTTTCAAATATATGGTACTCAAATGTTGGCCACACAAGTAGGAATATCTTGCAATTAATGGAAATGCGAATAAACCAGCCCATTAATACAGGAAAATTTTATGTGGCATTATTTGGTAAAAAATTGGCGGCAAATGGGTTATCAGACGAATTGGATGTGACACTTCGTGAGTCTCAATCTTCGCGAAGCAAGTATTTGGCCGTTGTCGATGGAAAAGCAAAGGAGATGTTACAAGCGAATTTCAGTTCAAATGAGGAAAAAGGAATGTTTTTGTTTAATTTACTCGATACGAACGAGCGGACCGGGCTTGTTCCCATGCAAAATCTTCACGAGTTCGAGTACTCCTTTTTTGGAAAAGGAATGGACCCTTTTTTACCTCTCCTTACATTGCAAAACGATCAAGTTCTGATTTCCGGTTTAGCTTTATTTAAGGATGACAAGTATGTCATGTCACTGAACGAAAAGCAGATGCGAGTCATGAAACTTCTTCTGCGAAATGTGAAGTACGGTACTCTTGAAGCAAAACTGGACAATGGATCTTACATTGCAGTGGTAAATGTCGGTTCAAAAGTGAATTATCGCGTCAGCAAAGATACGAAAAGTCCAAAAGTGACGATATACCTTATCCTAAACGGTGAAATTCTTGATTCAATGGGAGTTCACTTTCCAACACAAGAGCAGCAGAGAATAAAAGACCGTTTCGAAAATGATCTTACCAAAAATGGAATGGATCTCATACAAATATTTAAAAAAGAAGGGATCGACCCGCTCGGATTAGGGGATTTCGTTAGGAGTAAAACGCGAAAATGGAACGAGGAAGAATGGAAACAAGAATATCAAAATTTGAACGTTAGCTTGAACGTTAAGGTGAATCTTATGGAAACGGGAATCAGGAAATAAAGGTCTATTGCACACAGGCGCTATGGCAATACTTGGATTAATAATTTTAAAAAAGATTGCCAACCACTTGGTCAGAGAGGCCGGATAGCAGGCAATCTTTTATTTGTTTACTTAGAATGGTCATTATAGGCTGAATTTATTGCCCTAATATAGGGTTTCTCATATGAAGATTTTGGAAATTAAGACTCTGAACGATGTCACATATTCATATCACCAATTGCCTTATTATTAAACAAATTTGATCAGAAAAGAAAGGGATGAAGACACCTTGAGCAATTGTCCTGTTTGCCTAGTTGGTATTGTTGAGCCACTTGGTTACGTCGAATTAAAGGAGGGACCACTGGAATTCAAACTGGGCCAATTTCCACCGACTAAAAAAGAAACAATCACCATTGGGATGTGTAGTCGGAAATCATGTCAGCATGTAAATATGGGGGCAATTCCGGAATCCCTTACTCCAGCCAAGAATTTATTGAAGGAGCTCATTCTATCGTTTGAAAAAAGAACACGGTAAAAGTAATAACACGATTTCTTACTCACGATATGGCTAAAAATGACTGACCAATAAACTCTATGAGCATGTGTGAAATCAGTATTGAATGAGTAAGTTTTTTTTTTGGAATAATAAGAAGCAAAAAAAGGAGATTAACAAAAATGGCAAAAAGTATTGTGTATTACAGCGCATCCGCATGATCACCAGCAATCTTATAGTTTATCTGTTGGAAAAGAATTTATAGATGCATGTAGCATTTAAAACTGCTAATCGTTGTATTGGCAATAGTTAACACTTAAGCGCTTAATGAGGTAAAAAAAAGAAATAGTTTTTATGTCACACATTGAAGTCGCCAATTGTCTTATCAGTGTCAAAAAAATTAGGAGGTACACAATTATGACGCAACGTGTAAATTATATGGAGCAATCTCCAGACCTTTTCAAAAAAATGGTGGATTTCAGCATGGCTGAGAATAAAAGCTCAATTGAAAAGAAGATCCTCGATCTTGTTCACATCAGGGCATCACAAATGAATGGATGCGCGTTC